>CAZEYN010000054.1:0-1532 GCA_964516075.1 uncultured Candidatus Saccharibacteria bacterium | reverse complement strand
AGATTCAGGACGAGAGCGAGTATTTGGTTTGTATTGGAATTGGTGGTTCGTATTTGGGGCATCGGGCGATTATCGAGGCTTTACATCCGAAGTCCGAGACCAAGATTATTTACGCTGGGAATTCTTTAAGCAGGCGCGAGCTTGACCGCGCGCTGGAAAAGGTAGGTGATCACGATTTTTCGGTGAATGTGATTTCGAAATCTGGGACGACTTTGGAGCCGGCGATGGCGTTCGGCGAATTTAAACAAAAATTGATTGAAAAATACGGCGAGGAAGAGGCGTTTTCGCGCATTTATGCCACGACGGATAAAAGCCAGGGTGCTTTGCACGACGAGGCGGTGGCGGCGGGTTACACGCGTTTTGTAGTACCAGATAACATCGGTGGACGATATTCGGTTTTGACGGCGGTGGGGCTTTTGCCGATGGCGGTAGCTGGAATTGACGTGGAGAAATTGCTAGAAGGCGCGGCGGATAGCGCGGAAAATTCGGTTGAGCCGGCGGTAAAATACGCTTGGATGCGCTATGCTTTGGGCATGAAAAAATACGATACAGAGGTATTTGCGAGTTTTGAGCCTTCGACGATGTATTTTAATGAGTGGCTAAAGCAGTTGTTTGGTGAGAGTGAGGGGAAGAATAAACAGGGAATTTTGCCGGCTTCGGTGATTTATTCGACAGATTTGCACTCTTTGGGGCAATTTATGCAGGACGGGCGCCGCAATTTGTTTGAAACGATTATTGATTATCCAACAGATGAGATGAATATAAAAGTGGTTCAAGCTGTGCGGTTGGCACATACCAGTGGCGGAATTCCGGTACTGAATATTAGTGTGTCGTCTTTTGATGAATATGGATTTGGGGAATTGATTTACTTTTTTGAGCTGGCTTGCGCGATTTCGGCGAAACTTTTTGGGGTAAATCCTTTTGATCAACCTGGGGTAGAGGCTTACAAAACCGAGCTTAAAAAATTGCTGGCGGAATAATTAGGGCTGCGTTATTCACGATATCGTGATGAACTATAGACATGGAGAGAACATGCCTATAATAGCCAGGTCTTATGGAATTATCATTAGAATGTCTATGGTAAGAGAATGGGTAAAACTCCATAGAACGGAGCTCCTTCAGATTTGGGACACACCGGTGTGTCGCCGTGAAAAAGTTGATTAGCACTCTTGCATTGTGAGTGCTAATCGTGTATAATAGGGATAGTATGCAAGAAGAATTTAGTGAAATTGTAAATCGTTTGAGCGAAAATGCGCGATTTGCGCTGCAAAAAGCAGATTTTTATAGTAAAAAATACAACAATGGTTATATGGGGACGGAGCATCTTCTGTTGGGAATTTTGTCGATGGATAATTCTACGGGGGCGAAGATTTTGCGAAAACAGGGTGCCACGACGAGCGCCGTCGAAAAAGCCTTAAACAAAGTAGCGGTAGAGGTGCCAGGGTCTGATATGGCGATGATGTCGCTATCCGAGGCGGTGATTTTGACGCTGAGGATGGCACAAAATTATACAAAAGAACAGGGGTTGACGG
>CAZEYN010000053.1:0-1579 GCA_964516075.1 uncultured Candidatus Saccharibacteria bacterium | reverse complement strand
TGCCCTAATTCTTTTTTGTTTTTCATTTTTCTCCTATTTATATACCATCGTGATTAGACCAGTCAGTTGCCAAATCAAACTGCTCTGGGTTGCTGGACGCAAAGCCCCCAGTGTCATAAACTTTACCAGCACCCAAGGAAGTCTCTACCACCGAACAGCGTGGATAGCGCGACAGATTCGCCGCCACCAATACATACCCATCCTGATCAACTTTAACCCCATCCGAACGCACCGAATAGCTAGAACCACAATAATTAATTACGACACCCATATTTAAATCATAATACGTTTCTTGCCTTAATACGGTCGAGCCATCCGACTTGGTATAAGTGTAATAATTACGCCCCATTCCTGCAGTCAACGGGTTTTGTTCAATCGCCGTAGCCCCCACCGCCTTAATCCTGGCGACCGGCGCACGTACAACTTCTTCCGACACAAACTCACGCGAAACTTCCTTATTGTCCGAATAAAGCACCGTATAATACGAGCGCTTCATACCCACTTCGCCCAATTGACGCACTTCCTCTACCCCTGGTTCAAGGTTGTAATCTTTGATAATTTCCTCTTCAAAAGGAATCTCTTCCTCTATAGTTAAAGTCCTGCCGCCATTACGTGTAATCTGATAAATTTCCACCATTCCCATCTCTAAGAACCCAGTATTATCTACCTGCTTAATTTCGTCGCCATCATATAGCGCTAAGCCGGCATCGCTAACAATCGTCTCGACGTCGTAGCTTGCAGACATTGAATATTTTTCCACCACGCCATCGATAACCAAAACTGGACGTGCCCTGTGGATATTTATAAAAAAGTTATCAGCGTTGATATCCGTGTCCATCCCTGGATCCACAATATCACCCTCGTTAATTACGATTTCGGCACGCGAAATTGCCTCGCCCACGGTTTCGGCGTTAGTCCTAATAGTTAATTCTTCGCCGCCATCATAAAAAGTCACGAATTTAGCATTCTCGGCATCATAAGAGGTTACGTCTTCGCCATTGTCTGCGAAAGTGTTATTTGGCACAAATTTTATCAGGCACCCCAAAAAAACTACAAAAATTATAGCTATAACTAAATTCAGAATCTTGTCGATCCTTCTAGTTAGTTCCATACCCCAATTATATCACAGATTGCCTTAAAAATCTAGTTCTGGTTATGTTTTAGTAACTAAAATTATAAAAAATAAAAATCCGCGCGAGGACGGATTCTTATACTAATTTCTGGGCGGTGGAACAACTATTCAACCAAAACAACTCTACGTGTCCACCCTACTTTTTGTTCAGGCTGCTCTCAACTTCAGTCCGAACCTATCTTCATTTTAGCATAGCCATAACCATTGTCAACCTTGTTTTTTAAAATTTTTTATGTCATAATATTATCCACGCCCAACAGGGGTCAAAACCCAAAAACCGAACACTTTTCACTTGACATTTCATAGACATATTATTTAATAAAATATAAATGAGTCGTAAAGATTCCAGTGAACGGGTGACGGACTTTTAGGGGGACCCCCAAAATCCTTGCTTGCTTGGTGTCTTCATTGGAACATAAAATCCCATTTTTGCCTTTATTTTCAAGG
>CAZEYN010000052.1:0-1625 GCA_964516075.1 uncultured Candidatus Saccharibacteria bacterium | reverse complement strand
CTCGGACATTTCCTTGATACCACCATAACGCTCGTTCAAGAAATCGATTTCCTCTTGGAAACGTTGAACTTCGAGCTTAGAATAGCGGTTGGCAAGTTCACCAGAAGCCATGCGACGCTCAAAGTCTTTTAGTTTTTTGATTTGGCGATTGACAGTATCGACGTTAGTAAGAGTGCCGCCAACCCAACGCACGGTGACGTAAGGCATATCTACAGATTCGGCAGCTTCTTTAACGATGTCTTTCATCTGTTTTTTGGTGCCAACAAACAATACTTTTTTGCCATTTTTGGCAATTTCGGTGATTTGTGGCAAAGCCTTTTCCAAACCTTCAACGGTTTTTTCAAGGTTGATAATATGTGCGCCTTGACGCTTACTATGAATATATGGCGCCATTTTCGGGTGCCAACGGCTCGTTTTGTGCCCAAAATGAGCACCAGCTTCGAGCAGAGCTTTCATATCGACTGCTACGGTCATATATGATTTCCTTTCTCTTTGTTTCTGGGTTTTTAAGGTCGCGCGAATCACCTCGCAACCAGGAAATCTCCCAAAAACTGTTTCATTAAGTTTATAACCTTTATATTTTATCACGAAAGGGTGAGAATTGCAAGAAAATTAGGGGTTTACTTTTCTTGAGATTACTGATATAATTAGGAGTAATTATGAGTAAAACAGAGTTACATCCTAAAGATTATCGTGAAGTAGTTTTTTCTGATGAGGCAGCTGGGTTTTCGTTCTTGACCAAATCCACCGCTAAAAGCGACGAAACTACCAAGTGGACCGATGGCAAAGAGTACCCTTTGGTAAAAGTTCAAATTTCTTCCGCTTCTCATCCATTCTTCACTGGTGAAGAGAAAATTATCGATACCGAGGGTCGCGTGGATCGTTTCAAGGCCCGTGCAGAGAAAGCCAAGCAATTAAAAACTGCGCTAGAAAACAAAGCCAAAAAGGTCGCTAAAGAAGCCGAGAAAAAAGCTAAAGAAAACGAATAATCAAACAGCCCACTTAGGGCTGTTTTTTAATCTTCTATCAATATAAATATGCTATAATAGAGTAATAAATAAGGAGTTTTTATGTTTGACATCGAAGAAGACCGCAAAAAAATGGAGGCCGTGGTCGCGCGCTTCAAGGAAGAGATGAAAAAGGTGCGCACAGGGCGCGCTCATCCAGATATGCTTTCTGGAATTAGCGTCGAAGTTTATGGTCAATATATGCCACTAAACCAAGTGGCAAATGTAACTGCTGGCGATGCCACATTATTAGTAATTACTCCTTTCGACCCGTCAAATATCCAAAAAATCGTAGCCGCGATTAGGGCCGACCAATCATTGGGCTTGAATCCTTCGGATGATGGTCGTGTGATTCGCGTGCCAATTCCGGCATTAACAGAGGAGCGCCGCAAAGAAATTGTCAAAAACGCTTCGACAAAAGTTGAAGAAGCCAAGGTTGCCATCAGAAATGCTCGCGAAGATGCTCGCAAAGCTATCAAAATCGCCGAGGAAATGGGCGAGGATACCAAAAAACGCGCAGAAAAAGAAATCGACGAATTGACCAAGGAATTCAGCAACAAAGTCGAGGCCGAATTCAAAACCAAATCTGATGAAATTATGAAGTTGTAAAATGGAAAA
>CAZEYN010000051.1:0-2426 GCA_964516075.1 uncultured Candidatus Saccharibacteria bacterium | reverse complement strand
TAACTGCAGAGAGATTGCGTCGTGCTGGCGATAAAATTAAAAACGAACATCCGGAGGCTAAAATTGACACTGGCTTTCGCGTCTTCCGGATCGATAGCAGTAATGAGGATGAAGATATTCGTAAGCCTCTCGGCGAGATAAAGCAGTCTGACTTATTTAACGCAATAGACAACGTCAAAAAAGATCGTACACCACTTGACCTACTATTTGGTGTAGTTTATGCTTCTGCACTTCCATTTGACCTTAAACTCGAAACACGCAAGATTGGCGAAAATACAGTTTATCTATATGGTTATCTCGACAAAGGTACTGGTCTCGTCGCTTGCTTCGATGACAAAGTTCCCGAAGATACGATTAAGGAGATCGCCAAACTTAAGGCTCTGACAGCCGCATTTAAAGACACTTCGTTTGAAAATTCTGCCGAGAAAATTAATCTCTCTGAACACTTCCGCATTCTTAGCCCTGATACTAAAGTTAAGGTGCTATAAGGAAAGTTGAAATATGAATGGACCAAAAATAATCTTTTACGAGAACGACGATAAAAGTTTACGCATTAAAACTCGTATGTCAGATGAAAACATCTGGCTGACTCAGGTACAACTTGCCGAACTTTATTCCACTACAAAGCAAAATATAAGTTTACATTTAAAAAACATTTTCGCAGAAGGCGAATTGGACGCAGCTACAACTGTCAAGGAATACTTGACAGTTCAGAAGGAAGGTCGGCGCGAAGTTTCGCGTCAAGTTACCCACTATAATTTAGACGCAATTATTGCTCTTGGGTATAGGATAAATTCGGAAGTTGCCACCGCTTTTCGTAAGTGGGCAACGATTAGACTCAAAGAATATATCGTTAAAGGATTTACGCTCGACGACGAGCGATTAAAACAAAACGGCGGGCGTTATTTCAAAGAACTTTTGCAACGTATTCGCGACATTAGAAGTAGCGAGCGTAATCTTTGGCAGCAAGTGACCGATATTTATGCAACTGCTATCGATTATGATAAAAAATCAGACACAACGAAGAAGTTTTTTGCAACAGTCCAAAATAAAATGCATTATGCCGTTCATCGCCAAACTGCGGCAGAAGTGATATATAGTCGCGTGAATGGCGAGAAACCGATGGTTGGTATGACTAATTTCAGGGGTGATTATATAACAAAAGAAGACACGCACATAGCGAAAAACTACCTAAGTGAAGATGAATTAAATGTATTGAATCTTCTCGTTAGCCGATTCCTTGATTATGCTGAACTTCAGGCTATTTCCGAGAATACTATGACTATGAATGATTGGAAAGAACGTTTAGACCTGGAATTAAAAACTGCTGGGCGAGAAATTTTGCCAGACAATGGCAAGATTTCTCGCGAACAGGCTATCGAGAAAGCCGATCAAGAATATGACAAATATCGCCAAAAAGAGTTCAAAAACTATAAAAGTGACTTCGATCGTGCAATTGAAGAATTGGCAGAAAAAGCTAAACAAATTGAAAGAGGTAAAAATGAAGCTTAGATTTAAACACCAGAAGTTTCAAGAAGATGCCGTTAGGGCGACTTGTGATATTTTTACGGGGCAAATAAATTCTACGCATCGTTTTCTTGCTGACCAGGGAAATGTTAGCGGTTGGTATGCCGAGCATATTCAAAACATCGGGTTTGGTAATGCTGGTATTTCGCTCCAAGATGCACAATTAATCAAAAACTTGCACGAAGTTCAGGGGCAACAAAATATTGCTAGAAATTCTAAGATCGAAAGGCTAAATGGTCGGCCGGTGTTTACAATTGAAATGGAAACAGGAACGGGCAAAACTTATACCTACATTAAAACGATGTATGAATTGAATAAGCAATATGGCTGGTGTAAATTTATCGTTGTGGTGCCTAGTATTGCGATTCGCGAGGGCGTTTATAAAAGTTTTCAAACCACTGCCGAGCATTTTGCTGAAGATTATGGCAAGAAAATTCGTTTTTTCATTTATAATTCCTCGAAATTGAATGAACTTGAACAATTTTCCGAAGATCCGAATATTAATGTGATGATTATCAATACGCAGGCGTTTAATGCGCGCGGAAAAGATGCCCGGCGAATTTATATGCAACTCGATTCGTTCCAATCGCGCCGCCCGATTGACGTTATTGCGGCCACGAAACCGATTATTATTGTCGATGAGCCGCAGAGTGTGCTAGGGACGGATAAAAATGCCAATAAAACGCGCGAAAGTATTGCGAAGTTTAACCCTTTGTTCCTTTTGGCTTATTCCGCGACGCACCGCGAAGATTTTAATAAGGTTTATCGCCTCGACGCCGTTGACGCTTATCAGAAACAACTTGTAAAGAAAATCACGGTTAAGGGCATAACTGTAAAAGGTGGTTCGGCGACGAACGGATATTTATATTTGCAGAAGATTAACACATACCCCAATAAAA
>CAZEYN010000050.1:0-2452 GCA_964516075.1 uncultured Candidatus Saccharibacteria bacterium | reverse complement strand
GAGTTCAACCCGAAACTGGGTATTCGGCAATGCTTCAACAACACTACCAGTGAGTTTAATCACTTCCTTTTGACTAGCCATAAATTACTTTCTCATTTTACCATAGATTTTTGGCGTTGTAAAGTGTTTTTAAGCGTGTTTTATGGTTGTTTTTTTGATGGATTCCGTCGAACTTTGCTTACTCAAATTTTACTTATCACACTGGATGGATCCTGCCGGACTTTCCTCCCCCAAAATTTTGCAAGCAAAGATTTTGGGGGTCCCCCTAAAAGTCCGTCACCCATTCATTAAATATGGGCGCCACCCATCAAAAAAATAACCATAAAACACATTTATTAAAAATACTATTCGACTAAAACTGCCCGTACAAATTGTCGAGATAAATAAGTTTTTCGTTCGTCTGACCAATCACCAGAACAAGTAATTAGAGTAACAGATTCCTTGCCGTTTTCTGGACTTTTCATCGCAATTGCCATATATTTATTCGATTCATCCAGTGAAATTTGTTCATTTTCCACTACTCGATAATTATATTTTACGCCATCTCCTCGTTCAATCGTGATGATTTCTCCAATTGCCAAATTCGGTAAATCTTTAAAAACGCCATACACGTGTGGACCACCATTATGCCCATCTATTACCATGGTTCCGCCCTGCCCAGGCTTGCCGGAGCCATCATACCAACCCACGTCGAAAATATTACGTGGTGTGTCGAGCTCGCCTGAGGTATTCACGCCCATTGCCAAAACGCGCGCATTAGCGATATTTAACTTTTCGATACTTAAATAGCGCGGTCTATCCGCTGCCACAGTATATTCCTTGACCGCATTTTCGTCTGGCTTTTCTTCTTCAAGCTCATCGCCAGCGCTGATAGTTCCGGCGACCGCACGCTCGCTACCCTGTTTAGAACTGTAATATTCGTTTTCGAATACCGCTACGCGAATGAAGAATGCTAAAAACACTATGGCAATTACAGCCCAAACCACCCATTTAGCGACCGTTCGCCAATTATTGATCTTTAAACTCATTCCCAAAATCGTCGTAAGTTACCATTAATGCCCTAGAATCTATCGACCGTAGGTTCTCTAATGCCACCGTCACTACGATAAGAAGACCTGTCCCTGAAATCGATAAGCCAATTGGCGTACCAGTTACAGCAATAAAAATATAATCTGTAATAAATGGCAACATTGCGATAAGGCCCAACGCCAAAGCGCCGAACAAATCTAATCTATTTACTACCTTATTTAAGTAATTTGCCGTTTGAATACCCGGCCTTACACCCTCGATAAAGCCACCCTGCTTTTGTAAGTTATCGGCGATTTCCTTGGTATTGAAAATAATCGAAGTATAGAAATATGTAAACATGAAAACCAATAAGAAGTAAGTAATTGGATAAACAAACCACTGCCCAGTTATGCCGTCCGGATACAAAGTAGAGAAGTTACTTGCTGATGGAGCCGAGAAAATCGTTACCAAATTTGAACCAAGCTCATTACCTGGATCGATTGTTAAAGTCACCTGCCCAATCAATGCCGGCAAAGATAAGAACGCCGTCGCAAAAATCACCGGAATCACGCCAGCCGCAATCAATTTAATTGGCAAAATTGACTTAATTCCGCCATAAGAAGAGTTACCGTGCACGCGCTTGGCGTAATTTATTGTGATAATGCGCTGCGCCTCATTTAGCTTGACCAGGAAGTAAATCACAAATAGCATAGCCACCGCAAAGCCTAACACAATCCAGAAAGTTGTAGGATTGACTGGCAAATCAAGCCAGCCAAACAAATTCAACGTGCCGTTTGAAGTGTCGGTTAGTGAGGCCCACAAAGTCGCCATCGTAGTAGGAAGTTGTGAGATAATTGACGCTAAAATCAAGGTGGAAATACCATTACCAATACCCTGTTCGGTAATCAACTCACCCATCCACATGAGAATCATTGAACCAGCAGTCATAGCCGTAACAGATAACGCCCAGTCACCAAAAGTTGGCACAAAATCAGAGGCGATATTTGCCGACAAAGTGGACTGATAAAGAATAAAGATATAGGCGATTGACTGAATAATAGCTAACGGCAACGACAAAATACGTGTCCATTGATTAATTTTTTTGCGCCCTGCGCCACCATCGTTGGAAAGTTCCTCTAACTTAGGAATTGCTTTTGTGAAAAGCTGAACCACGATAGAGCTAGTAATATAAGGCGACAAACCCACCAAAATGATACTAAACGACGCCAAGCCGCCACCAGAAATCAAGTTCAAGAAACTTGAAAAGTCTGACTTCTCCATTAAGTTGGAGACGGCTTCTTTAAAAGTTGCGGCATCGCCCATTGGTACCGGCACCTGAGCTAAAAGTCGATAAGCCACAATAATACCAAATATCGCCAGCACGCGCTTTAACATGTCTTTATTTTTTAGTGATTTGAAAATAGTCTTGAAATGCATAATACCT
>CAZEYN010000049.1:0-2517 GCA_964516075.1 uncultured Candidatus Saccharibacteria bacterium | reverse complement strand
TCAAGGCATCCACTATCAGTGCCCTTAATTACCTTTTTATGCATTGACTTAACTAACAAACGAAGTTTGACTACGTCAAATTCAACTGTTAATTTCCGTCTTAAAATCTTTAATCGTTTCCAAATTGTTAATCAGAGAGCTTAAAAGAATATTTTGAGGCACTTCCAAGCGACCTCAAAGATTCCTCGCTTTCTTTTTCTTTTTGTAGAGGTCGCAAAGGCGACTTGCTTAAACTTTCTCCATTTTATCGCACAATTTACCAATTGTCAACCCCCTTTTTTTAGATTTTTCAAAAATATTTCAAAAATCAACCAAGCATAGCCGTAATCAAATTTTCACCCACTTGTTCATCCAAGTTTCAAGCGCCTCACTATTATTATATATATTAGCATCCTCGTCTGAATCGGCACGCAAATACGTAACCAACTTACCACCAGAAATTATCGCCACAGACGGATAGTATTTTATATTATCATGTAAAGCAGTTTCTTTCATTTCCGTGAACATCATTTTGTAAATCGCAATTTGATGCTCCGCCATATAATTCTGCAAAAACCCCTGTAAATTATCCGCCGTCTTACAGCCCTCTTGATCGATAAAAACTACAAATGATTTTTTCTCGGCAACCAAATTTTCATACCCAAGCTTATCTAGCGCCATAAATTCCTGCGTGTCGCTATGATAGTATTCCTCGCTCAAAGTCACGGTTTTGCTGTCAAACCAACCGGCCACCGCCCCCACAAACAAAATGCTACCGCCCACCACCGCAACCAAAGCGATTGACAGCACCCACGCCCTCACTGGCTTTTTTGTTTGCTTTTTCATTTAAATCTCGTTCAAATTTTCAAAGTTTATCTCGTGATACGGCACTTTGTAAAAATCATATACCACGCTACCATCGGCCAAAACCTGCTTTATCTCTACATTATTTTTGCCTTCATAGAACCAATATCCGCCCACATCGTAAATTTTGGTTTCGTCCCAGCCTAGCGCCACCAGCATATTTTTCATCATACCAGAATAGCCGCCACCGCCACACATTAGGAATATCACCTTGTCCTTAGGGAAAAGCCCCTCTAAAATATTCATGGACTCCTTGTAGTTTGCCGTGTAGGCGCCATCGTTATTTGTAAACAAAGTTTTACCAGTATAAGTTGCCCCCACCGCCTCTGGCAAACCAAAAACATTCACGATATAAGGGAGCGAAATCACCTCAAACCCACGCACAAAACCAGAAAGATACGAATCGCCCCCAATCGCCTCGTAATTTCCAGGGTCTTCCAGCATGCGCAAGTCGCGATACACGCTGTCGCTGCGCCCCAGATAATTGTCGATGGTCGCCTCGTTGATATTTTTATCAATTCCTAGTTCCCCACGCTCGCCTTCAGACAATTCCGGTGCCGGCAAACTTGACAAAAGCTCCGGAAAAGCATATCGCCCCAGCAAAAACGCCCCAATAATCAACACTACCGACCCACACGCTAACCCCCAAATAATTTTCTTCATAAAGCCTCCATTTACACTACCAGTATATCATATATTGTCATTTTGAGCGAGCGATTCCCCTATGTCATTCTGAGTGTCCCGTTCTTGTCATTCTGCTCGCCATAGGCGCACGCAGTTGCGAGCGAAGCGAGTCGAAGAATCTCCCCTCTGGAACAAACCCCCGCATAATCACTAACGACTTAAAACGCAGACTTTACGGGCATCAAAACGCACTAATAGATGGTTTCACAAAAAAATATAATGTGCACGATTGAGTATATTATGAACAAACCACAGATGCCTATTCGGTGATAACTAAATAGCCGTATTTTTATACTATTTTTTGTCTCTAGTATATTCGCTCTAAATAATATCCGATATTAAGTTTATGTTAATACCATTGCATCATAATTTTCAAAATTCAAAGCAAAATTATTCACCGTTTTGTAATTCTGTCACCCCCACCGCCGGCTCATTCGGGCAATTCATAAGCACCTCGGCTATCGCCGTTTTTTCCGCCTCTGTCACCCATAAACTATATTTATATTTTACTGAAACCTGCCGTGCCACATATTGGCAACGAAATTTTTTATTCGGCGGCAACCAAGTCGCCGCATCGCCATCAGACTTCCCCTCGTTCGTTGCCGCATCCACCGCCAACAAATTTAGCGGATCGGTCGCCAGTTCATAGCGTTTTTCGCTATCAATATTTTGCGCACCCTTTTGCCACGCGTCCGAAAGCGCCACCACGTGGTCAATTTGCACGCCCTTGGCAATTTCATCGCGCGAAGTAAACTTTAAATGCTCGCCAGTATAAGGCTCATCGTATTCGCCCGTCACCACGTTGCATTCCTCTAAAACCGCCGTCTCGCCAAATTCTCGCTTTAAAATCTTTTGCCGCAAATTACACCCATCCACTGTCGGCCAACCACTGTAAAATTCCTCCCTAGAATAGCCAGTTTTTGGCGCGCGCCCCTTTACCATCAATTTTCCCAAAATTTCCGTCGCCAGCGGCACATTTTCGTCCGCCTC
>CAZEYN010000048.1:0-2604 GCA_964516075.1 uncultured Candidatus Saccharibacteria bacterium | reverse complement strand
ATACAAAAGAACAGGGGTTGACGGTAATTGGAACGGAGCATGTTTTATATGCGCTTTTGAGTCAGCCGAATTCGCGTGCCTCTTTGATTTTGAAAGATTTGAAAGTGAATGCGGATGACGTTTTAGACGCAATCGAAGATTTGGTGGAGGAGCAGACTAAAGACGAGAAAATCAAGGCCGAAAAAAGCAAATATTTGAATAAGCACGAATTGAGGTTTTTGAATCGCTACGGTAAGAATTTAACAGAGGAAGCGAAGGCTGGCAAGCTAGATACCGTAATTGGGCGCGAGAAGGAAATCGAGCGTGTAGTGACGGTGCTTTCGCGCCGTACCAAGTCTAACCCGGTGTTAATTGGCGAGGCTGGCGTGGGTAAAACTGCGATTGTAGAGGGGTTGGCGACGCGAATTGTCAAAAACGAGGTGCCTGGCGGGCTGATTGGTAAGCAAATTTATCAGGTAGATTTGTCATCTTTGGTGGCAGGAACGAAATTCAGGGGTGAATTCGAGGAGCGCATAAAAGGGGTCATCGACGAGGCGACAGAGGACGATTCAGTTTTGCTATTTATTGACGAAATACATCTGTTATCTGGCGCAGGAGCAAGTGAGGGTTCGATGGACGCGGCGAATATTTTGAAGCCGGCCCTGGCGCGTAATTCTTTGAATTTGATCGGGGCGACAACTTTAGATGAATACCGCAAATCTATAGAGAAAGACAAGGCTCTAGCGCGCAGATTCCAGACGGTGATGGTGGAAGAGCCTTCGCCGGCGGTGTGTCTGCGAATTTTGAAAGGGGTGAAGCAACATTACGAAAAACATCATGGAGTGGTGATTCCGGACCAGATTTTAGAGACGGCAATTACGATGAGTCAGAGATATATCAACGACCGTTTTATGCCGGATAAGGTGATTGATGTGATTGACGAGGCTTCGGCGATTGCCAAGGTAGCGGCAGATAAAAAGGATGGTGGCAAATATAAGAAAATGAAGATTGAAAAGTCTGTACTGGAGGATAAGATTACAGAGGCGGCAGAGGCGGAAGATTACGAAAAAGCGGCTAATTTAAAGACCGAATTGGCAAAATTAGAACAAGAAATTAAAAAATTGGAGAAATCTGGTGTTAAAGAGGCGGAAACTCCGACTTTGACAGAGGAGAATTTGGCGACGGCGGTGAGCTTGAAAACTGGGATTCCGGTGTCGAAAGTGCATGGGTCGGAAATGAAAATGCTGATGGATTTGGAGTCGCAGTTGAAAAAGTCGATAATTGGGCAAGATGAGGCGGTAAATGCGGTGGCGAAGGCGATTAGGCGTGGTCGTTCTGGAATTACAGATACTAAGCGCCCGATTGGTTCGTTCTTATTTATGGGGCCAACAGGGGTGGGTAAAACCGAGTTGGCACGCGTGATTGCGCGTGAGGTGTTTGGTGGCGAAAACGCTTTAATTAAGATTGATATGAGTGAATTTGGCGAAAAGCATAACGTTTCGCGATTGGTAGGGGCACCGGCTGGTTATATTGGTTATGATGATGGCGGTAAATTAACAGAGGCGGTGCGCCGTAAACCGTATTCGGTGATTTTGTTTGACGAGGTTGAAAAGGCTCACCCAGATGTATTTAACTTGCTTTTGCAGATTTTGGAAGATGGCGTTTTGACCGATGGGCAGGGGAATAAGATTAAATTTAACAATACGATTGTGATTTTGACTTCAAATTTGGGTTCTTCTGAGATGTTTAGAGAGAGCGAACTAGGGTTTGCGGCTAAAACTAAGAAAGATAAGAAAGCGCTTGAGGAAGAATACGAGGAAAATAAGACTTATGCGATGCGAGCGCTGAAAAAGGTAATGCGACCGGAGCTGATTAACAGATTGGATAATATTTTGGTATTCCATGCTTTGACGCGCAAAGACGTGGAACGCATTTTTGATAATTTGATTTCCGACTTGAAAAAACGTTTGGCGGCAAAAGGAATTGGGCTAAAAGTGAGCGAAAAGGCCAAAGATTATTTGATTCGCGAGGGGTACGACCCAAAGAATGGTGCGCGGCCACTGCGGCGCAAGATTGAGGAAGAGGTGGAGTCGCTGCTTTCGGAAGATATTATCTCTGGGAAGTTGGAAAAAGGCGATATCCCGACATTGAAATTAGAACGCAATAAATTAAAATTAGTAAAGGAGTAAAATGGAAAATTATTTAGTACCGACAGTGGTGGAGGAAACAAGTAAAGGGGAGCGCGCGTATGATATTTATTCGCGACTTTTAAATGACCGAATCATCTTTTTGGGCGAGGATGTGAATGCGCACACGGCGAATTTGGTGGTGGCGCAGCTGCTATTTTTGGCGCATGAGGACCCGAAAAAACCGATTAAATTGTATATTAATTCCCCTGGCGGCTCGGTTTATGATGGTTTGGCGATTATCGATACGATGAATTATATTGAGCCAGACGTAGAGACGATTGGTATCGGTTTACAAGCTTCGATGGGTGCAATGCTTTTGTCTTGTGGCGCCAAGGGCAAACGTTATTGTTTGCCGAATGCGCGCGTGATGATTCATCAGCCGTCATCTGGGACGGAGGGTAAAATCACCGATCAGGAAATTATGCTAAAAGAGGGA
>CAZEYN010000047.1:0-2867 GCA_964516075.1 uncultured Candidatus Saccharibacteria bacterium | reverse complement strand
ATGAACTTAGCTTTGCAAGGTAATACTAAAAATTCTGGAAGTCCCCAGCATTTTGATACCCTAGCAACCATGCGAAGTTGTTGGACTTCAACTATAATGATCACAAAGTCTATTCTATTTTCTAACAGATAGGCATGACCATATTTGCTAGAATAACGACTATATGTTATATTAATTAACCAAAAGGAGCTATTTTTATGGCAAAAGGTGTCCCCACAGATCCTGCCCTGAAGGCAGAATTTTTCCAGCAAAATCAAAGACATCTTGAAACAAAAAATGATGAATTTCTTGTAAGCCACGCGTCGTACCAACCGGAATTTCCATAATTTTACTGCTCTCAAACAACTCGACTGCGCGGCGTTTGCTTTTTAATTCTTCTTCGTTGTCCGTACTATTATTTTACCATATTTTGCGCATCGCCACAAACCAAAAGAAATACGCTACAAACATTCCTTGATTCGCGCAATCTCATCGCGCAGCAGTGTGGCCTTTTCAAACTCCAAATTCGCCGCTGCCAGCTGCATTTGACTCTGCAATTCCTTAATCAGTCCAGGCAATTCGTCTTTTGGTACGCGCTTCAGATCGAGCTTAGTTTCCTGTTCTTTTTCTGGGATAATCGCGCGCAAACCCATGCCAATTTCCTTTTTCACCGAATGCGGTGTAATGCCATACTCTTCGTTGTATTGCTTTTGGATCTCGCGGCGCCGATTGGTCTCGCTAATTGCCTTCGCCATGCTGTCCGTAATCAAATCGGCGTACATAATTACCTTGCCATCCTCGTGACGCGCCGCGCGCCCAATCGTCTGAATCAGTGCCGATTCACTTCTTAAAAACCCTTCCTTATCGGCATCCAAAATCGCCACCAGCGAAACTTCCGGCAAGTCCAGCCCCTCGCGCAAAAGATTAATTCCCACCAGCACGTCATAAACCCCAGCGCGCAAATCGCGCAAAATGTCGCCGCGTTCCAAAGTATCCACGTCGGAATGAATGTAGGCGGTCTTGACGCCGCGCTCCTTCAAATGGTCGCTCAAATCTTCCGCCATGTGCTTGGTTAAAGTCGTAATTAGCGTGCGCTGATTTTTGGCAATGCGCCGGTCGATTTCTTCCATCAAATCGTCGATTTGCCCATCACTACCGCGCACCTCAATCTCTGGGTCTAATAGTCCAGTTGGGCGAATTACTTGCTCCGCCGGTTTTGGCGAATTTTCCAATTCATATTCACCCGGCGTTGCCGAAACATAAATCGCCTGGTTAATGTGCCCCTGGAATTCGCTCCAAGTCAGCGGGCGGTTATCCAGCGCGCTCGGCAAACGAAATCCATAGTCCACCAAATTCAACTTGCGCGCGTGGTCGCCGTTATACATGCCGCGCACCTGCGGCAAAGTCATGTGCGACTCGTCCACAATTAGCAAAAAATCTTTCGGAAAAAAGTCCAAAAGCGTGCTAGGCGGCTCGCCAGGTTGCCGTCCGTCCAAATGGCGCGAATAATTTTCAATGCCCTTTACGAAACCGGTTTCTTTGAGCATTTCCAAATCATATTTTGTGCGTTGCGACAGCCGCTGCGCCTCTAAATATTTTTGATGTTTTTCAAAGAATTTCAAACGCTCATCGAACTCGGCTTTAATAGTTATAAGCGCACGGTCCAACTGGTCTTGCGGCGTAGCATAATGCGTATTCGGAAAAATATGCACATGTTCCGGCTTTTCGCGCACCGCAAAAGTCAAAGGATCGACGATTTTTACCTCTTTCAAAGTATCAAAACCAAATTCAAAACGATAAGCATATTCCCCATTCGCCGGAAACAAATCCACCGTGTCGCCCATCACGCGGAAATTCCCCCGCTCAAACGCCAAATCGTTGCGATGGTATTGCATGTCCACTAGGCGGCGGATAAAATCAGGCTGGGTTAGCGCAGAAGCGGATTCGTGTTCTACGGATTTTTCGCGACCAACGGGGAGCGAGTGAGCGAAGCTCTCCCCGTAACGACGGGCGAGAGCGAGCGTGTCCGGAGAGCGCGAATCCGCTTCTGCACTAACCCAGCCCGTACTAGTTCGCCATAGCGGCAAAGACATCTCCGTATAATGTACCGGTGAACCAATACCGTAAATACAAGACACCGAAGCCACCACGATCACATCGTCTCGCGTCAAAAGTGCTTCCGTCGCGCCATGGCGCAGCCGGTCTATTTCGTCGTTTATCATCGAATCTTTTTCGATATAAGTATCGGTTGAGGCAATATAGGCCTCCGGCTGGTAATAATCAAAATATGACACAAAGTAATGCACCTCGTTGTGCGGGAAAAACTCGCGAAATTCAGAATAAAGTTGCGCCGCCAAAGTTTTATTATGCGCCAAAATCAAAGTTGGTCGCTGCACATTTTGGATAATGTTTGCCATCGTAAAAGTTTTGCCAGAGCCGGTCACGCCCAAAAGAGTCTGTTCTTTTTTGCCGCGCAAAATCCCTTCCGTCAGCTGCTTGATCGCCGCCGGCTGGTCGCCCGTGGGCTGGTATTTAGAGACTAACTCAAACATCTTCTTTACGTTTCATGGTTGGGAAAGGTACCGCCTCGCGCCCAGGCACGCCCTCGAGCAACCAGAAATTGCGTTCGCTATTACCCCAACCGCAAGCTGGCGGCATGCCGTATTCTAGCATTTCCACAAAGTCTATATCTAGCATTTGCGCTTCTTCGTCGCCCGCATCGCGTGCCGCTTGCTGCTCTTCAAAACGCCCCAATTGGTCTAGCGGATCGTTCAATTCTGAAAAACCATTTCCCATCTCGGTTCCGGCGATAATTGGGTGGAATCTTTCTGTTATCAACGTGTTACTTGGCGACTTTTTTGCCAACGGACTTAGCGAAAGCGGCTCTT
>CAZEYN010000046.1:0-3095 GCA_964516075.1 uncultured Candidatus Saccharibacteria bacterium | reverse complement strand
TCATTTAATAAATACAAATTTACCACCGACATAATTTCGACTTTAGAAATTTAAATTATAATTGTTATGCTATAAATTAACAAAATTCTCCATACTCCCATTGAAACTTAATAAGAATTCATATCTAATATTTTTAGAAAGAGCGCATTATGGTTTGTAAGTTGTTGTTTGACTGCTCCAATGGAAACAAAAAAACTCTCCGAACCTACTCTTCCATACGGAAGATGTAGACCAGAGAGTTTAAGACTCTAAATGGAGCCGTCTGTGGGATTTGAACCCACGACCCCGTCCTTACCATGGACGTGCTCTACCACTGAGCTAAGACGGCGTACCACTATCATACCACAAATTTTCATAAAATTCTATATTTTTGGGGAAAATTGATGTAGTTTTTGTTAGAGCATTTTAAGAGCACAGTTCATAGAACTACTAAGTCACGCAACGGACTGAAACGTTATTGTAGGCGACGGTGTAGTCCCGCTGCGTATTCACGCCGGATGAATAGAGCTTAAAGAAACAGGCGCGGTAAGCTCTGCTGTGATAGCCGTACGCGGTAGACATCCAATAGAAGCCATAAGAGCCAACATTGCAGAACGAATCATTTGTTCCCAAGAAAAAAATCTAGATTTCTCTAGATTTCTTGATTAACAAATTTTATTATCATTTAAAAGTTTATTTAAGGACTTGTGATACACTTCCCATCGTGGACAATAATTTTCAACTAATTCCTTAAATCTATCATTATGTTTTTTTCTTTTGTTATCAATTTCTAATTCTCTGTATATTGTATCTGCATTAAAATTGAAATGAACATTGAAATAAACGACAAAAAAGAGCCCGTTTTCCTCTGGAAAGAGCCCTTTTACGCTTTATTAAAACTTGTAAATGTCAATTCTGGTGCTGGAAGTAGGACTCGAACCTACGAAGCGCGAAGCGCGAGAGATTTACAGTCTCTTGTCATTGCCACTAGACGATTCCAGCAATACTATTATTATACCAAAACCAGCCCAGAAATCAACTACTAAATTCGTTTTCTGCCAGCGTGAGGTTTAACAATTTTCGGTGTGACCGTTGCCGATTTAGTAGTTGCAATCGCAGCTGATTTAGCCGGCATAGCAATTTCCTTGGCCGGAGTGGCAACTTTTTTAGCTGGCGTAGCGACCCTCCTGGCCGGCATAGCAACCTTCCTAGCTGGCGCAGCAGTCTTTTTAGCCGCAGCCTTAGCCGTAACTTTCTTTTTGGTGGAAGAATTTTTAATAATTTGCTCTTCGATTCTAGCCGCCGTCACCGTGGCCGACTCCGTATCGCCCAAACTTTCGTAAATCGCCAAAATCTGACGCAAAGTCGTTACCTTAGGATCCAACTCAAACGCGTTCTCTAGTGCTTCAATTGACTTTTTCATGTTACCCATCTTTTCCTCGGCCTTGGCAAGCGCAATGTAGCGCGCCGGCACGTCGCCCTCCGCCGCAATCGCCTGGCTAAACGCCATCGCCGCCTTTTCATACGCACCAGTCTCCAAGTAAATCAACCCCACATTATGCATGGAGGCAGGGTTGCTATCCAGCGACTGCGCAATCTCAAAACACTCCACTGCCTCGTCGTATTTTTTGCTCTTGGCATACAAAATGCCCAAACGGTTATACGCCGCTGCGTTTTTTTCGTCGAATTTCAGAATCGTCAAAAGCGCTTTCTCGGCCCTAAACGGCTTGCGCTCTTTCATTGAAGTCTGCGCCACTTGCCACAGCTTTTTCATCTGAGCAATGTATTTTGGCGATTTCTCCTCTATCTCTGTTTTCTTAGGTTCTATCGGGAAGAAAAAACACAAATAAATCGTAAAAATTAATATAGCGAAAATCGCAATCATAACCCTATTTTAGCACAAATTTGCCACAATTTGCAACTTAATATGGCCATTTTTAGCAATGCTTTCATAGGCTTGTAAAAACTTCGGCAACTTTTTCAAAAACGCTTCTTTCCCTGTTATTAAATAAGTTTTGTATAGCATTTCAATCGCCACACCCAGAATCTCTAAAGCATATCCGCGCACGCCATCCTTTTTCTTGGCAATTTTCTCCGCCAAATCTATCAGTTCCGCACCCTTGGCAACCATCAATTTCTTGGCCAAATTCTTTACCTTTTCATCCGCGCAAATTCCAGCTTTTAAATCTAGCGGATTTTTCAAAATATAAATTGCTGACCGGCTCAAAATCGTTGGCAAAATTTGCGAAATCTCATCTGTTATTAACAGAAAATGCACCTTGTCGTTTGGCTCTTCCAATTTCTTTAAAAGCGCGTTTGCCGCCTCGGCCTGCAAAAGTTCTGCCGGCCGAATAATCACAAAAATATCCTTCTGCTGCTTAGCCCCAAGTTTGGGCAATAAATTCCGCACTTGATCAATTGTGATATTCTGCTTTTCCTCCGGCTTCAAAACCAAGGCATTTTTAATTGCCACTTCGCTATCTTTTGGCACCACGAAAACCACCGTTCCGCATTTTTGAGCAATTTCCAAAATCTCACTCACGGAGTCAAAAAACATTATTCTACCTCTGTTAAATCGGCATTTTCGTAGGCGCTATCTACCATGTCGTTTTGCCAAAAATCTTCGAATTCTGCCGGCAATTTAGCTTTAAAAACTTTGCGCACGCCACCCGGCAAAGTGATTTCTAGCTCTGCCGCATGGAGCATTAATCTATCGGCCGGCTCGCCCTCGTAAACCCTGTCGCCCACAATTGGATGACCCAAATATTTCATATGCACGCGCAGCTGATGTGTGCGCCCGGTCCTAGGTTTCAGCTCCACCAAAGAGTGTTTGTCGTCGGTTTTTACCACACGATAATAAGTATCCGCCTCTTTGCCATTGGCATCTACCCTAAAAGTAGTCGGGCGTTTCATGTCGCGAATCATCGGCAAATCAATTTTCGCCTCGTCCAATTTTGGTCGCCCAGTCACAATTGCATAATAAGTTTTATGCACCGTGCGCGCCTGAAATTGCTTTTTTAAAAACTTCTGCGTTTCCTCGTTTTTTGCCAAAATCATCACCCCTGAAGTGTCCCTGTCGAGCCGATGTGCCACCAACCCAAAATCTGCCAAGGTAC
>CAZEYN010000045.1:0-3105 GCA_964516075.1 uncultured Candidatus Saccharibacteria bacterium | reverse complement strand
AGCGCGTCACTGATAATGACGAGGTCTGTGGTTCAAGTCCACATATCCCCACCAAGAAAGTAACTAAGTAGGCTGGTAGGTCTATTTTTTTATACTAAGGAAAGTTATAGTAAATCGAGCCGGCAGCAAGTTTGGTTCCCCTGATTTCTGCTAGCTCGGAAATCGTGGCAAATTCATACCCCTCATTTCTAAGGGTATCAATAAGGATAGGTAGGGCTTCTGCGGTGGTTGGATAGATATCGTGCATAAGGATGATTGCGCCGTCGCGAACCTCACTCATAGCAGTAGAAACAATCGAGTCGGTGCTTTTGTTTTTCCAGTCTAAAGTATCGACAGACCAAAGGATAATAGGGGTGCCAATAGCGGCGCTGACTGCACTGTCGGTATCGCCATATGGTGGTCGCGTATAAAGTGGCTGGTGGTCCCAAATACTCTGAAAAATATCTTTAGACTCGTTGATGTCATTTTGTGCAGAAGATAGCGAAACACGGATGAGACTTTGGTGGTACGTGGTGTGACTGGCAATATCGTGACCGTTTTTTTCGGCTTGCTTGACGATATCTGAATTATTCCTAGCTTTGCTCCCCAGCACGAAAAAAGTAGCTCTGGCGTCTTTCTCGGTGAGAATTTTGAGGATTTCTGGGGTAGTGGTCGCAGATGGACCGTCGTCAAAGGTGAGGGCTACTAATTTTTTATTGTTTAAATCCCTTTCGGTGGCGTGAACATGGTGGGACATGGGGGCGATTCTGATTTTGCAAAATGGGTCACCAGAGGTGGAAATTGTTAAATCTAAGAGATCCAAAATCATTATGGCGCCAATTATTAAAACTACGCCTAATTTTAGCCATGGGAAGCGAATATTGAGTCTATAGGCGAAGGTTTTATCTGAACTGAGAGTATAAGAATTATGCGGTAAACACGTGCTAGACGGCTTAAAAGCGGAGTTAGAGGGCGTTTTGCCTGATGTATTCATACATTGCTATCCCTGCGGCAACGCCGACATTAACTGAGCGAGTGGAGCCGAAGCTTTCAATGAATCTAACATCTTTGGCCTTTTCTAATAATTCTGGGGTGATTCCGTTGTTTTCGGAGCCAAAAATCAGCGTGGTGTTCTGAATAAATTTTTTTCTCGCTAGGGGTTGAGCGCGTGGCGTGTTGTTTTCGATAGCGACTAATTCCCTGTTATTTTGAGTGTTCAGGAAACTTTCGATGGTTTCGTGATGAATAATTTTGAGGTATTTATCGGTACACATGGCACCGCGACGATTATATTTTTTACGGCCGATGATATGAATTTTATTCACGTTAAAAGAATTGGCGGAACGCACGATGGTACCGATGTTAAAATCGTGTTCAACGTTTTCTATCGCAATCTCTAGGGGTGTGCGCTTTTTTTCAAGCTCTAAAAAAACTTGTTCATTTGGCATGCCTTTGTATTCGTCGACAAGATTACGCGTGTCTTCCATGGTTATTCCCTATTTTCACCTACTATTATACTAAATTTTTGAGGTTTTGGCGAATCGAAGATAAAGAATGTCCCCTCCGCTAATTTATGTTATAATGGAAGCATGGAAAGCGCTAGAGCTAAAAATTCTAATGATATGCATGATATTCGTAGGCGGATTTTTGAGGTTATCGAGCCGCGCGAAGAGGAGAATTTTGCTAACAAGGCTTATAGTATTTTTATTATAATTCTGGTGGTTTTGAGCATTATTCCATTAATGTTTAAGAAAAATTTAATGCTGTTTGCGGTGATTGACGGAATTTGCATATTTTTCTTTGTTGTAGATTACGCTCTGCGTCTTGCTACGGCTGATTTTAAACTAAAAGATTCCTCTTATAAGGCTTTTTTGCGCTATCCAATTACCCCTATGGCTATAATCGATTTGATTGCTATTCTTCCCTCTTTCATACCCGTTTCTGGCAGTTTGAAATTGCTTAGGTTAATTCGTGTTGCCAAGATTCTGCGTATTTTGAAACTTTTGCGCTATTCGCGTAGTATAACAATATTGACTCATGTGCTCAAACGTTCTTCGCGCGCGTTGGTGGTTGTGGGCGCGATTGCTGTTTTTTATGTTCTGGTGACTGGACTAATTGCTTTTAATGCAGAGCCGGAACTTTTTAACAATTATTTTGAGGCGATGTATTGGATAATCGTGATATGGAACGCCGATCCGACCACTGTAACTGGGCATGTTTTGGCGGTTTTCTCGATAATTTTCGGGTTAAGTATTATTGCACTTCCGGCTAGCATTATTACTGCCGAATATACACAAATACTCAACCGAGCTCAGCATGCGGCCGATTTCAAAAAGGAGTTGAAACATATAGAGGAAGAGATTGACGCCGAAGTTGAGAAAAATTTAAATAAACATAATTGAGGAGGTTTATGAATTTTAATGAATACCAATCTGCTATTGAGAAATTTGATGTTTTTTCTGAACAATCTGGAGATTTAAATAACCCATCTTTTATCGCGAAGATTCTGGGGCTTTCTGGCGAGGCTGGTGAAGTCGCGGAGAAATTTAAAAAAATTTATAGAGATAAGGATGGCGTGCTTACAGATGAAGACAAGGTCCAGATTGCGAAAGAGCTGGGGGACGTTTTGTGGTATGCGGCGACTATTTCTAGGTATTTAGGGATTCCGTTTGAGGATATTGCTAGGCAAAATATCGATAAGTTGACTGCTCGCTTAGAGAATAATAAACTTCATGGTTCTGGTGATAATCGCTAGATAAGCATTAGCAGTCTAGCTTTACGACTGCTAATTTCGCCAAAAAACCGCCTTTCGGGCGGTTTTTGGTTTAACAACTTAGTTGTGCAATTCATCGTGAGTTTTTAAAGCTTAACGTTACGCTTTGTAGTGTTATGTTATAAGCTTATTAACATAACCGTAACCGACCTAGCTATCTGTCGTTAGAAACAGACGCATCAATTCCTTCTCAAGAAAGGAGGTAATCCATCCGCACGTTCTCGTACGGATGCCTTGTTACGACTTAACCCCAATCATCCTGCTCACCTTAGGCCGCCTAGACGGACTTCGGGTGCTCATGACTCTCATGGTTTGACGGGCGGTGTGTACAAGACCCGGGAACGTATTCACCG
>CAZEYN010000044.1:0-3142 GCA_964516075.1 uncultured Candidatus Saccharibacteria bacterium | reverse complement strand
ATATCAAAAATTTGCCCCTGTCCACCCTAAATTCCCACCTCGCTCGGTTTGGAATTCGAGTTTATCATCGCATTCAATTTTTGCCCCTGTAAAACACCGGCATTATACGCATCAATTTTGACATTATACGTGTTTATCAAATTCGTAATTTCATTATAAGAATTTTCCAAAGCCCCTTGCCAATTCAAAAGCTCCGCACGCCTACTATAAAATTCCGCCTCGCTAAAACAGCCAGCCGTTTGAGCACAATTATTAAATTCCGCAACCTCATTTGTTAACTGTGCCACTTGCGCCTCGTATGTTGCTTTTTGCGACTCTATCTGCTCGCTCAAACTTTCTATTTCCGCCGTCAAACTATTCAGCTCCGCTTTCAAATTTTTAAAAACCGCATCATAACTATTATAATAAGCCACAATTTTATCCTGATTTTCAAAAATCGTAGCATAGTGCTGTTCCAAATTTTCCGGCAAATTTGCAATTTCCGTCCCCACGCGCACATAAATTTCCTCCTCGCGCTCCGCCTCCGAATACAAACTCAAATCATCCTCCAAAATCGCCGTGTTAGATTTATAAACTTGTTCCAAACTATTCTGTAAATTAGCCTTTTCCGCCTCGTCCATCTGCGCATAAACCGCATGCAAAAGCTCGTGCGCCACCGTCACTTCCCGAATCCCCGCCAGCTCCGCACTATCTATATTGTAAACATAGATTGTATCATTAGTGTAACACCCTAGCACCGCAGTCTCGCCAATCACCGCCTTGCAATGTTCGTTAAAATTATCTCGATCATCCAAAACCGGCTGCAAAACGTTAAAAATAAACTCGCCGTTTTCGGTCAACTCGATTTTCTCGCGAATTTCCACCATCTCGCTAGAAGGCACATAACTCAAAGCGCGATAATAATCCCACAAAAATTCCCGATTCAACACCCCAATTACAAGCATTGTCGCCATCAGCATCAAAAATATACAGCTCACAATATGACTTTTGCCATTTTTTGAGCTCAAATGCCAATGATCACCAAATTCACATTTATAGACAGTAAGTTCCGGGGCACCATAATCATGCGCCGCCACCTCAGCCGCCACCTCAGCTTCCTCACGCGTAGCATAGCAAGTTTTTTGCGTTTCCCCCACCCAACATTTTTCAATTTTTTTCTCGCGAAACTTCATAATTATTTCTTCTTAAAAACATTTCGCCTTGTTCTTGATGGCTTTTAGGAAAACCATAAAAAATTTCACCGTTGTCATCTTTCGAGCCGATTAATAAAACTTTATTACCATCAATAATAATGCAACCGCAACTTTTCTCAGTTCCCATGAGGTTAATTATAGCATTTTTTATGGTATAATTCGAGATATGGTGGTGTAGTTTTGGTGAAAATGTTGGAGTCGAAATCAACGGCAAAAGCGCGCGTTTTACTCGCCCGGTTCTCATAATGAAAAAACTAAGCAAATTCGGTTTTATGGGAATTCCGTTAACCTCACAAGAAAAAACTGGCTCTTGGTATGCCGAATTTAAATTCCTTGGCAAAAAAGAATTTGCGGCAGTTTGTCAGGCGAGAGTTATGAGCACCTCGAGGCTACATTCAAAAATAGGACAAGCGCCAAAAACCGATTTGGGAATAGTCAAGAAAACATTTCATGAACTATACAAGTAAAAAAATATGCCCTCAACCTTACGGAAGAGGGGATGGCGGGTATTCCCGAATATGGCTCTATTATATCAAACTTAAGCAAAAATGTCAATAATTAAGGAGAAAAATATGAATTTAAAAATCGGAATCGTAGGTCTACCAAACGTCGGAAAGTCCACACTTTTTAATGCCTTGACCAACGCTGGGGCGCTGGCGGCGAATTATCCGTTCGCCACTATCGAGCCAAATGTCGGCATCGTACCAGTCCCAGACGAACGCCTCGGCGTGCTCGCCAAAATATACGAAACCAACAAAGTCGTCCCCGCCACCGTAGAATTTGTTGACATCGCTGGCCTAGTCGCTGGCGCATCTAAAGGCGAAGGTCTCGGCAACAAATTCCTCGCCCACATCCGCGAATGCCAAGCCATCTGCCACGTCGTCCGCGCCTTCAAAGACAACGACATTGTCCGCGCCGACAATCAACCCGAAAACGACATCCTAAAACAAGCCAAAGACGACATCGACATTATTAATCTAGAGCTCCAACTGGCAGACGAAGAAACCAAAGCCAAAATCGCCGCCAAAAGAAAAAAAGGCCCAAGCGACGAAAATATCCCATTCTTAACAGAAAAACCAGTAATCTACATGTTCAACGTCGACGAAGCCGGTCTAATCGATCGAGATTTGCAAGCAAAGCTTAGCGAATTAGTATCAGCAAGGGGTGGCTCTGCTGGGGGGATCCCCGCAAAATCCCCAGATTTTGTGGGGGAAACTGCAGAGACAGGACCCCGCTCTGGAACCAAATCTACCAACGCCATCTTTGTCAACGCAAAATTAGAAGAAGAAATGTCCGGTATGGACAGAAATGAACGCAAAGAATTCCTAGAAAGCTACGGCGTCAAAAACGATGCTTTGGGTGAGTTAATCCAAGCCGCCTATCAAACTCTAGGATTGCAATCCTTCTTAACCGCCGGCAAAAAAGAATGCCGCGCCTGGACCATCAAAAAGGGTTCCACCGCACCCCAAGCCGCCGGCACCATCCACACCGATTTCGAACGTGGTTTCATCGCCGCCTCGGTGATGAACTACGACGACCTCGTTCGCCTCGGTTCCGAAAAAGCTGTTAAAGAAGCTGGTCTACTCCGCACCGAAGGTAAAACTTATAAGATGCAAGACAGTGATATCGTCGAATTCCGTTTTAATGTCTAATCAAAAATCACAAACCAGTAATTACCTTTTTTAAATCTAAAAACATTTGTCCTAATCAATCCAACACGAAGAATTCTCTTATTCCAAAATCAGCACCCATCACCTCCGCCACCGCCAAAACCGGATCATAATCCCGAAATCTCTCTCGATAAGTCTTTAAAAAACATTCCGTCGCAAATATCATTTGATGTCGTTTTTCGCTCGTAATCGCCGCGAGCCCTCCGCCATGTTTATCATCCTTTCGATATTTTACTTCCGTAAAATAAATCTGCTTCTGAAAAACCGACACAATATCAA
>CAZEYN010000043.1:0-3255 GCA_964516075.1 uncultured Candidatus Saccharibacteria bacterium | reverse complement strand
AGGGTAACTGGTTTGGTTCCGAAAAACTCGGCCCTAACGATACTTTGCGCGACGTTATTAAACATGGCACTTTATCGATTGGCTTTATTGGTCTCGCCGAAACTCTCGTTGCCATGACTGGCAAACATCACGGAGAAGATGAAGAGTCGCGTGAACTTGGCCTCGACATCATCGCTCATATGCGTGAAAAATGCGATGCGTATTCCAAAAAATACAAGCTTAACTTCTCGCTTCTTGCCACTCCGGCCGAGGGTATTGCTGGCCGCTTCACCAAAATCGACCGCAGGGAATTTGGCAAAATCTCAGGTGTCACCGATCGTGATTTCTACACCAATTCATTCCACGTCCCAGTCTACTATCCAATTTCCGCCTTCGAAAAAATTGAAATCGAGGGCCCATATCATGATTTATGTAACGCCGGCCATATTACTTACATCGAATTAGATGGCGACCCGTCACAGAATATTGCTGCCTTTGAAGCCGTCATTCGCAAAATGCACGACGAGGGCATCGGTTATGGCTCGGTCAACCACCCAGTTGATCGCGACCCAATTTGTGGATTCTCTGGTATTATCACCGGTGATCGCTGTCCACATTGTGGCCGGTTAGAGGGCGACGTTCCTTTTGAAAAAATCTGTAACTGCGCGAAAGGCGAATAATGTCTGAACAAATCGATTGGCATCAAATTTCGCTTGACAAACTCGCCAAGCAGCTTGACACACCAGAGGGCATGATTAGACTTTCTGGCTCACTCGAGCATGACAACATCGTTAACGGGGATGGCCTTCGTGCCGTCCTTTGGACCCAAGGCTGTCCAAATCATTGCGAGGGCTGCCAAAACCCTGAAACTTGGGATTACTGTGGCGGTTTTCTAGTTTCAATCGACGAAATCAAAGAACGCTTGCGCAAGTTTAAGGGGCAATCTGGTATTACCTTTTGCGGCGGCGAACCATTTGTCCAAGCCAAAGCTTGTAAAGAAATCGCTGGCTGGGTCAGGGAAGAGCTTGGTTGGAATGTTTGGAGCTTTACTGGTTTCACGTACGAAATCATCAAGGAATTTGGCGGCGCGCCATGGGAATTATTAAAATCTCTAGACGCAGTGATAGATGGCCCGTTCATCTTTAAGAAACGCGACCTCAGCCTCAAATTCCGCGGTTCCAAAAACCAAAGACTTTTACGCCTCGAACTCGGCACCGGCGAAATCATTTCCACCGAATAGCTATTGTATTTAACAGTAATGGGTAACCCAGCAAATAAGCTCTTTAAATTCAATCAGATGAACTTTTAGTGATATAATAGAGATATGAAACCCACCGATTCCGATCGTATCAAAAAAGCCGAAGAAGTAGCCAAAAAAGCTCACGAAGGTCAACTGCGTAAAACCGGCGAACCGTATATTATCCATCCGCTCGCCGTCAAAAAAATTCTCGAAGAATGGGGCATGGACGAGGACACGATCATCGCCGGCATTCTCCATGATACAGTGGAAGATACTAATCTCACTCTCGACGACATCCGTAAAGAATTTGGCGAAACCGTAGCTTTTTTGGTTGATGGTGTCACCAAACTTTCTACCGCCCGCAATGATATGCGCGACATCGATACTTATCTTCCGGCCACCAAAGATAACTTTCTTAGACTTATGATTGCGCTTGGCGACGATATTCGTGTTCTTATCATTAAACTCGCTGACCGTCTTCATAATCTACGCACTCTTTCTGCTTTGCCGCCAGACAAACAACAGAAAATCGCTAAAGAAACTCTCGAAATTTTTGCGCCCCTTGCCGACCGTCTCAATATGGGCCAACTCAGGGTTGAGCTTGCCGATCGCTCTTTTGCCTATGTCGACCCTAAACGCTTTGCCGAGCTTGAGTCTTTAATTAAAAAACACAACAAATCTGCCGAAAAATCTCTGGGGAATATCGAAGCCGAAATTTCTACGGCTCTTAAAAAAGAAAAAATCGATTTCAAACTGTCCGGTCGCGCTAAATCTGTCTATTCGCTGCACAAAAAACTCGCCAAGTATAACCAAAACATCAACGAAATTTACGACCTTTTGGCGCTCCGTATTATCGTCGAAGATGTCACCACTTGCTATCTTGTCTTGGGCATTATTCACTCGCTTTATACGCCGCTCGGCGGCCGCATTAAGGACTATATCGCCATACCAAAGCAAAACGGCTACCAATCTCTGCATACCACGGTCATTACTAAGGATAAACGTATCGTGGAATTCCAAATTCGCACCAAAGAAATGCACGAATATGCCGAGCGTGGTCTAGCTGCCAGCTTTTATTATAACGAGCAAAAACTCACCGAAAATTACAAAAAAGGTAAAATTGAACATCTGCCGACCAATCTTTTATGGATTACCGAGCTTCAAATGACCGCCGCCAAATTAAGAGAAGGGAAGAAAGTCGACCTTAAAAAACTCAAGCTTAACCTTTTCGCCGACAAAATTTTCGTCTATACCCCTAAGGGTGATATTATCGACTTGCCTAAAGGTGCCATGCCGCTTGATTTCGCCTATCGTTTACATTCCGAAATTGGTGACCACGTAGTGGGTGTCAAAATCAACGGCAAAATGAGCAATCTGAACAAAAAATTAGAACAAGGTGACATCGTCGAGATTCTCACCTCTAAAAATCAAACCCCTAAAGAGTCTTGGCTCGAAAAAATCTTTACTCCACATGCTCGTTCCAAACTTACTCACCGGCTCAATATTCTCAAAGAAAAGTCCGAAACCACTGTCAAAAAATCCACTAAAAAATCTACCAAAAAACCTCGCAAACGCAAGGCTAAGAACAATAAATAATGGAGCAATAGTTGAATATTTTATATCCACTAATTTGTTCAAAATCTTGAATAGCATTTTCTAAAAAAGTATTTTCTATTTTATTTTTTTTAATCTTATTATTTAATTCTACATTTAAATCCTCTACATTACTTGTATTTTTAATATATTGAAAATTGAAATCATTCATAAGTCTATCAAATCTTGTATTATTAAATGTTCCAGATTTTGTTTGAAATAGTCTGTTTTTATCTAAATATAGAATATCTGTTTCATTAAATCTTTTTCCTGAAAATGGATTATTTACACTTATTCTTAAATCAGGGCTTCCTTTTTTTGGCTTGTTTATATCTTTACCAATGTATAGCTGGTCATATACGAATGGAGAAACTAGATAACTTTTTTGAGATTTGCTTCTCAATTTAGCGGTAAAATTAAATCCAATTGCTATAAAATCCGAA
>CAZEYN010000042.1:0-3314 GCA_964516075.1 uncultured Candidatus Saccharibacteria bacterium | reverse complement strand
ATCAAAATCTAACGCCCCAGCTTTTTCCTTTTCTTCCTCGTATTTTTCAAAAACTCGAGCAATTTTTTTCTGATTTGCATAAAACGCCTTCGCGCTGTATTCTTCCGGCCCATTGCCCTGATTTTTCTCGTTTGAAATTATCGACTGAATCGATTTTGGCTTCAAACTTTTATCGTCATTTAATTTTAATTCTTTTAAAATACGACGAATCAAAGAAATTTGGTCATCCGTATCATAAATCAAAAAATTTCGGTCCACGCCTGCCGCCGCAAATTCCTGTCGCAAAATTTTAACGGCAATTCCGTGAAAAGTCCCCATATAAGGCATAAATGCCCGCGGCACAGGCACAGGCTTTACCGGCTTAGATACAAGCGCCCAAAGCCTTTCCCGCATCTCATTGGCTGCCTTATTGGTAAAAGTTACCGCCAAAATTCGCGCAGGCTCCACGCCGTGTTCAATCAAATTCGCAATTCGATGTGTCAAAGTTTTGGTTTTGCCAGACCCAGCGCCCGCCAAAATCAAAACCGGACCCTCCAAAGTTTCCGCCGCTTCCCGTTGTGCTGCGTTCAATCCCTCCAAAATTTCCGCCATTATATCCCCGTTAGCGGCACAATATCCGCACCCAAATGACGCAAACGCGCCGCAAAATCTTGATACCCCCGGTTAATCGGGTAAACATTACGCAAAATCGACTTCCCCGGCGCTGCCAACATGCCAATCAAAATCACCACCGCTGGCCGCAAAGCCTGTGGCGCCACTAGTTCCGCCGGCCGCCAATTGGTTGGCCCCTCGATATACACGCGGTGCGCATCCAAAAGCTCCACCTTCACATTTAAATTCGCAAGTTCCGTTGTGTAAACCGCGCGGTTTTCAAACACCCAGTCATGAATCAAAGTGCGCCCATCCGCCACCGCTGCAATCACCGAGAAAAACGGCAAATTATCGATGTTGAGCCCCGGAAATGGCATCGGGTGAATCTTGTCCACCGGTGCCACCAAATGTGATTTTTTAATCGTTAAATCTACCAGTCGCGTGCGCCCATTCGCCGACAAATATTCCGGAGATTTTTCGAAATTCGCATGCATATTTTTCAAAACTTCAAGCTCAATTTCCAAAAATTCAATCGGCGCGCGCATCAAGGTAATTTCGGAATTCGTCACCAATGCCGCCGCAATAAAACTCATCGCCTCAATTGGGTCTTCAGACAAATTATAATCTACCGTAGCATTTACGCGCTCGCGCCCATAAACCACCAATTTCGTGGTGCCAATTCCTTCAATTTTCATCCCTAATTTCTCCAAGAAAAAGCACAAATCTTGCACCATGTAATTTGGCGAAGCCCCTACGATTGTTGTTTTACCGTCGCTCAGCGCCGCCGCCATCAGCACATTTTCCGTCACCGTATCGCCGCGCTCGGTCAGCACAATATATTTATCTTCTTTATCCTGCAATTTTTCCTGGTTCACGCTCACCTCGTAAAAACCGCTATTGCAAGTTGCGTCAATCTCCAAGCCAAAAGCTTCTAGAGCCTTCAAATGCGGTTCCACCGTTCTAGTTCCCAGCGAACATCCACCGGCGTAAGGAATTTTGAAATTCTGGTAGCGGTGTAAAAGTGGCCCCAAAAACATAATAATAGACCTGGTTCGTCGCGCCGCTTCGATATCCATTTCCTCCAATTTCAATTCACCTGGTGATATAATTTCGAGGTCGCGATGGCGGTTAGTCCAGTGGCATTTTACCCCAATCGACTCCAAAACTTCGATGATTCTAAAGACCTCTTCAATTCGCGCCACCTTATGCAAAACGGTCGTTCCAGTATTTAAAAGCGAAGCGCAAAGAAGTCCCACCGCAGCATTTTTTGAAGTGTTTATTGTGATTTCGCCGGACAATTCCTTGCCACCGCGAATTCGAAAACTCTGCGAAGCTGAGTCATTTATAGAGAGAATTTGCGTCCCAAACACCTCAGATAATTTCTTAATCATCTCGAGCGAGATATTTTGACCGCCCTTCTCGATGCGGTGAATTGCCGACTGACTAGTCCCCACCTCGCGCGCCAACTCGCCCTGCGTCCAACCGCGTTCCATGCGCATGTGCTCAACAGTTTCGCCAATAACTTCTTGATAACTCTTCGCCTTTTTCATATCTTAAATTATATCACAGTATGAATAATTGTAAAGTAAAAAAATAAGTCACTATTAGCTTTTTAAATTTTCAATCCCAGGCGATGGTTTACCAAGCAAAAATTCCAAAGCTGCGCCACCCCCAGTCGAAACCAAACTATAATGCAAACTAGCGTCCTCTCGCTGTAGATTTTCCACAAACCCAGTCGTATCCCCGCCGCAAACAATCGTCTCAGCATCACGCTTTTTTCCCATCATCTTCGCCACAACCTCTGAAGCCGTCGCGTAAGCCGCATCCTCCGCCTTACCCATCAGTCCATTCCAAATAATTGTCTTGGCGTCGGCAATCATTTCGGCAATCTTTGCACAAGCCACCGGTCCCACGTCCAATTTTTGCCCTCTAGCATCCTCATCGAAATCCTCCGCCACATAAATTTTCGCATTATCCGCCACATACCCATCCGCCGCAATTTTACCACCCACCACAATTTTATCCGCCTTGCCTAAAAACTCGTCAATCAGTGGCTGTTTATCTTCAACTTTCGCCCCACCAATAATCAAAAGCACCGGATGCTCCGGGTTTTCAATTGCGTGACTCAGTTCCGTCACTTCCTTTTCTACTAAAAACCCAGCCACCGTTGGCACTAGCTTAGTAATCGCATCGACCGAAGCGTGCGCGCGATGCGTCACCGCAAACCCATCCTGCACAAACAAATCTGGCTGCACAAAATCTACAATTTCCTGCGCAAAATCTGCCGCATTTCCTTCTTCTCTGGAATCAAATCGCAAATTTTCCAAAAGTGCCACGCGCATCGGCGCCAACTCACTTAAACTTTTTTCTACCTCAGTATGTGGCTTTGGCAGCGGATAAAACCCCACCGTCTCACCACCCAATAATTTTTGTAATCTCGCAGCCACCGGCGCCAAGCTAAATTGTTCAATTTCCGCTACTTCACCCCTGTCAATTTTCTTTTCCGGTCGCCCCAAATGCGAAATCAAAACCACCTTTTTGGCGCCATTTTTCAACAAATATTCAATCGTCAACAAGCTCGCCACAATGCGCAAATCGCTCGTAATCTTACCATTTTCAATCGGCACGTTGTAGTCCACTCGCACCAACACAATTTTACCTTTTACATTCTCGTCGCGCAAAGTTTTCAACTTCATATTCCTCCTAAATTTTTCGCACCCTTA
>CAZEYN010000041.1:0-3461 GCA_964516075.1 uncultured Candidatus Saccharibacteria bacterium | reverse complement strand
GACTTCCAGAATTTTTAGTATTACCTTGCAAAGCTAAGTTCATAGTATCATTATAACATGGTTTTTTGGGAGATTTTTCGACTCGCTTCGCTCGCAACTTCGTGCGCCTACGGCGAGCAAAATGACGACGACAAAATTCGTAACTTTATGCTGGTTATGGTATAATTGGGTCATGAGTGGGCAAAGTTTTGCAGAATTGTCTAAGATTTCAAAACGTATTGAGTTGGCAGATTATTTAGTGGTGGCGCAGCTTTATTTGCGTGATAATTTTTTGCTTGAAAAACCACTTTCGGCTAACGATATCAAGCCGCGCCTGCTTGGCCACTGGGGGACTTGCCATGGCATAAATGTGGCTTATGCTAATTTAAAGCATTACTTTGATGGTGATTTCACTTTTATTTTGGGACCAGGGCACGGCTTCCCGGCTTTGCAGGCAAATTTATTTTTGGATGGAGAACTCTTAAAATTCGACCAAAATGCCACCTTAGACAAAAATGGTATTGCTTATTTATGCCAAAATTTCTCTTGGCCGGACGGGTTCCCGAGCCATGCTAGCCCCTTTACGCCCGGCGTAATTGTAGAGGGTGGGGAGCTTGGCTATGTGCTCGCCAATGCCTATGGCTTAAGCTTAGGGCATCCAGAAAAAACCATTGCCGTTTTGATTGGCGATGGCGAATTAGAAACCGCTACTGCGCTCGACTCTTTGAATTTAAACAGCCTGTGTAGTGGCGCAAAAAACGGTAAAGTTTTACCAATCTTACACCTAAACGGCTATAAAATTTCAGCACCATCACTTTATGCGCGCCGCTCCGAAAGGGAACTAAACGAAATGCTGCGCGGTTTTGGCTTTACGCCAATTTGGATTGACGGCGACGGGCCGGAAGTTTTCCAAACGGCCTTACATAAAACCGCCGAGGCACCATTCTATATTTTGAAAACTGCAAAAGGTGAGGGTGGTCCTAATCGCCACCAAGATTCGCACCAAATTCCTTTAAAGAACCCGGCTTCCAATGCGGAAGAATTGGCCGAATTAGAAGATTGGTTAAGGTCCTATCATTTTAAAGCGGAGGCAATAAATGACTAAAATAACAGAGAATTCAGTTGCCGAGGTTTCCTCGTCTGCTCAAAAAATCGGTGAACTGCTGGCTCGTGAACTGCAAAATAATTCTAGCTTCTACTTTTTCTCACCGGACGAAACGACCTCTAATAAATTTGACCAAGTTTTTGAGGTCGAAAAGCGAGCTTGGGGCGACTTAAAACAAGAGGGCTGGGATTTACCAGAGTCGCCAAATGGACGTGTTGTAGAGATGCTATCGGAAAACGTTTTATTCTCGATGATGACTGGACATTTAATGGGTGGTGAGCCGGCGATGATGGGTAGTTACGAAGCCTTTTACCCAATTATCACGGCGCAGCTTTTGCAACACATGAAATTCTTAAAACAAGCCGATAAAGTATCTTGGCGTAAGCCCTTGCCGGCAGCGAATTTGCTCTCCACTTCTACCTGTTGGCGGCAAGACCATAATGGCTTTACGCATCAATCGCCAGCTTTGATTTCGACTTTGCTTTCCGTGCCATCTAACAAGGCAAACTGCCTGTTCCCAATTGACAGCATAGCCGCGGAGCAAACTTATAATTTTATGATTGACTCTAAAAATGTGGTGAATTTGGCAACGTTTGACAAAAATGAACGACCTTGTTACACCGACGCCAATTTGGCCAAATTTGAATTCGAAAATGGCGGGGCAGCCATTTATGAGGATATATCAGATGAAAATCCGGATATTATTTTAGCTGCCTGTGGCGATATTGTGGCGCACGAAGTGCTGGAGTGTATGAAAATACTGCGAGCCGATTTGCCAGATTTGAAACTGCGCTTTATCAACATCAATAGCTTGTCGTATCGCGCGATTGGCACAACCGAAAACAAGCTCAGCAAAGAGCGATTTTTAGAAATGTTTGACATGAACAAGCCGATCATTGCTAATTTCCACGGCTACCCAGAAACTCTGGAAAATATCTTGGAAAATTACACCGCGCGCGGACTTTTGCGCGTGCATGGCTTTAACGAAGAAGGCTCAACCACTACGCCATTCGAAATGCTCAGAAAAAATGCTGCCTCTAGATACGATTTGGCTATTGATGTGGCAAAATTCTGCAAAAGGCAAGACCTGGTGGCAAAATATCAAGATATGTTAGAGCAAAATCATGCGTATGCTGTTAAAAACGGTGAAGATTTGATAAAATAGATTTTATGGAATTTTTGACATTTATAATTAGCTTGATTATTTTGACGGAAACCAGCATTTTGGTGGCCAAAAAACGCAAAACCGTGCGTGGCGGCACGCGTAAAATTTTTGTGGATACCTCGGTTTTGATTGATGGACGAATTATTAAAATCGCTAAAACCGGTTTTATTGATAGCGATTTAATTATTCTAAAAAGCGTGACGCGTGAATTGCAACTTTTGGCCGACGGCAAAGATAACGAAAAAAGAACTCGCGCCAGGGTGGGTCTAAAAAATATTTCCGAACTAGAGCGCGTAATAGAGGTAAACACCGAGATTTTAGATGACGGCGATGGCTACAAAAAAGTCGACGAAGAACTTTTGAAATACGCCAAAGAATACCACGGCGCAGTTCTGACGCTCGATTATAACTTAATCAAAGTGGCCGAGGCCGAAAAAATATCAACTTTAAATATCAACGATTTGGCACTTGCGGTAAGAACTGAATTTTTACCAGGCACAAAATTAACCGTTAAAATTACCGACAAAGGTGCCAACCGCGGCCAAGGCGTGGGCCACTTACCGGACGGCACGATGGTAGTGGTTGAGCGCGCCGCCAACAAACTTGGGCAAGAAGTCCCGGTGGAGCTAATTCGCTTTTACGAAACTTCTTCCGGTAAAATGCTTTTTGCTAAAATCATCAGAAAGTAGCTATTCTTATAAAACCCGCAAAGCCTACCGGGAAAGAATTAATCTTCGCCGGTGTCTTTGTCTGTGGATGGAGTGACAGTGCGAGTCATCTCACTGGTTGCCGAATACCCGCTGGCATCCGTCACGACAATTTTAATGGAAGTGTCGGTTTCTTTGAGGGTGTAGTTGGTAACCGTGCCGTCACCACTGAGCGATACACCGCCAATCTCTACGCCGTTGATATACAGAGTGTAGCTAGCGATATCATTGGTGCCACGGCGCGCACTAACAATAATACTGCTGCCACTGGTAGATAGGGAAACTTGCGGCGGAGTGTAATCACAGGTATCGTTAACGTCGCGATTATATGGTGATGGGACATTGTAAACTGCGTTGCCGGTCATAGGGTCGGTAGTTTTGGTGACTTCTACTTCGATTTTGTATTCATCTGGAGTACAAGCTGAAGCCAATAAGTGGTTGTAGCGGTTAAATACTAAGGTTTCTTTCTTGACGCCAGAACTCTTGCTGGAATTATACCAACTTG
>CAZEYN010000040.1:0-3499 GCA_964516075.1 uncultured Candidatus Saccharibacteria bacterium | reverse complement strand
CGGGCAGTGTAAAGTGTGGTCCAAATAATAGTGCGCGCAAAAATACCCCGTGCGCGCCATGATATTCTCGCGCGAGAGCGCATTGCCGAGCAAATGCGAATCAAAGCCATCAATATAAAACGACATCGTGGCGTCCGCTTCATGGTTCAAAATTCGCACCTTTTCGGACCCGGCCAAAAACTCATACAATTCCGTGTAGTTTTTTTCTAAATTCTGCCAGTCCTTTTTAGAAACAGATTCATCCAGCCACTTTAGTGCCTCGCCCAGTCCTACGATTTCGCCCCAGGCTTGCAAGCCAGATTCAAATCGTGTGTAGCGATGCTCCTTCCCCTCCGCCGAAAGCACATAAGATTCCTTATCAACGTCATCTACCATGCCACCGCCCACAAAACCAACGGCCATTTTTTCCATTAAATCGTCGCGCCAAGCAATAATTCCCAAAGAAGGCGCGTATAATTTATGCGCAGATAAGCAAATCGCATCCGCCTCGGCGCCGCGTAAAATATCCATCGCGTGAATCGCTTGCGCGCCATCGATAACCACAATTCCGCCAGTCTTATGCACCACTTTAATCAATTCGTTAATATTGGTCAATTTTTGATCGTTGAAATTTGAAGCACAATTTACCACTACCACCGCACCACTAAAATCGTAATTATTTAAATTAATTGAACCGTTCTGTTCGCGCTCCATCACCTCGCGTGGTAAACCGGTGCGCTCAGCAAAAGCCATCGTCGCCAAAAACGGCGAGTTGTGCTCAATTTCGCTAGTCATCACCTTTTTAAATAATTCCGACCGCAGCTGCGACAAAATCAAATTAATTCCGTAAGTAGTGTTAAGGGTAAAAGAAACCGTATATTTGCGCGCAGGTAACTTCAAAAACTTCAAAACCGCCGCCCGCGTAGCCTCGACTTTCTCGTCCGTCTCTACACCCCATTTATACTTGACGCGCTCGCCGCAAGAATTATGCTCGGTATAATATTTATTAATAGCCTCAACCACCGACCTCGGTCGCAAACTCTGGCAAGCCGTATCCAAATAAACTTCCCCCGCTCCCAAATAGTCAAAATCTTTCATACCACCATTATAGCACAAAAAGCTACCTGTTAAACAGGTAGCTTTAAGTACAATTAACTAACCTTGAAATTATGCGAGTTCTACAGTCGCACCAGCTTCTTCAAGAGCTTTCTTCATTGCTTCGGCGTCAGCCTTTGCGACTTTTTCCTTGACGGTTGCAGGAGCACCATCGACGATAGCCTTAGCTTCGCCAAGACCAAGTCCAGTGGCTTCCTTCACAGCCTTAATCACGGCAATCTTTTGTGCGCCAGCGTCTTTCAAGACGACGTCGTATTCAGATTTGCCTTCGTCAGCGCCAGCTTCGGCGCCACCAGCGACAGCTACTACAGCTGCAGCAGGCTCAATGCCATACTCATCTTTGAGTAAGGTTTTAAGTTCATTAACTTCGAGCACAGTCATATTGACCAACTCTTCAGCCAACTTTTTAATATCAGTTGCCATAAAATTCCTTTCTTATTTTGCGATGGGCCCTGTCGCATTTTTTCTCCCCACGAAGACGTCGTGGGGTCTCCTAAAAAATGCGCCACCTATCGGATTATTAATAATCGAAACGGGTGACGCCATATTCGGGGTTCCCGCAAAAAATTTTGCTTGCAAATTTTTGTGAGGGTTGAATATGGTGGCAGGACCCGTTTCCATAACAATTTAATTAATTAGTTGCTTCTTCTGCATGCTTTTCCAAGCCAGAAACAATTCCGTTGACGCCAGAAAGCAAAGTATCGATAACCTGAGCGATAAGTTCGTTCTTGGTTGGCAAGTTGCCGAGCGTGGTGACTTCTTCTTGCGAAAGAGTTTCGCCATCGCTGTTGAATCCGCCCACGAGTTCCATTTGCTTGTGGGTCTTGGCAAATTTAGCCAAAACCTTGGCCGCGTCGAAATCTTCGTCGGAACCAAGCGCGTAAAGAACTTGGCCGGTGAGGCCGGTTGTGTCGGTGTCTTTGTAAGCGGCGATTTCTTTCATCGCAACTTTCACTAAACGATTCTTCACCACCTTGATTTTAACGTTCGCTTCGCGCGCAGCCTTGCGCAATTCCTGGAGTTCCGCCACAGTCAAACCTTGGTATTTGGCGTAAACTACCATTTTGGAATTGTTCAAAAGCTCTGTCAAATCAGCAACCAATGTAGTCTTTTTATCTTTTGAAATTGCCATAAAAAGCTCCTTTGGTTAAAATTTTATAAATGGTTAGTTAATTGTTAAATAACGTCACCAAATAAATACAAGATTCCTCGGTAGCATAATTAAGATTACTCCGCTACTGTCTTTGGTAACTCCCACAATTATACCACACCTACTCACCTTTTACAACCCCATAGGCCCCTCGACTCACTGCGGCGGTGTCATTTTGCTCGTCGTAGGCGCACGCAGTTGCGAGCGAAGCGAGTCGAAAAATCTATGTTGCTCCAGCAAAAGGATCCTTCGACTCGCTTTGCTTGCTCAGAATGACGGTTAAATAGTATTCATAGTGGAAGATGCGGAAGACGGAAGAGTGCAGAACCATAGAACTATCGAGCCACACAACGGACCGATTCGCCATACCTGGCGTCAGCGTCATCTCGAGGTGTTACTTCGGATAACATGAACAATAAGCAATCTGCGTTGTCGTCGCCATACGCCGTAGACGACCAATAGCGACCGACGACGCCAATATCGTCGCTAGTGGAACCGGACGTAGCTAGGTATATATCGCCTGAGTCCTATGATCTTGATACGCCATATTTCCATCCCCAATAGGCGTAACCAGGTTCATCAGTTGATTCATCAATTTTCCAATTATTATCAACATCCAAATCGCTCGATGTAAGTGTGGTCCCTGCGACTAAATCGTAATCTAGGTTTTGAATCATCCAAATATTGCCATCTGCAAGTTTAGTAACCCAGTATCGCATACTCCGCTACCACTCATCTTGTATCCCTACGGGCGTTCTTTGGTGCTTGGGTGGACTACGGCGTGCATTACTTTCCCAGTATAATCACCAGCCGGCTGACTGGAAGAAACGAAAATTTGGAAGGACAAAGTGGCAGACGTTGTAGAACCGTCGGCCGTTCCAGAAGATTTCTCTGCTACGCGCGTCCAGCTAGATGGTACCACGTGGTAAGAATCAAAGCTATTTGCCGAAGTGACGCCCGTCCCAGGTGTCACTCTCATAGCCCAGTTGGAAGTACTACCGTTGGTTGCCGTGCCGGTGGCAATATCGTAATTACTGCCGGCGCTACTTTTCATTACGGTGGTTCCCTCCGTATCGTTACTATAGCCTATCGAATAAATGCCAAAACCGCCAGAGTCATTGCACGTCACCGTTAAGCCAACAGAGCCAAGGTTGGATTTATATTGTCCATTGGCAATAGTGGTGGTAACCTCGTTATTTGATTCGACCAGCGTACAGGCAGTCTCAACCACCCCGGTAATAGTATCTGCTACAT
>CAZEYN010000039.1:0-3636 GCA_964516075.1 uncultured Candidatus Saccharibacteria bacterium | reverse complement strand
CCTACCATCATACCATACTAACAACAAAAAATAAAGGGCTTTTCGCCCTTCATTTTGAGACTTTAAAGATTTTCGAGATCTTCTTCGGTCGGAGTTTTAGAATCTGGTGTTTCTAAATCTTCGAGTGGCGCCACTCCAGTCCCAACCGGAATCTTGCGGCCGATAATCACGTTCTCTTTCAGACCCTTCAAGTGATCGATTCTACCGTTGATTGCCGCGTTAATCAAAACTCTTGTAGTGTCTTGGAATGACGCTGCGGACAAGAACGAATCCGAGAAAATCGAAACCTTTGTAATACCAAGCAACAAGTTTGTATAAGTTGCTGGGGTTTTCCCTGACTGCTCAAGCTTGCGATTAGAGATAATAATCGTCGACTTTGAAACAATATCGCCAGTAACAAACTCTGAATCGCCTGGATCGTTAATTTGAACTCTCGAGAACATTTGACGGACCAAAATCTCCAAGTGCTTTGGTGAAATTTCGTGGCCCTGAGCCGCATACACATTAAGAACATCGTTCATAATGTAACGTTCTGTGGCTTCAATTCCCTTATATTTCAACAAATCTTGCAAGTTTAGAGAACCAGTCGTCAATCTGTCGCCGGCCGTTACGGAATCATTAGATTTTACCACTAATTCCGCATCGCCAGGAATTTCAATTCTAGAAGCCCCACCAGCTGCGCTGACTATAATAATCGCATCTTTGACGAGCTCCACCACGCCATCGCAAGGTGCCTTGACCGCTGCCTTGTCGCCACTCTTTCTGACCAAAGTAGCACCATGTTTGACAGTTTCACCATCTTTCACGGCAGGCTTACGGCCATCCAATGCAATCTTGGTAATTTCACCAGATTGCGGAGTAATTTGCACTACATAATGGTTGCCATCTTCCCAAACTTCAACCACACCATCGATTGGCGAAACATAGGCTTGACCTTTAGGCGTACGAGCTTCAAGAAGCTCTTCCACACGAGGAAGACCACGCGCAATTGCGCCAGAACCAGCCACGCCAGAACCGTGTTTAGTATCAAGCGTTAGCTGTGTGCCAGGCTCACCGAGCGACTGCGCTGCAATCACACCAACTGGCTGATCGGTTGCGACCAACTCACGAGTAGACATATCTACACCGTAAGACTTGCACGGAATACCTTCTACGGCCGTAGTCGAAAGGACCGATTGAATCTTTACTTCGTTGATATTTTCGTCAGCTTCAATTTGCTCAGCCATTTCTTTGGTAATCAATTCGTCAGCTTCCAAATAACCCGGAACCGGCTCAGCAGTGAAACGACCACTGATTCTAGCCGCAAAGCTAATACCAGAAAGTTCAGATTCATTACGATAAACTGTAAACCCAGGATCCTCAGCATTTTCGTCGGTCGTAAACACATCTTGAGACACATCCACCAAACGACGAGTCAAATAACCAGAGTCGGCAGTACGAAGAGCCGTAGACACCTGCCCCTGACGTGCGCCTCGAGTCGCGATAAAGGATTCCAAAGTGTTAAGACCCTTCTTGTAGCTGGACTTAACTGGAAGCTCAATTTCGTTGTTGTTGATGTCCACCATGATACCAATCTCCGCCGAAGCGAGCTTAATGTTCGAAATATTACCACGAGCACCAGAGTTCACCATCACCGCAATATCGGTATCCATTTCTGCCAACTTGTTCTGCAAGAACTCAGAAATCTTCTTGTCGATATCACGCCAGTTGGCAATTGTCAATTTGTAACGCTCATCATCGGTCATAAGGCCGTCATTAAATTGCTCTTGAATCATTGCTGTCTTGGCATCACCCTCGGCAATAAAATCATCAATTTCATCATAAGTTGGATAATCGTCTTTTGCGGTTGAAATTGAAGCGATAGTTTCATATTCAAAAGCCAAATCTTTCAAAGCGTCGGCAGTTTTCACGGTTGCTTCTGCACCGTAAAGGTCGAAAATGTCGGCCATCACCTTAGACAAGTGCTTTTTGGTTTGCACGGAATTATCATACGGATACTCTTTTGGCAAAATCTCATTAAAGAATACTCTGCCCAAAGTCGTATCGCGAATTTCCTTCTTGGCAAACACACGAATCGGCGTTTGGAGTTGAATTAACCCCTGGTCGTAAGCCATTTCAGCTTCGTAAACCGAAGAGAAAGCCTTGACATCACCAGTATCTGCCCCTGGGCGATCATAAGTCAAATAATACGCACCGAGCACCACATCCTGGTAAATTGCCAACACCGGCGAACCATCTGCAGGTTTAAGCAAGTTCTTAGTTGCTGACATTAACTCACGAGCCTCGGCCTGTGCAGCATCGGAAAGCGGCAAATGGACCGCCATTTGGTCACCATCGTAGTCAGCGTTAAAGCCTGAAGCCACCAAAGGATGAAGTTTGATTGCCTTACCATCAATCAATCTAGGCTGGAAAGCCTGAACCGACAAACGGTGCAAAGACGGAGCGCGGTTGAGAAGTACATATTTACCCTTAATCACCTCGTCGAGCGCATCCCAAACCACAGTTTCTTTCGTTTCAATCAAGCGTGAAGCCGCGCGAATGTTGCTGGCATATTCGTGGCTCAAAAGCCAAGAAATCACGAATGGTTTAAAGAGTTCTAGTGCCATTTGCTTCGGTAAACCACACTCGTTCAATTTGAGCTCTGGACCAACCACAATCACCGAACGACCAGAGTAATCTACGCGTTTGCCCAACAAGTTTTGGCGGAAACGACCTTGCTTGCCCTTGAGCAAATCAGACAAAGATTTAAGTTTACGACGACCATTGGTCGAATTTGCACCCCTAGTGCCATGCGCAGCGGAGTTGTCAATCAAAGCATCAACTGCTTCTTGCAACATACGCATCTCATTGCGGCAAATCACCTCTGGCGCATTCAAGTCAAGCAATTTTTTCAAACGATTATTACGGTTAATCACGCGGCGATACAAATCATTCAAATCTGAAGTCGCGAAACGACCACCAGGAAGCGCAATCATTGGACGCAAATCTGGTGGAATTACCGGGATCACTGTCAGAATCAAATCGGCAGGGTTAATTCCAGCAGCTTGCATGCCCTCTAAGGTCTTCAAACGTTTCTGAATCTTCTTCTCTTTTTGACCTTTAGCCTCTTCCTCTTCTTTATGGAGCGTCTCAATCAACTTATCCAAATCGATCTCATCAAGCATCTTTTTAATTGCTGTTGCGCCCATGCCAACCTCAATTAAACCTTCGTATTCTTCTGGCAAATTGCGATATTGATTCTCTGTCAACACGCCACCCTTCTTGAAAGATTCCAGCAAAGATTTTCGCGCCACAAAGTCATCTTCAAGCTCTTGAATCTCTTTAGTGCGAGCCTCGGCCAAAGCCTTCACATCTGCGCCATCAGCCTTTGACTCTTTATCAAAGCGCAATTTAATAGCTTCACGCGCCGCTACGGTTTGGTTTTCCAAGCTTTCCAAAGCTTTTGCGATTTCTTCGGTTTTGATATCAGTTATCAAATAAGCAGCAAAGTAAACAACTTTTTCGATATTTTTAACCGTAATGTCAAGCAAAAGGCCCAACGCCGAAGGCACACCACGCATAAACCAGGTGTGAACCACTGGTGCCGCCAAAGCAATATGCCCCATACGTTCACGACGAGTAATTGATTTGGTCACT
>CAZEYN010000038.1:0-3998 GCA_964516075.1 uncultured Candidatus Saccharibacteria bacterium | reverse complement strand
ACATTGAGCTCCTTGTTGTACCTAATTAAGTTTATGTTAATCTTATTATATCACACTTTTGCTTTTGTGCGCAAAATTATTTTACGCGCTTGGTGGTTAAAAATTGGAAAATTGCGCCCATTGCCACCATGCCAATTAGGACCGGCCAATAATAAGTGGTTAAATCTATATTATCTACCAATTTTAACAGCGCTAGCATAATTGCGTATGCCCCCACCCCGGCCGTGGCGATAATAGTCGCCGGTTTCATTGCCGTTACAACCAAGCCAGAGGCAATAATTCCTACCACCGCGCTAATCGCCAAAGTTTGCATATCGGTGCCAAAATTTTGCGCCGTCACTAGCATCACCAAAACAAAGCAAATTCCACTCACACAAATTTTTTCAATCGAGAAGCCCAGTAGCGCCAATAGCAAACCGCCGGCAATTGGTATTAACGTGCGATACAATTCCGTGCTTGCTACCTCTGGCAGCATTTGCGTAATTGTGGGCATCAAAAAAGTCACTCCCAAGTAGCCTAGTAGGAACCACGCCACAAAGAAAGCGACTTTTTTAATGCGATAGCCAAAGAGCAGCACCACCAAACCGGCGGCCAGCATAATTGATAATTCTACTGTGCCAAAGCCATCAATGATTTCCATGAATTCCATGGAATCATTATAGCACAAGTTTAATTGTAAAGGTTTTCAATTTGAATTGATGGTCCCATTGTAGTGGTCACGAAAACAGATTTTACGTAAGAACCCTTCAAAGAAGCTGGTTTTTGTGCCTTTAGGCTGCTAAAGAATGCATTGGCGTTTTCCATCAACTTGTCGGTACCGAACGAAATTTTACCGACACCAATATGCACGATAGCCTGTTTGTCTACGCGGTATTCAATTTTACCAGCTTTAGATTCCTTGACGGCCTTTTCAACATCCATAGTTACAGTGCCAGCTTTTGGATTTGGCATCAAACCCTTTGGTCCAAGCAAGCGCGCGAACTTGCCCAACTTTGGCATGTATTGCGGAGTGGCAATTAAGATATCGAAATTAATGTCGCCCTTTTCGAGTTGCTTCAAGAATTCTTCGTCTTCGGCGATATCAGCACCAGCTGCCTTGGCAGTTTTGCAAACATCGAGCGGCGCAAAAACTGCTACGCGCACAGTTTTGCCATTGCCGTTTGGCAAGACCATCGTAGTGCGGATGTTTTGATCGGCTTGGCGTGGATCTACGCCGAGTCTGGCGTGAATTTCTACGCTTGCATCAAATTTGGCTGGGTTGGTTTTGATTGCTAAATCGATGGCATCTTTCAAATTGTAAAGTTTGTTTTTCTCTACTAATTTGGCAGCCTCTTGATATTTTTTGCCACGGCGCTCTAATTTGGAACGTGTAATTGGTGCGGCGCCTTTTGGCTTGACAGCGGCATCTGCAGCCGCGCGCTCTGCCTTGCGAGCTTGGCGAGCCTCTTCTGCCTTGACTTCTTCAATGTGTTTTTTAGACTTTTTACCTGCTTTTGCAAAAGTCTCGGTTTCTTCAGTCTGTTTAACTTCTTCAACTTTTTCTAAGTTTTTAGCCTCTTCTTCGGCCATAAAAATCCTTTCTGTGGTATTAGCGGGTTACCCCTTCCAACTTAATTTTTCTATATTATATCAAATTTCCCTTAGAATTGCAACAAAAACGACCCCTGTGGGGTCGTTTGACTATTCTTCGACTTCTACACCCATCGAACGAGCCGTACCAGCTACAATTTTGATGGCGCCTTCAATGTCTACCGCGTTAAGCTGTTCCATCTTTTTCTCGGCGATTTCTTGAAGTTGAGCTTTGGTGATTTTACCAACTTTCTCTGAATTTGGCTTACCAGAACCCTTTTGAATTTTGATTGCTTCGCGAATCAAATCGTCTACTGGTTGCCCCAAACATTTCCAATCGAAAGTGCGGTCATCAAACACGCGCAAGTGGACAATCACGTTTTTGCCCATAAAATCTTTGGTCTTTTCGTTGAATGGGTTGATGAAATCCATCATGTTGAGACCCCACTGACCAAGTGTTGATCCAACCGGAGGACCAGCCGTGGCCTTGCCGCCAGGGATTCGAAGTTTCAAATTTCCAATAACTTTCTTTGCCATAAAAATCCTTGTTTAAATTTATTTAGAAGCTATGTAACAATACCTTTACTATATCACACTTTCCTAAAAATTACAACTGCTTTACCTGCAAGGCGTCAAGCTCGACTGGCGTTTCGCGTCCAAACATCGAGACCATCACTTTGAGCTTGCCCTTAGCGGCGTCAATTTCGGAAATCGCTCCATCAAAGCCCTTGAATGGCCCATCGGTAATCGAAACCACTTCGCCAACCTCGTATTTGACCGAGAATTTCGGATCTTCCACACCCATACGTTTCTTGATTTTGGCGATTTCTTTCTCTGAAACTGGGGTTGGTTGCGTACCGTTGCCGATGAACCCAGTCACACCCGGCGTGTTGCGGATGATATACCAAGTTTCGTCGGATAATTTCATATCAACCAGCACATACCCCTGTAAAATCTTCTGGTCGACCACTTTGCGCTTGCCGTTTTTGATTTGGATTTGTTTCTCTTTTGGCACAATCGCCTCAAAAATCTTATCGACCATTTCTACCGTGCCGGTTCGTTGGTTGATAGAGTCCGCTACCTTATCTTCGTAGCCAGAGTAGGTCGAAATCGCATACCATGCTCTTGTATCGTCATATCTGTTTACTGCCATAAAATCCTTTCTAATTACCTAATATTAAATTAAACAGCCAAGAGAAGAACAAGTCTAAGAGGAAAATCAACACCGCGAACATTGCTACATAAACGAGCACCGCGAGCACCATTTTCCAGGTTGCCTTGCGATTTGGCCAACGCACTTGGCGCAACTCCTGCCAAGATTCCTTGATATATCTGCCAATCGCCACAAACGGACGGAACAAAATAAAAGTTTTTTTAGTTTTTTCTGCCTGTTTCTTCTTTTCGTTTTTTACGATTCCCTGTTCGGCCTTTTTAGTTTGCTCACGCTTAGCTTTCTCGGTCTTTTTGTCTTTTACGACCACTTTTTTGCGAGTAACCGCTGGCGTGCTTTCGGACTTTTCCTTTTCTTTAGGACTGTCGCTGGCCTTAATTTTTGTGACTTTAGCCATCTCGTTGTTTACTCCTTTGCTTTAAAAAAAGTCTGATACCAGACTTGTCAATAGTATACTCCCGATGAGGCTGTTAGTCAAGTCAGAACCAGAACTTTTTCGGCAATTTTTGCGCAATGCGTTCCAAAAAATCATGATCAAAATCTTTGGGATTTTTGCCGTCTTTGAGGTATTTTTCGCGAATTTCCGCAGCGGTCATAATTTCGCCAGGAATCAGCTGGTAATTTTTGCGTAAATTTAGCCCACGGCTGTAATTTTCTGGTGGCAAAACCGCCATCGGCAAAAAATCGCAGTGAATATCAGGGTTTTCGTAAAGATTTTGCGCGAGCACCGACATTGTGGGCAAGATTTTTTCCTCGCCAAGATAAGCCTGCCTATTCTTAAAAACCGTAGCTTGGCGCGTAGCTGAAGGTGCCACAAAAATCACACCACCATTTAGCATAGCCTCCTTAGATAGTTCTTTGTAAATATTCATAAATTCGCGCTTGATGCGTTTGCCGGCCTCGTAAAGCACCGAACCCTCCTTTAAATCGAGTTTTTTCCAGGTGGATGGCGTGATAGTTGGAGTCAGAATAATGCCGAATTTTTTGATACGTTCAAAGTTTGGCGCTAGGGCCTCGTACCAAGGGAGGTTTACTGGAAAATACATTGGTTTATCGCCCATAATATCCATTTTCATCGCCAAAATGCGCGGAATTTCGCCTAGCGAAGGGTGGTTAAAGCCAACCACTAAGCCATTTTCCCTATCTGTAGGAATATCTTTGTAGGTGTCCGGTGTCACTTTTGCCAAAATTCGCACTAGTTTTTTGCGTGCATATTTTACGTGCTTTTCAGGCTTAAGTTTTGGTCCGGTAGTCCCTA
>CAZEYN010000037.1:0-4416 GCA_964516075.1 uncultured Candidatus Saccharibacteria bacterium | reverse complement strand
AATGGAGGCAAAACCGTTATAGACGGTCCTACCGACGACGGCAATGGTGCGCTAGATTCTGGTTTGGGTATCAATATCCAGGGTGGTGAAGTTGTTGCCGTGGGCTCAAGCGGTATGGCGGAATCTTTAGGTACAGACGGTGCAGTATGTAATTTAAGTGTCTATTTTGACAGCTATCAAGCGGTCGGCACTCAAATCGAGATCAAGGATTCTAACAACACCGTAATTGTTTCCCATACTACCGCCAAAAAGTTCAATCATCTTGCAGTCGGCACGGATAAATTTACCTTAGGCGATACATACTCAATTTATCTAAATGGCGAAAAATATTCCGATTTTACTATTACCTCAGTTTCAACAACTGTCGGCAACGGCAACCGTAATTTCCAAAATTCACCAAATAATAATTCCCCACGTCGATAAAACTTGTGGTATAATAAAAGCATAATAGGAGGCGTATGCAATTAATCGTAATTCTACTTATCACGGTTGCCATTTTGACATTTTTGTCTGGCATTATTGTTTTCTTTGGCTCATCCAAGGGCGATCATATTCGTTCGGCGCGGTTCCTTGCTGCTGCCATTTTTGCCACTGTTTGGATGGCTTCAATCTCGGCATTCTTAATTGCTGACTCCGGCTGGGCTGATTCCATAGATTGGCACGCCAAATGGACTTTTGTTAGTGCTATTTTGATTGACGTATCATTCTTGGGTTATGTTTCCTGGCACGAAAAATATGGCTCAGTTGTTACCACGGCCTTTCTAATTTTTGGCATGATTATCAGTGCGTTAATTTTCATTGACCCAGCACTCTTATATAACGAAATTATCTTAGACCGCACCGGCAATAGTATCAATATGAACATCGGCCCACTTTATTTCTCGTATATTGGCTTTTTCTGCGCTATTGTCCCAGCTATTGTATTTGCGCTATTTAGGCAATCATTTAAAACCAAATCGCAACGCAAACGCAATGGCGGCTTGGTGACTATGGCTAGTTTTGGCTTGTCTAGCACGCTAATTTTAATTGCTAATCTAATTTTGCCAATTTTTGGCAACTGGGGCATGGTTTGGTTGGGGCCTTTGGCTCTTTCCAGCACAATTATTGTATTTTATTACACGATTTTGCGGTATCATGCCATCAATTTGTCGTCAATTTGGATTAGGATTTTCTCTTATATTGTCATTATCGCTTCACTCGCAATCGTTTATATGATAATTTTCGCCATTGTCTTTGCTGCTCTATTCCGTGGCTCTACTCCGTCTACCGAGGTTATCATCCTGAACTTTATCATGATTCTTATCTTCCTTCTTTTAATGCCAGCCATGAACGAAGTATCAAATTTTGTTCGTTCCTTAATTACCGGAAACAGTGAAAAACCTAAAAATGGTGATAAGGGTGATGGAAAAGAAAACTCGTAGCCCTAAATTGACTATTCTGCTGTCTATCAACGCCGCCGCAATTTTAATCGCCGGAGTCTTAATTTCCAGTGCTATATGGCTAAATGGTGGTCTGACTTTCCGCGCCGTAGATGAACGTTCCGACATCGTCGAAGACACCGTGGGCGAAATGGACCTCTTAGAGTCTGTTTCCGATTCCACCGCCGAGCCTACGGCATATACCACTGGCAACGACGATTATATCTCTACCACCAGCCACGAATTCGATGGTGGCGAAGTGGCATCCGGCGAATTATGGAATGAGAAATCAATCACAATTTATGCCACACCAGATATTGATATCTGTGTAGACGGTAGCTTGACGGATCTTGGTGAAATGTATTGGCAGACTTCCGACACCACCGTTATCGAAGGTTTTTACGATTCGGCCCGCACTTGGTTAGGTTACGACGACAATACTTGTCGTTATCCAGTGGTTCATGGCGCTGGTACTACAACTATTACCGCTGGTACTTATGACGGCACACGTAAAGATTCCATCTCTGTTACTGTAATAGAGCCACCAGCTGGGCAATGGAAACGCGAAGTTCTTACATTGGTTAACAAAATCAGAGTCAAAAACAACTTGAGTCAGCTCTCATGGGGCGACACGTGCGCCGACGCTGCCGAAATTCGCGCCATAGAAACCGAAACTCTATATTCCCATACCCGCCCAGATGGCAGTAGCTGGGCTACGGCTTGTCCTGCGCCAAGTTCTGGTGGGGTCAGCGGTGAAAATTTGGCCATTGGCAACGCAGCTGTCTCACCGGCGAGCACTGTGGCACTCTGGATGAGCTCAGATACCCACCGCGCCAACATCCTGAATTCAGAATACACCAAACTTTCGGTCGGTTTTGCCTTTGACGCAGATTCCGAATACCGCACCTATTGGTCGCAATTCTTTAGCACATATTAATTATTGTAATAAAATTCTTCTATTTTAGCGCCCAAATCACAAATTTGCTTATAATCTACTTGATTCGTCATCACTACTACTACGAAATGATGATTCTCCTCTGGAAATTCTACAATTGCAGCATCATGATAAATATTCCAAACCGCCTCATCTGGGTTATAATCCCAACCCACTTTGTTATAGACGTTGGCCCGCGTAAAACCACTTGGCAAGCCCTGCCGCCAGTCGTAAGTCGTAGTTGGCTGATTCAGGAATGAATCTTTGATTTGTGCAATTAATGCCTCGTCCGTAATTTCTTGGTGTTCATAATAAATTCGCATCATTGTGGCTATGTCGTTGACATTCGATGTTAAACCCGAAATGTCCGAATTAGTGATTCCAAACTCCTCCGCAACGATTTGGTCCAGCTCGTCATATCCAATATTTTTCCATAAAGTTTCAGCGCACGCAGAATTTGACTCGCGAATTGCGAGATCTAAGCACTCCAAAATAGTATGGCCAGTTGAGCCGGTCATTTCTGTGCCGCTCCATTCTCCGGATTGAACTTTTAAATAGCCCTCATACGCTACGAATAGTTTGTAGAGCGAAGCCGTGCTGTAGCTTTCGTTCGTATTATAAGCGCCTACGGTTTTGCCGTTTTCCAAGTCATAAATTAGGACACTTTTCTTGCCGCCAGTGGAACTCGCCCAGTCGTCAATTATAGGCTGAAAATTAATTTCTTTTACCTGCACCACCTCTGTATTCTCTTCAGAGACCGAGATTTCCTCGGTAGCTGGAATTTGGCTATTTTCAGACATCCAATCACCGATATTTTTGTAATATTTTATCAAGAAGCATGCTAAAATAAACGTGCCGATAATCAAAATATAAAGCAGTGGTACCAAAATTTTCTCAGGTATCTTTTTAGGCTTTACGGACGTTCGCTCGCTAGTCTGTTCAGGAACCATTTTGTTGTCTCCTCGTCTAATAATTTAGTTTGCATTGAGCTGTCGTAAATCGTCGGCACAATTTTGGTCTGCAATAATTTACCGTTGTAAAAATAGTGTGCCAGAATTAAACTTCTAGTAGTGCCCGGCCACCAAACTTGGTCAAAGAACAAATTACCCAACCCGTAATAAATTGCGCCATTACCGTAAAGTTCAAAAGTTTGTGGTTGGTGCGCGCTAGTCCCTACAACTAAATCAGCCCCCAAATCTACCAAATGGCGGAAAAATCCTACTTGATCGCCGGCTGCGGAGTCGGCGTAATCGCAGATAGGGTCTTCGTATTCCGAAGCGTAAGCGCTACATTCATAGTATTGAACGTCGACAATTACGAAATCTCCACGTTCTTTGGCGGCACTAATTTCTGTCACGGCATTTTCTTCGTAGTACTGATTTGCACCAGGCGTATCGTCCTCGGTAGCTCCGCCGGTCGACAAATTATAGGCCAAAAATGCAATATTAGTATTTTTTTCGTTAATATTCAATGGAGTAGCAGCTTCGCCCGCGGTCTTACCGCCGCCAACAATCTTGATGCCGTTTTGATTATAAATATCTATCGTATTGCGCGCAGCCTCGTCACCGCAATCTTGGTTGTGGTTACCGGTTAATTCTACTACATCCAAACCAATTGTCGTTAAAGTGTCGATAAACCTGGTGTCAGAGCAAATATTATCGGTAGTAGCAAATTCAGAAAAAGAAGACTCGTTTGATGTGTGTGTAATGTCGAAACTAGATAAATAATCTTTCAGGCCAGCGGCAAAATAAGTCGCATCGCCACCCAGCTGGACTAATTTAGCGTTCATTCCCCTGGATAGTGCCGTCACGCCAGTCTGCGCAAAAGTTAAAACTGTAGACTTTTCCGGAAAAGTTTTCGCAAAATCATATGCTACTAGTGGTTCAATTTCGTCGGCGAACTTTTCGGAATCAAACTTTATTACTCTAAAAATCGCTCCGCTATCATAATTATCTAAATAATACTGCCCATCCATAGTGAGCAATTTTCGCGTAGAATCTAAATCGTCAATCGAAATCATTGTGTATTCGCCGTCGGAAAATTCATTAGTATCGGTTCTGGTCT
>CAZEYN010000036.1:4248-4715 GCA_964516075.1 uncultured Candidatus Saccharibacteria bacterium | reverse complement strand
GCGGGTCGTTAAGCTCCGAAAAACCATTCCCCATTTCTGTCCCGGCAATAATCGGGTGGAATCTCTCCGTCACTAGCGGATTTTTCGCCGATTTTTTCGCGAGTGGCGACAAAGCGAGAGGCTCTTCGATCAGCCAATACGGTCCAGCCGAAGTTTTGCGAATTAACTTCCAAACATTATCAATCAAGTGTGGCGTGCTCATATTGAAATCTATTTCGGCGCCATTTTCTTTCAAAATCTGAATCATTTGCTCGCGATCTGGGTTAAATACGTCTACGCCAAACTTTTCTTTCAACAAATCTGCATATTTAATGCGTGGCCATTTGCAATCTAAATCTACCTCAAAACCACCCACGTTGAATTTCAAAGTTCCCCACGTTTCGCGCGCCACGTATTTTATCATTTCCTCATATAAATCCATACCATCCTCGTAATTTTCATACGCAGCATAAGCCTCGAACGCGATA
>CAZEYN010000036.1:0-4238 GCA_964516075.1 uncultured Candidatus Saccharibacteria bacterium | reverse complement strand
CGCGCGCCAATATCATAAACTTTTTCAAAGCCGCCACCCAGCAAACGTTTCAAAGGCAACTCGTGCGAAATTCGCAAGTAAAAATCTTCGTCCAATGCGTTCATGTGGGTTACAAATGGCTCGGCATCTGCACCGCCAGTGGTATGTTCCAAAACCGGAATATTAATTTCGATAAAACCATGCGCATTCATAAAATCACGCGTCGCCTGCCAGAATTTCGAACGGCGCACCAAACGCTCGCGTACCTCTGGGTTTACGTTCATGTCTACATAGCGGCGGCGATAGCGCTCCTCCTTATTGGTGAACTTTTCTGGCAATGGACGTAAAGTTTTGGTTAGAAGTCGCACCGAATTCGCAAAAACTGAAATCTCGCCAGTTTGAGTTTTATCGACCTTGCCGGTTGCCTCAATAAAATCTCCAACGTCCAAGAGCTTTAAATTCTTAACACTAAAGGCGTCATCCGGAGTATTATCATCAGACTTCATAAAAATCTGCACTTCACCAAAATAATCGCGAACCTTCACAAAAGCCAACTTACCAAAAGAACGAATCGCTACAATTCGCCCCGCGATAGTAACTTCTTGCCCCTGTTTTTCATCAAAATGTTCAACTACTTCAGAAATTTTCGTATTGCGAAAACTTTTCGACGGATAAGGCTCAATCCCCTTTTCTCGAATTTCATTTAATTTTTTCAATCGTTCGTTGCGATAATCTTCTAATAACATTTCTTTATTATAACACGAATATTAACAGGCGTAAAATGCATTATCGCATAATTATAGTGGAAACGGGTCCTGCCGGATTTTCTTCCCCCAAAAATTTTGCAAGCAAAGACTTTTGGGGGGGTTCCTCTAAAAGTCCGTCACTCGTTTCGGATTCACAATTAATTATGCGATAATATCAAAATAAAACTACTTTATTTCGATGATTTTGATAGTTTTTCCGTTTAAATCAAGGGTTTCATCTACTTTATGCCCAAGTAAAACCTTGCCAATTGGTGACTCGTTGGAAATTTTACCCTCTAAAGGATTTGCTTCCGTTGGTCCCACCAAAGTATACTCAACTTTTTTGCCATTTAATTGCAGTAGAACTGTCGCGCCTAAGTCGGCTTTGGTTTTTTTGCCGCCCTTGATAATTTTGGCATTTTTCAGAATTTCCTGAATTTCCAAAATCCTGCCCTCGGCAATTTTTTGCTCGTTACGCGCAGAACTATATTCCTCGTTTTCACTCAAATCACCAAATGCTCGCGCAGTAGCAATTTTTTCGGTTATCGCTGGGCGATTAGCGATAAGCTCTGCCAATTCTTTTTCCAAAGCCTTCTTACCTTCAGTAGTCAAGCTTACGCTTTTTTTGATCATTTTGTTACTCCGTTTTTTACTACATATAGTTTATGAAAAAATGCTTATTTTGTCAACTGTTTTTTTTGGATATAATATTATTACATAATTCACTATGAATCCGAAACGGCGTCACTTAGTTTTGCTAGGAAAGGATTTAATGATATCAATAAATCCCTACGACATACAGTAGGTAAAACGCCAAACCATTTTTAAGCATATGCAACAAAATACCAGAATAAATCGTGCCAGTAATTTCGCGCAACGCACACAAAACCAACGACAGCGCAAAAACATTAACGCCCACGTTCCACTGCAGATGAATTGCGCCAAACAGCACAGAAACCAAAAGTGCCGAAACTATCATCGAAACTAAATTAGTCATAGACTGGGAGAGCTTATTTCTAATTTTGCCATACAGCCAACCTCGAAAAATAATTTCCTCGGCAATCGGCGCGATTACAACCAAAGTAATAAAAGCAATTACTTTTTCCCCACCGGCCATGTAGGTACTAAAGCCCACATCTTGCGCCTGATTAACATCGAACCACGGGAACAAACTGAACAATGAAGTTACAGCCATACCGAGCACTAAATAGACTAAATACCCCACCGGCGCCAAGCCAATATCCGTCCAGGTTGGCAAATCTTTCAGACCGAGTTCGGTCCGTGACGGCAAAGTTAATTTTTCTTTCGCAGTGTTATGGTTTTTGTGCCAGCATTTTTTCAAAAGGGGTGGCACAAAAATAATCAACGCCATCGCCAACACGTAAAAAAGTGCCGAAAAAACTGCCGTAGGCATTGGCTCGGAAAAAGTTTCTTTACCTAAAATTGCCAACATCAAATACCCAACTACCAACTGAGATGCGATAATAGAAACCGCCGTCCAAAGCAAAATCAACGCCATCCAAATTACGGTTTTTAAAATCTTGTCGCCCAACAGAGTTTTTGTCATCCAACTAACCTTATGATATCCAAAATCGTCACAATTACGATTAGAGTCAGTAGCACCACGAACGCTCGCGAAACTATTTTTTCTTCAATTTCTTTGGTTAGTTTTTTGTCGCGCAATTTGAATATTGCAATAAGTAGCCATCTGCCACCATCTAATGCCGGAATTGGCAAAACATTCATACAGGCTAGCGAAACCGAAATCAAAGCTGTCAAAAATGCCAAATTGTTAGGGCCGGCCGCCGTAAAAGCTGGGAACAGTTGTCCCACGATTCCAACTGGACCGGAAATTGAATCGCCCACAGACGAGATTGCCTTTTGTCCACTTTGCCGGACCGCTGCGTCGCCACTAAATTGTTCTGCTACGCCGGAAATTAAATTCCACAACATAATTCCTAAACCTTTAAAAGTTTCGCCAGTTAATTGGACGGTTAAGCCTGCGCCCACAATTGGCGCGGACCAAGTCGAATAAGAAAGCGCCTGTGAAGCAGACATCGAAACTCCCAGCAAATATTCTGAATCGCTAGGGTTTAATGTGACCTCTAAATCTTTGGTTTGGGAAGTTCCCGTAATGGCGCAAGGCTCTGATTCGCACGGCTCGGTAACCGATTCTGAGCGCTCAATCGTGTAAGTCACCGTTTCGCCGGCGTGCGCCTCGTTGTAATCGGTAATTTCGCTTACGTGGGTAAACTCGTTGCCGTCAACTGCCAAAATTAAATCGCCAGACGCAATACCAGCATCGGCCGCTGGCGAATTTTCTGCCACTTGGCTGATTTCGATTGGCGCTGAATTAGTGCGCGTGTCGGATTCTACCGTGAATTGCCCTGTTAAAAATTCCGGCATGCCAGTCCAAGCCAAAATTGTAAAAATCACAAACGCCACCAGCCAGTTTACGGCCACGCCGCCAAACAAAATTTTAGTTTTACCCCAAAAACTCGCCGCGCCAAAAGTCCCCTTTCTGGTGTCGGCGTCAGTCTCGCCGTCCATCTGGCAAAAACCACCAATTGGCAACCAGTTTATGCTAAAAATCAAGCCATCCTGCGGTTTTTTCCAATCTTTTTTGGGCAATCTTTTCCATTTTTTGGTCTCTGGGTCTTTAACCCATGCAATAGCGCGTGGCGGAAAACAAATGCCAAATTCCAAAACTCGCACACCGTTTTTGCGCGCCATGATAAAATGGCCAAATTCGTGCGCTGTGACCAAAAACATCAAGACCAAAAGACCTACAATTACGCCTAAAAATATATCCATAATTACATTATATCACTATTTACCAAAACGGCGGTTACGGTTATTATATTCTTCTAAGATTTTTTTAATATCTGCGGCACCCATATCTGGAAAATATTTTTCTATAAACATAAATTCTGCATAACTGGCACGCCAAAGCATAAATCCAGAAATGCGTTCCTCACCACTGGTACGCACCACCATGTCTAAATCTGGAATTTCTGGATGATATAAATGCTTGCGGATGGTCTCTGGCGTAATTTCCGCGCCACTACTCACGACCGCATTGGCCGCATCGGCAATTTCTAATTCCCCACCATAATTGAAACAAAACCCCACAGTAATACCATCGCAGCCAGCAGTGATTTTTTCGGCTTCTTCGATGGCGGCAAGCAATTTTGGTGATACGTGATTTTTTGAGCCCAAAATTACCATTTTGCTATTATTCTCGCGCATCGACTCCGCGTATTTCAAAATTCGGCTTTCAGCCAAATTCATAATATACGAAACCTCGGACTCTTTGCGACCCCAGTTTTCGGTGCTAAAAACATAAAATGTTAAGTATTTTATGCCAGATTTTGCGGCTGCCTCGACCAGTTTTTCAATCACGTCTAGACCTTTTTTGTGGCCCTCAATACTAGGCAAACCACGTTCTTTTGCCCAGCGCCGGTTGCCATCGGCGATAATTCCTAAATGTTGTAAACTTTTTTCCATTTTACA
>CAZEYN010000035.1:0-4867 GCA_964516075.1 uncultured Candidatus Saccharibacteria bacterium | reverse complement strand
TATTAGGCACGCCGCCAGCATTCATCCTGAGCCAGGATCAAACTCTCCATTAAAGACCCGAAGGTCAAAATTTAGAAATTTGAAAAACTCAAATTATAAATAAAACTGACGATGATTGACAAATAAATTTGTCTAATTGCACAACTAAATTGTTAAATTATTTTCAAAGACTGTTAAAATAAGTACTCGCAGCTTTGAACTTCTCTTATCTTATCAAACACCTAACGGCTTGTCAAGGGTTTTTCTTGGTTTTTTGCAAATTTTAAGACTTTTTTGACTCTTTTTCGTGTTTCGGCCAAAATAACCAGACCAGAATTGCCATGCAGCCCAATATAAGGATTATAATCCACCATGGGAAGGTGTTCTCTTTTTTGCTGATATTGCCAGAATTTGGAATTTCAATATCATCTGTATTACGTTGCGAAGTCGAACTTTCCGTTGATGCTGATTTTGCATCAGTAAAGATGAGGTTCTGTCCATCCGTACTATTGGCAACATCTGGGTTGGCCGACGAAGTGGTTGCCGTTTTTCTTGCAATTTGATTTGCTGAATGGTTATTATCGACTTTAACCCAGGAATATGATAGCTCAGCGCCGTCTTTGCTGATATTCTCTTTAGCCTCGGATGTTTTGCCTGACTCTTCCGATATGTCTTCGGTAGATTCTGAAGTGCCCTCTACGATGTCATACGGTTCAAAAATCCTCTTTGATGTTTCTGAAATTTTTAATTTACCCCCCATGCCATCCCGATAATTTGGCGATTTAAGGCACGATGAATAATCTAAAACACCGATAGCATTGGACATTCCGGCGACCGCCGTATAATAGAAAATGCCACTTTTATTCTCTGATAAATCAGCCGTTGGTAAACCGGTTAACTCAACCTCAGTGCCTGCCTTTATTACTGCGCTATCTTTATTGATGTCATAAACTTGATGCCAATCGCTGTTAAATTCCTCTCCTTTCCAAATAATTTCGTTAAAATTTTGCTTATTTTCTTCCACTTTCCAAACAACGAGGAATTGACTTAAGTCTTGCTTTTTGATGGTTTCGCCCATCCATTTGAGCATGCGGTCTTCGTTATTGAACAGAACTTTAAAAGTATTTTGCGAAGGTTTTACCTCTGTTAGCATCATCATTATTTCATTCAATAGATCTGCTGCCCTATATTTACCGTCGCTTTCGGTTAGTTTAAAAGTTTCTTCCCAAAGACAATCATAATCTTTGCCGCAAATGTTTTCGATGGCGTCGTTTATCTCTTGAGCTACTGGGATTAGCTCGTCAGCGGTCCACCAACGTTCACCATTCTCATCGACCGTCATTGCCTGTGTTGGCTGAACGCAAAAAACTGCTGACATAATCGCCAAGATTGTTGCTAATAAAAATCTTTTTTTCATACTTCTCCTTTAATTATTTTTAAGATTGAGAGAAGTATTAGCATAGGTCAAAATAAATTACAACCCCCCTAGGAATTACCCCTGTAAAAATACCCCTTGGAGGGGTATTCTTGCTTATTGAGCTATTAGTTACTTTGCGCTTTCAGAATCTTCTTCTGATTCCTCTTCTGGTAATACAATGCCAATTGACGCTACAGTATCGCCATCGCCCATCTTCATAATACGAACACCCTGCGTGACGCGACCAAGAGTTGGAATTTCTTTCATTGAGATACGGATGGCTTGCCCCTTAGTAGACATCATGATAACTTCTTTAGCTAGAGGGTCGAGCGTATGAACAGCTACGATAGGGCCAGTCTTCTCGGTAACAGTGGCAACTTTTATACCTACTCCACCGCGTTTGTGTGGTGGAAAGTTGGAGACTAGAGTGGCTTTGCCGTAACCATTAGCCGAAACAACAATCAGTTTTTGCTTAGGATCAGTCACCACGTCCATGCCGACAATTTCATCCTTTGGGCGCAAGCGCATACCACGAACACCCATAGCGGAGCGGCCCATGGCGCGGACTTCTTTTTCGTTGAACCTGGTAGCTTGACCGGCAGAGGTAGAGATGACAATGTCATTTTCGCCCGTGGTTTCTTTGACCCATTTAAGCTCATCACCACCGTCCAGCTTGATAGCAACCAAACCGTTACTGCGGACGTTGAAGAAATCTTTGATGGCGGTCTTTTTAATGGTTCCCTTTTTGGTAGCCATGAAGAGGTAGCCGTTTTCACCAGCATTGCCCTGTTTAATGATAGCGGTGATTTTTTCTTCTGGATGCATATTGAGCATATTGACAGCGGCAGTTCCCTTAGCGGTTAGCGAAGCTTGTGGAACTTCATAAGCTTTCATGCGAAATAGTCTACCCTGGTTGGTGAAGAATAACAGATAATCGTGTGAATTGGCGGTGAGAATTTGAGCAATTATATCTTCTTCTTTAGTGGTCATGCCTTTTTTACCCTTGCCGCCGCGATTTTGCTTGCGGAAGTCATCTTGCAAAACGCGTTTCATGTAATTTTGAGCGGTCAAAAGAATGACGCTTTCTTCTTCTGGGATGAGTTCTTCTTCGGAGAATTTGCCGACTTCATGATTAATAATCTTGGAGCGACGTGGGTCGTCGTATTTTTCTTTAATGGCTATAAGTTCCTCTTTGACTACTCTGAGAACTTCTTTTTCGTCTGCTAGAATCGCCTCTAATTTTTGGATTAACTCGTGAAGTTGTTTTAGTTCTTCTTCGATTTTATCGCGTTCCAGGCCCTGTAAGCGGCGAAGTTGCATCTGTAAAATGGCATTGGCTTGAATTTCAGAGAGACCGAAGCGCGACATGAGCTGCTTATCAGCATCGTCATAAGATGAGCGAATCACCTTGATGACTTCGTCGATATTATCAAGGGCGATTTTCAAACCCTCTAAGATATGGGCGCGCTCTTTGGCTTTCTTTAAATCGAACTCGGTGCGACGACGAATAACCTTTTGACGGTGTTTGATAAACTCTGCCAAAATTTCTTTAAGGCCGAGGATGCGAGGTTGAATACCATCGATTAAGGCTAGCATATTGTAATGGAAGCTGGTCTGAAGTGGAGTTAATTTATAGAGTTGATTGAGAATCTTCTTTGGGAAAGCGTCTTTCTTAAGTTCTACCACTACTCTGACTTTACCGCGAGCAGACTCATCACGCGCATCGGCAATGTGGTCGAGTTTTTTAGCGAGCACGAGATCGCGAACTTTTTCGATGAAGCCCTCTTTACTCATGCCGTATGGGACCTCTGTAATTACGATGTTGTAGCGACCGTTTTTACGTTCTTCAATGTTGGCGACGGCGCGAATTACAACTGAACCCTTACCCGTGGCGTAAGCCTGTTTCATTGGCGCACCGCCGTAAACCTCGGCACCAGTTGGGAAATCTGGACCTTTAACATATTTCATAAGACCCTCGAGGGAGATTTCTGGATCGTCAATTTGAGCGACAGTAGCATCAATAAGTTCACCTAGGTTATGAGGCGGAATATTAGTAGCCATACCTACAGCAATACCCATTTGACCGTTTAAGAGGATATTAGGAACGGCAGCCGGCAGAACTGATGGTTCTTTCTCTGAGCCGTCGAAGTTATCACGAAAATCTACGGTATCTTTTTCTATGTCGGATAATAGCTCAGCACCTATTTTATCGAGACGAGCCTCGGTATAACGAGAGGCGGCGGCTTCGTCACCGTCCATGGAACCGAAGTTGCCTTGCCCTTCTACCAAAGTATAGCGCATTTTCCAAGGTTGGGCTAAATTGACCATAGCGTCATAAATAGAAGAATCGCCGTGTGGGTGGTACTTGCCCATGACTTCGCCGACGATACGAGCAGATTTCACGGTGGCGTGAGGAGCTTTCCAGCCGTTTTTATTCATGGCATATAATATACGGCGGTTGACCGGCTTTAAACCGTCGCGGACGTCTGGGAGAGCGCGGTCAACAATAACAGAGAGTGAGTAGCGCAAGAAGTAGTCTTCCATGGTGCTTTCAACGGTGCGAAGTTCGATACCGTCTTCAACAGGGGCTGAGATATCTTCGATTGGCGAATCTGATGATTGATTTTCGTTTTTAGTCTTATCTTCTTCCATATTCCTCCTTAAAAGTCCAAATCATCCAAATTAACAGATGCAGCGCGGGCTTGAATAAAGTTTTTACGCAGTTCGGCTTGATCGCCCATTAGTTTCGAGAAAATTGCATCGGCCTTTTCGGCATCTTCGATGTTGACGCGTATTAAGATACGGTTCTCTGGGTTCATAGTGGTTTCCCAGAGCTGAGAGGCATCCATTTCGCCGAGACCTTTAAAGCGCTGTTGAGCGGTGTAGCCTGCTTGCTTAAATCGCTCAGCAGTTTCGTCGATTTTAACCCCTGATGCCTTGCGCTCTTCTATTTTCTTGGTTAAGGCTTCTTCTAGGCCTTTTTCGTCATAGATATAATCAATCTTGCGACCGTTCCCTGTGCCCTTGATTAAGCCAAAAAGCGGTGGTTTAGCAAGATAGACATGACCAGCTTTGACTACCTCTGGCATATAGCGAAAAAAGAAAGTCAAAAGTAGCGTAGAGATATGAGAACCATCAACGTCAGCATCGGTCATAAAGACGATTTTGTGATATCTGAGACCGTCTAGGTTGAATTGATCGCCGATCCCTACACCTAACCCCTTAATCAAAGAGACAAGTTCGGCATTAGCAAGCATTTTATCTAATCTAGCGCGTTCGGTATTAAGAACTTTACCGCGTAAAGGCAAAATCGCCTGAATTTTAGAATCACGCCCTTCCTTGGCGGAACCGGCAGCGGAGTTACCCTCTACGATAAACAGTTCGCAATCTTTAGCGTTGCGAGATGAACAGTCTGCTAATTTAGATGGCAGGTTTAAACCCTCGAAAGCCCCCTTACGAATGACGTTGTCG
>CAZEYN010000034.1:0-4959 GCA_964516075.1 uncultured Candidatus Saccharibacteria bacterium | reverse complement strand
TATATTTACAGAAGATTAACACATACCCCAATAAAAAACCGACAGCGACGGTGGCGTTTGAGTTTGATGCAAAAACTGGCGGTGGAATTCGTCGCAAAACTAAGACGCTCGTCCTCGGCGACGATATCTATGTTCATTCTGGCGAACTCGAGGCTTACCATGATGGCTATCAAATTTCCGAAATTAATGCCCGCGATGAAGAGGGTTTTGTTGATTTTGTGAATGGTATTCGGATTCATGAGGGAGAAGTGATCGGTGAAACCAACGCTGATGATTTGCGACGGATTCAAATTCGCGAGACGATTATGTCGCATCTAGAAACCGAACGAAAACTTTACAAAAAAGGTATTAAAGTTCTGTCGCTATTCTTTATCGATGAAGTCGCGAAATACAAATATTACGATGACGACGGCGAGCAAAAAGGCATCTACGCTAAGATTTTCGAAGATGAATTTCAGAAAGCCGTCGATATCTATCTGAACCAACAGCTCCAGTTCGAAGAAGACGCTGACTTCCGTAAATATCTCGAGAAGTTTACTCCGTCCGAAATTCATGCTGGCTACTTCTCGATCGACAAGAAAGGTCACGCAATTAACAGTAAAGAAAGCAAAGAGGGTGGCTCTGACGACGTTTCCGCCTACGACTTGATTATGAAAAATAAGGAACGCCTGCTCGATTTTAAGGAACCGGTACGCTTCATCTTCTCACACTCCGCGCTTCGTGAGGGTTGGGATAACCCGAACGTCTTCCAAATTTGTACGCTTCGTGAATCCGACGCTGAAATTAAGAAGCGCCAAGAGATTGGCCGTGGCTTGCGTCTCTGTGTAGATCAGAACGGCATTCGCCAGGATGCGGAAATTCTCGGCGAGAACCTAGTTCATGATACGAATATTCTTACGGTTATTGCCAATGAAAGCTACGAGAGCTTCGCCAATAGTCTTCAAAGTGAGTTTAATGAGGTTATCGCAAAGCGTCCAAAAGATGCGTCGGCTTCGTTGTTCAACGGTAAAATCGTTCAAGACTCTAGTGGAGAGAATACTCTTACGATTGATGATTCTGCTGCAGGCGATATATTTACCGGTTTAGTAATCGCTGGCTTGGTTGATCGCAGTTCTAAACAATTAACCGATGCGTATCACGGTTTAAATGAAGATCAAAAAATTCAAAAAGTCCGCGAAGCTGTCGGTGAGCGGTATGCGCCGTTTGCAGAAAACATCAAAAACATTCTTGAGTCAGTCTACGATCCTAAACGCGGTCAACTCGTTACAAATGCTCGTCGTTCAGAGAAACTCAATCTCAATCAAGAAAAATTTGCTTCAAAGAAGTTTAAGGAACTTTGGGATCATATTAACGAGAAAACCTACTATACTGTCGACTTTGACGAAAAAGAATTGGTCGACCACTGCATAGATTCCTTGAATAAAAATATGCGCGTTACGAAGACCGAAGTCGTGATTACTGAGGGCTTATTAAAGACGGTTGGCAAAGATAAACTTGAAATGTATAGGAACAAGATCGGCACACCAATCGCGATTTCTGAACTCGCAAACGATACTATTAAGTATGATCTCGTCTCTGAGCTATCAAAATCCCAAAACGACGGCGGTACGAGCTTGACCCGTAAGGCTATCACAAAGATTCTTGCCGGAATTAAACCTGCGACGTTTGATAAATTCAAAACAAATCCAGAAGAATTTATCCATAACGCAATTCAGCTTATCAACGAACAAAAAGCGTCGACCGTGGTCGAGCATATTGAATACGATAAACTGAACGAGAAATGGGATGGCGGCGAAATCTTTATTAACGGCGAAATAACTGGCGAATACAATCACAATCTCATTGATACGCCAAACCACCACTTATACGATAAGCTTCGCTACGACTCCGACGTCGAGAAAAACTTCGCCGAAGAACTCGACAAGAGCGATACTGTTGAAGTATACGTAAAGCTACCGAAGAAGTTCTATATCGATACGCCAATGGGCCACTATAACCCAGACTGGGCCATCACTTTTAAGGATGAGGCTGGAGTAAAGCATATCTACTTCGTAGCAGAAACTAAGGGCGTAAACGAAAATCAACTAGATGTTGGCGTAAAAGGCGTCGAGAAAGCTAAAATAGAATGCGCGAAGAAACACTTTGCAAAAATCAGTAATGGCGATTGTATTTATGGCGTTTGCAATTCGTATGAATCTCTACTCAAACTAGTTAACTAACAATACTCGCATCGTGCTTCTATCTGGAGTTCAGGTGGAGGAATGAAATCAATGACTGTTGGGCTTCAACTATAATGATCACCCGCAGCTAGTGGGCAATAGACTTTATAAAAGGACCTAATATAGGTAAAATGTCAACTCTAGTTGGTTTTTTCTTCCTCTCTTTCTTTATATAATTACTACAAGTTCATGAACATAAATAGTATTTAATTAATAAAGAAAGAAGAAATTATGAATAACAATATTACTGATCTATTAACGAAAATGCCATTCGAATATGAATGCGAAGAAACTCCGATTTTGATCATGGATGTTCAACTTAAATCTGGAAAAATTCTTTATGGCGCAGAAATTTTAAAAGTAAAAGAAAAACGCCTCAGTGATTTTCAGAGAAGAGAATATTTTATGGTTCAAGACTTCGATGTCGAAGGTGCAGACTGCGAAGAAATTGAACTTGGAGAATATTTAAAAATAAAAGAAATAATGCCGGGAAAATGGATGGCGTTTGAGGTATAATAGATATATGAACGACACTCTATCTATCGGCCAAAAAATAAGATTTTTTAGGGTAAAAAAAGGATTCACCATTGAGGAATTTGCCGATAAAGTAAAAGTTAGTCGACAAATGGTTTCAAAATGGGAACATGGCGATTCTGTGCCAAGATTAGATACAGCGATGCAAATTGTTAAAAAACTCGACATTTGCCTCGACGATCTTAGATTTTTTATGAAGTAATTTTAGTCGGTATATTCAAATAAAATAGTATTAGCGTGAATCTTTTCGAGCAAAGAATCGTCCTTAGCTGGAATTTCGTGTTGGAGAACAAAATCAATCTTTTTAAATTCGTTATCGCCAAATCTTAAAAGATGAGGAAAGACATCAAATTCATAATCACCAAGATAATCCGTAACGACTAGAATGTATTTTTTGTCTTCGCGCCCAAAAAGATAAACCCAAGTGTCTGGTCCGACTTCATAATGATTGAATTCTAAAAAATCTCCACAGCCATATGCGGACATTACATTCTTTCGTTCTTCTTTTGATAAAAACATATGTTTATTATACCATAAAATAAAATGACCGGCAACTAGTGCCGGTCGTAGTATTTAGTTGGTCATCGATTAAATGTTATGAGTGTTTGCTCCACGTTTTTTGGCATCGTCGATTAAAAAATTATCATGATCCTGCCAAGCATCGCGCAGATAAGTGACATTGCCGTTGCTGTCGATAATGGCGTGTCCATGCCCAATTCCGTCTCCGGCCGCATTTAATCCGCCAAAGAATACATCAATCTTGCCGCTTCCGTCGTTTCTCGGTCTGATCTTTGCATCGCTTCCGAAAATTGAGCCAAGATAAAAAGCTCCGCCTTTTTCATGAGCAAGTGCCATATTGACCTTGTCGACGGTTTTTTGCTCTATTGAAGTTCGTTCGGATTTGACTTCTTCGAGTTTGCGTTGAAATGCAGCCTGCGCCTGTTTAAACTGGGTCTGAAGACGATCGAATTCTGACTTAGCAGAATCACGTTGAGCTTTAAGTCTCTTAAATTCTGCCTGCGCAGATTCATGGCGTGCCTTTGCTGATTCGAAAGCAGATTTTGCGGAGTCGAATGCATAAGAATCAATCCTTGGCGCAGAAGCTTCAGCGTTTGCTTTAGCCTGCTTAACTTCACGAGCAAGCTCAGAAATTTCAGCGTTCAACTCGTCCCGACGCTCTTTATGCTCGTGACCTTGCCGAGAATAGTAGGGAGCTTCAGATTTGTCGCCGTACTGATATGCATCGCTAGCTCGTTCGAAGCAATCTTGCATGGCGCAATGCTCGGCATCGGCCTCATACTTCAGTGATTCGATTCTGGAATTATTATAATCGCGAATGCGACCATATTCATCCCAAACAGAGTCACGATGGGCATAAGCTGACCGCCTCGCCTCGAATTCACGGTTCATATATTCTCTGGCACGAGTACGCTCATCCCAGGCCGACTGCATAGCGTCATGAGCCGCATTAGTCCGTTCTTGTAAAACCTTAAATCTTTGGAATGCAGCCTGTTTCTGTTCGAAAAAAGACTGCTGTTCCGCCTTCAACCTATCCAATTCTGGATTTCTTGACATGCATAATCACCAACCTTTCAAAAATAGTAATGTACGTTTAGTAATCACCAACCAAATACCACATAAATTATAACACAATTTGCGCAATTTGTAAAAAGAGGTCTGGCTAAAAACGTCTCTTACATATACCAATACGCAATTTCGAATGTAAAAACTTAAAAATAAACCAACCAACTATCCTTCAGATAATGACACTATAATTAGTCTAGCTTAGAGTTCTTTTATTTGAAAAACATTTATGCTATAATCCAAAATATACATTAGTTAATTGCAACAAGTCAAACCTTGTCGTTTTTTATTGCTAATCACGTAGCCGATGGGCGTAAAACAGAGGAATGATATGCAAGATTCAGATCCTACACCTCAAAATACAGATGAGGGCAAAGACCAAGAAACTACTTCGTTTAGCCAGGAACAAGTTAACGAAATCGTCAGCAAGCGATTAGCTGAGGCGAATTCAGAGGCCGAAAAGCGTCTTAAAGATGAAGTCTTAAGAGCATTAGCCGAAGCTGAACGTCAGAGTAAACTTTCCGAAACTGAGTGCGAAAAAAAATTCAAGGTCAAACAAGAAGCGGATCATTTAATAAATACAAATTTACCACCGACATAATTTCGACTTTAGAAATTTAAA
>CAZEYN010000033.1:1438-5696 GCA_964516075.1 uncultured Candidatus Saccharibacteria bacterium | reverse complement strand
GTAAGGGTGGTCCCCGAGACTAAATCGTAGTCTAGGTTTTGAGTCATCCAGATGTTTCCATCGTCAAGTTTAGTGACCCAGTATAATTTGTTATCTCGACTATCTTCAGCCTGAACAGCTACATTGGTAGTTAATGTGCTACCCCAAGTTGCCACATCTTGCATGTAGAGCGTTGTTGGTATTAATTGGCATATTCCGCCACTCATCTCATACCCTTCTGGGCATTCTGCGGTACTTGGGTGCATCAAAGTATATTTTACCCTACCAGTGTAACTACCAGAGGCCTGAATGCTTGTAGGGTATATCTGATAAGTCGAAGTTACCGCAGCGACGGAGCTTACCGTGCCAGATTCTTTCTTTGCTACCATGGTGTAACTTGATGGCACTGTATGATAATTGTTATTATTAAAATCGTTGACAGATATTAATCCAGTTCCAGGTGTCACCTTCATAGCCCAGTTAGACGTAGGGCCAGAAGTTGCAGTCCCCGTGACAATAGTATTAGACCCACTTACCAAAGTCGTGGCGCCCTCTGTGTCGCCAGTGTAGCCCACCGCATAAATGCCAAACCCACCGGAATCGTTACAAGAAGCCGTAAATGTAGTAGTGCCGATACCAGACGTAGCAGTCCCAGGTGTTAACGTGGCGGTGTGTGAAGTCATGCCAGAACCACTCAATGTGCAGGTGAAATCAACCACATTTACCGTGGCGGTAGCCGTATAAGTCGCGGAAGATGCATCGGTGGCCCATGCCGCCCCACAGCTAAAAATAACACCAAAAACCGTGTTTACAACTAATAGACTCAAAAGATAAAATTTATTTTTCTTCATTGTATCTCCATGGATTTATACATAAGTGCTTCACCTTCCATTTTACCACAAAATTCAAAAAAATATCAATTGTTTTATCGCAAGTTTTGCACCGCCATGCTGGCCGCCACTGCGCCATCCGCCGCGGCGGTTACTAATTGACGCAGTTCCTTTGTGCGGCAATCACCAGCCACATACGCCAAAGAGCACGAGGTTTGGCAATCTTCCCCGGCTATCACATAGCCAAATTCATCCAATTTTACTAAATCTTGGAAAATTCCCGTATTTGGCGCCTTGCCCACATTCACAAAAACCCCCTCTACCGGCAAAATTTCCTCGCCCTTCGCGCTCTTAATTTTTAGTCCTTCCACATTTTCGCTACCCAACACTTCCGCAACGGTGGCATTTAGTACAAATTCTACATTTGGTTTATTCTCCAGCGCCTCCACCGTCATTTGCTCGCCGTTGAACTCCGCACCGCGGTTCAGTAAATACACCTTTTCTGCTATGTCAGCCAAATATAGTGCCGCATACAGCCCAGAATTGCCGCCGCCCACCACAGCCACCGCCTTGTCACGATACAGCGCCCCATCGCAAGCCGCACAATACGACACGCCTTTACCCACCATCTCTAGCTCGTTTTTGGCGCCCATCGGTTTATCCTTAGCACCTGTTGCAATTATTACCGCTTTGGCGGTATATTCCCCCTCGTCCGTTTTAATGGTAAAATTAGCTCCATCCTTTTTACAGCTTATTACTTCTTCGCTGTGTATTTTTACGCCCAAATTATTCACCTGGTGATATATTTTCTCTGTTAATTCGGGCCCAGAAATTTCCTCAAAACCAGGATAGTTTTTGATTTTATCGGTCTGCATAGCCTGCCCGCCACAAGCCAAAGATTCAAAAACTATCACATTTTTGCTGGCTCGCTTGGCATAAATTGCCGCGGTGAGCCCAGCAATCCCTGCCCCAATTATTACAATGTCATATTTCATGGTTAAATTATAGCACATTACACTTTGTTGATGACCGGAATCACAATCGGCGTATGCCCAGTAGCATCAAACAAAATGTGTGCGATGTCTTCTTTAATTTCCTCTTTTAGGACCTTCATCTCTGGGTCTGTAGAAATCGACTTATCGGTCTTTTGCCTGAGGTAGTGGCGAATTTTGCCAATCAACTCCTCCGAATTATCCAAGTAAATAAACGCGCGCGACACAATATCGGGCGTTTTCATCAAATGCCCAGTTTTCTTGTTCAAAGTCAAAACTATCACAAAAATACCCTCGCGTGAAATGTGAATTCGGTCCTTCACCACCGCTTCGTGCACCTGCTGGTCCGCATCGTCGTAAAGTTTATTCCCCACTTGAATCCTACCAGCTTTGCGAATTCTTTTATCTGGTGAAAGCTCCACAATATCGCCATCGTCAGAGACCAAAATGCGGTCTTTTGGAATCCCTATCACATTTTCCGCCATCTCGGCATTGTGCTCAAGCATATAAAACTCGCCGTGATATGGCATATAGTTAGTCGGATGAAGTCGCGTGATAAATTCCACGTGATCCTCGTAATAGGCATGGCCAGACAAATGCAAAGGTCCAATATTCGTAAGGTGAGTTTTGCCGTTCTGAATCACCTGCGCACCCTCGCGCAAAAGCCCGTCCACCGTGTTCACCACGTGCGGCTCGTTCCCCGGAATTGGGTTTGACGAAAACACAATCGTATCTGTAGGTTTAATCTTGATAAACTTATGCGCGCCAGTCACCATGCGGTTCAAAACCGCGTTCAACTCGCCCTGCGAACCGGTACAAACAATACAAACCTTTTCATCCGGTAGCTTGATGATGTCTTCCATCTTGACCACGGTGTCTTTTGGCACTTTTATCGCCTTGGCACGCAAAGCCACTTCCACGTTGTTAATCATCGAAAAACCCGAAAACGCCACCTTGCGCCCACGCTTGGCCGCCTCTTTCAAAACCAATTCGATACGCGAAATCTGCGACGAAAAACACGAAATAATAATGCGCCCATTTACATAATGATCCATCACGCGACCCAGATTCTCGCCCACATCGTATTCCGAATGCGGGTGCTTACCAGGTGAATCGATATTAGTCGACTCGTTTATCATTAGGTCAATTCCCTCGTTTTTGACAATTTCGTCCAAACGCTCGTAATCGGCCTGCGTGCCCATTGGGTTGGTCTCGTGACGCCAGTCGCCAGAGAGGTAAATCACCCCATTCGGCGTGCGCACCACAATCGCCGCATTCCCAGGAATCGAGTGCAACATATGGATAAATTCCACGCTCAAGTGCTCAGACACCTGAATTTTGTCGTGTTTAAGTGGATCTACCACCTGATAGTTCAAATCTGGCACATCGTCAAGCTCCGACATCTGTTTTTTAATCATCCCCAAGGTAAAATCTGTACCGTAAATTGGCGTATATTGCCCAAATTTTGGCAAAAGATGCCTACAGGCACCAATATGGTCCAAGTGCGCATGTGTAAACAGCACCGCTTTCACATTCTGCAAGTTGTCCTCTAAATATTTGATATCCGGAATTAGATAATTCACCCCTGGATAATCTTCGCCAGCAAACAACACGCCCATATCCACCACAATCATTTCGTTTTTGTATTCGATGATGGTCATATTTTTACCAATACCAAACTCGCCCACGCCGCCAATTGGGATAATTCGCACAGCATCTGGGTTTACACGCATTTGCTTTAATTTAGCATTTGTTATTTGCTCGCCGTTAAAGCCATTATAGCGCGACTTATTTACCGGCAAACCAATAATATGCTGCGTGGCCTGCGCATTTACGTCTTGGCTCAGCATCCTCTGGTGGTGAACCATGTCGCCTTTTTTCGCTGATACCGACAAGTTAACTTTGCGCTTTTTTGCCTCGACCTTATCTTGAGACTTTGGCGAATTCTCATTTCTCTTGCTAGATTTTTTGGCTTTTTTATTCACCAATTTTTCATCCTTGCCACCAGCCTGAAAATTGGAATTAAAGTTCCGATTTTGGGCGACTTCGAATTGTTTTTTGATGTCTGGCAATCGCTCGGCCCTAGATTTTAAGAGCTTGGCACGACGCTCCTCTTCTTTTAAATTCATAAGTTTCCTTTTTATTACAAGTTATTTTCGCTACCTCTATTATAACAAGATACTTGCATTTTTTCAAGCTTTTTGCTATAATCAAATTATACAGATTCAACCGGCTCCCAAAGAGGCGGTTATTTTAAGCAAAAGAAAGGAAAAAATGGAAAATCTAGACCTAAAACAGATGTCTGCCATGGTAGATATCATTTCCGAAGAAAAAGGTTTACCAAAAGAGGCCGTCTTGAATGTTATCGAGCAAGCCATTGCTGCTGCTTGGCGCAAAGACAACGGCGACCGCGAGATGAATGTTCGCGCTGTTTTAAATGCTAAAACTGGCGAAGCC
>CAZEYN010000033.1:0-1428 GCA_964516075.1 uncultured Candidatus Saccharibacteria bacterium | reverse complement strand
TTTTTGTAGCCCGCGAAGTCATCGAAGATGGTTTAGCCTACAACCCTGCCACCGAAATTCCATTGAACGAAGCTGGCAAAGGCGCCAAACTCGGCGACATCGTCGAGGAATCTCACAAGGTTACTAAGTTTGGTCGTGTCGCTGCTATGACCGCCAAACAAGTTGTTGTCCAGCGTTTACGCGAAGCTGAAAACGACGCCGTGCTTATCGCCTTCGAAAACAAAGTTGGCACAGTTGTTACTGGTACAGTTGCTCGTGTTGAGCCTAAACTCGTGCGCATCGACCTCGATCGCGCCACTGGTATTATGCCTCGTTCCGAGCAAATCGACGGCGAATTTTACAGCGTTGGTGGCCGCATCAAAGTTTACATCAAGAAAATCGAACGCGGCGATCGCGGCGCACAATTAATCGTTTCGCGCGCTTCCGCCAATTTTATTAAATGCTTGTTCTATCAAGAGGTCCCAGAACTCGAAAACGGCACCGTAGAAATCAAGGGCATCGCTCGCGAAGCTGGTCGTCGCACCAAAATCGCCGTTATGTCCACCGTCCCAGGAGTAGACCCAGTTGGCACTTTCGTTGGTGGCCGCGGCATTCGCGTTCAAGCTATTATGAACGAAATCGGCGACAAGGAAAAAATCGACATTATCAACTGGAGCGATAATGCTTCCGAATATATTCGCGAAGCTCTCAGCCCAGCCGAAGTTATCAAGATTGAGATCGATGGCAAAACCGCCAAAGTTTACGTTTCCGAAGAGCAACAGTCTATCGCCATCGGCAAACAGGGGCAAAATGTGCGTTTGGTCTCTAAATTGACCGGCTACGATATCGATATCGTCTTAGCAAAAGCTACGCCAAAGAAAAAGCGCCAAAACGTTGAAGATTCCTTGCTATCTGCCCTCGAAGATTCCGAAGCAGAAGAAGAATCATCCGAAGAATAATCTTATAACGTGAAAATAGCCACGCTGGTGGCTATTTTTGTTCTTTAAATTGTCCCACGCGCAAACTGTTGCAAAAAATTCGCCATCAAAAAACCACTCTTTCGAGCGGTTCCTTGATAATTTGGCACCTTCCTAGTTTCCCACTTTCGCAGTATAATCGGCGCTACTGGGCTTGACTTCTGTGTTCGGAATGGGAACAGGTATTTCCCCAGCGCTATGGGCACCAATTTACAATAAAAGTGCGTCTTTTATTGCGATTGATGTCCATAAGGTGTAGATTATTGATTTTAATGACGCTACAGTGTTTGCGTCAAACACCGATTGTTAGCTAAGTCTTCCAAATCACCACCTTCGAATTAGTAGTGATTTGGGCATAAAAAGACGATGGACCTATTAGTACGCTTCGGCTCCACATGTTGCCATGCTTCCACCTTGCGCCTATCAACCAGATCATCTTTCTGGAGTCTCCTAGGGAATCCTTATCTTGGAG
>CAZEYN010000032.1:0-5875 GCA_964516075.1 uncultured Candidatus Saccharibacteria bacterium | reverse complement strand
TGTCCGAGCAACCAGCAGCAATCGTTGTAGTTGACGCCATCGAAGATAGCAACGCCATCAAAGAAGGCAAAAATCTTCACATCCCGATTTTTGCCATCACCGACACTAACGTCGACCCAACCGGCATCGACTACGTCATCCCAGCTAACGATGATTCGATTAAATCTACTAAATTAATTTTAGATTACTTCACTAAAGCCATCGAAGAAGGCAAAAAATAATTAACTAAATAAAGGGACAAAAATGGCAGATATTTCTATCGAACAAATCAAAAAATTAAAAGAACTTTCTGGCGCCGGCCTTACCGATGCCAAGAAAGCTTTAGTCGAAGCCGAAGGTGATTTCGACAAAGCTCTCGAAGCTATGCGCAAAAAAGGCTTGACCAAAGCCGAAAAGCGTGGTGATCGCGAGACTCGCGAAGGTCTTATCGATGCCTATATTCACGACGGTCGCTTGGGTGCCATTGTCGAGGTTAACTGCGAAACCAGTTTCGTGGCTAAAACCGACGAATTCAAAACTTTGGTCCACCAAATTGCCATGCAAATCGCTTCCATGAACCCACTTTATGTTAGCGAAGACGATATTCCAGCCGAAGTTAAAGAGGCTAAAATCAAAGAGCTCGAAACCAATTTTAAGGGTCCAGAAAATATGAAGGAAAAAATCCTCGAGGGTCAAGTCAAAAAAGCCTTTGCGGACAAAGTTCTCCTAAACCAACCATATATTTTGGACGATTCCAAAACTGTTGAGCAATTTGTTAAAGAAGCCATTGCTAAAACTGGCGAAAACATCACAATTCGTCAATTCAAACGCATCGAACTCGGCGTCACCGAATAATAAAAACAAAAACGAGCGCCCTCGCAGTAGAAGCGCTCATTTTTTTGTGCGTAGAATATAAAACTTTAAATCTGTAAATTATAAATTATTTGCGACGTTTTCTAGTGCTCTTTTCCCTACCAGAGATAAACATAAATCCACTAATGCCTACCAAAAGGAAAATAATCAAACCGGTAATTAGATAATCTTTTTTCATCAAATTATTTGTGCTAGTAAAAATTCCGGTATCAGGCACAGGGATGACTTCCCCATCTTCCGTGTATTCAAATTCAGTGCTTGCACTCTTTTCGCCTGTTCCGCTCCCGCTTCCCCAGGCGTAAATTTTGTATTTTCCGTATTTATTAGCGCCGAGGTTCAAATTCCCAGTTACTCCACTTCCGTTATTATACGCGTATTCTCCAGTTATCAAATTGAGTTGCATTGGCAAACTACTCACCACGTCATAACCCGCCGGTACGTCCGGCAATGTGACCACCGCCTCTGTTGCTTGCCCTTCATTGTATATTACTTTTAGATGCAAAGTAAGTATTTTACCATAGTTAAAAGTAATTTTTGCTAATTTATTTGTGTCCACGCTTCTATCGCTCGCATATAATTCCGCTTCTTCGTCCACCACTCGTACTGTTATCTCATCCGTTATAGATGAGGCTGCTTGCGTTTCTGGTGCTGGCAATGATGCCGCAAAAGCCGTAATGGCTACCACTGCGACAAGACCCACAACGCCCAGAACTCTTTTGTATTTTTGTTTCATACTCTACACTCGCTGTTTATATTTGATATTTATTTTGGTTTTGTAAAGATTATTGCTCGCAACAATTCACACTAGACGACCAACCTAGCACGATTTTCTTTACGTTTCCTAACAGTTATTATAATCCAGATAATTAATATTGTCAACACAATTATGGTTATAATTATGAATGGTAAAGGATTTACAAATATCAACTTTTCCACAACTTGAGTTTCCCCGCCGGCAGTTATTTTCCAGGAAATTTTGTAGGCACCAAAATCTGGAGCGTCTTCCCATTCGTCTGAAACTGAAAGTTCTGTCTCTGGGATGACGGAAATTCGCACCCCGTTATTATCGGTGGTATAGCTTGGACCGCCAAAAATAGGGCTAACGGTTAGCACGCCAGTGGCATTAAAATCTACGTTGCCGGAGTTTTTAATTTTTGCGGTAGCATGAAAAGCGTTCTTTTTGCCGGTTTCTGCGTCTATGCTGTCTTCGATTTTGGACTCGGTGATTTCTGCCTTGGTGATGATTTCGCCCTCTAGCGAGCGACCATATAAGACTATGCCAGGGCTGGCTTCGGTTTTAATACCGCTAGCCGATATGGTGCCAGATAGAGTGTGTGCAAACAACACAGCATATTGACCACCGGCCGGTATATTGCTTGGGGTAGAGATTTTGTATTCTACGGTTAAAGTATCTTTAGGTTTGATTGTAAAATTTGGTTTTTCTACCCAGCTACCGCCGGCATCTTTAAAGGTGATCCACCTGGTGACTTGGGTAAAACTGTTTTCATTGCTAAAACCCAACTGATAGCTGTCTTCGGCCTCGGAGTATGTATAAGAATATGGCGCAGCATAAACTTCGACGTCCATATTGTTGTCTCCGTCGTTGGTTATTTCAAAAGTATTTATATATTCGGAGCTAGAAGCAAGTTGAACGGACGCACTGGTAGGCGATAAGCTAATACTTGTGTCAAGGTCATTGGAGCTATCGGTTGTTTCGCCTTCGCCTTCTGCAAAAGCTGACCCCGCAAAGATAAAGCCCACGCCAAGCATCATCATTAAAACAATAGCTATAACTTTCGGAAAATTTTTTTTCATTCACCTCCTTTAATGAATATTTTTTATACCGCACATATTATGACATATTTTAAAAAATATGTCAATGGTGCGCGCGACTGGACTTGAACCAGCACAGCTGTAAATATAGCCACTACCACCTCAAGGTAGCGTGTCTACCAATTCCACCACGCGCGCATCAAATGTATACACATCATACATAAAATGTACTTAGTGTCTATAAGTATTATATCATATTTTTAGCATTATGGAGTTTTGTTTTTGGTGGTTTTGGCGACGGACCAAGAGGTGATATCTACAAAACGATCAAGTGTTGTGGATAGTGTGATATTATCGCCAAACACGTGGGTATTTTTGTTGTAATAATAAGTCAGATTTGGCTGATATAAACCAATTGCTGGCACATCATTTGCCCAGTAATTCAAGAAAGTTTCGTATTTTTTCACAGTCAAACTTTCATCTAAAATACTGCGAGCCCCTAGTAACGAATCGTCCACCATTGTGTTGCGATAATTCGATAAGTTCAAACCAGAGCTTGTGGCTTGCGAAGAGTGATAATAAGGAATCAAATCTGGCGTTGCTCCCAGCTCAATTGCGTAAATCAAAATATCGTAGCCACGTTTCGAGATTACATTGTTTATAAAATCCTGATTTTCTTCGTAAACCGTTAAATCTACGGCAAAACCTAAATTCTCTAGTTCGGACTTTACTTTTTCGGCCACTTTTGGCAAATAACCAGAATTCAAAGTCGCTACATCTAAATGAATTTGACCACCGCCAGATAATTCCTGAACTTTAGCCTTAGCATTTTCTAAATTATAACCAGGAATTTCTGGATAATTCGTCAAAGTAATTTGCGACGGCAAAAGTGGATAATCTAGTGCTAAATTATCTGGTGCCTCGGCACGGATATCTTCCATATTTATACCTTCGCGAATTGCTTTGCGTAGCTCTACGTTGCTTACGTTATCATGCGAAGTATTAAAGAACATAAACACACCAGAATTCAAGCTAGAATTTTTCACGCCAAACTTGTTTTTATTGACTTTACTAGATTCCGCGCCGGATAATTCCGCTGTACCAGTTACCACACCGTTGTTTAGTGCCGCGATAATTTCATCTTTGGTCTCGTAGGTGTGAATTTCAAAACTGTCTAAAAGTAATTTTCCCTTATAATAATTCGGGTTTGCCGACAAATAAAAGATTTTTTCGGTGCTGTTGACCTCTGACTGCGTGGCATTAAAAGTGAATGCACCAGAAGTTACCGGAGCATTCGAAAAAGAATGTTCCACGATTTTTTTAGGGTCGGCATCACCTAAAATATGCTTTGGTAAAATCGGAAAATTCAGCGCAGTCATAAAATCTGCATAAGCCGATGGCAAGGTAAAGACGATTTCTTGATTCTCGTTGATAGACACATTTACTTTAGACAAATTTGAGCTATAAACTGAATTCACCGCTGGGTTTTTAATTAACTCGGCGGTAAAAACTACATCCTCGTTGGTAATTGGTTCGCCATCGGACCATTTTAGCCCATCGCGCAAAGCAACCACCCAGACTTTGCCGTTTTCGGTTGGCGTGATAGTTTTAGCTAAGCCAATACCAATATGTCCGGAATAATCTACAGAAGAAAGCGTCGCAAACATCAACCTGCTGAGAGTTTTTTCGCTGCTAGTTGTGGCAAAAAGTGGGTTCAAACTATCAACTTCGCCAAGCGTCGCTTCGGTGTAGTTACCGCCAGCCACAAAAGAATTTTCCGCATATGAATCGGCAAACCAAAAGGCCTGTGTAATGGCCAACATAATCAAAGCTACTACTAGTAGCCCCCATTCCAGCATTAGTAAACGGACATTCTCGACATTGGAAAGCTTATCAATCAAATTTTCTTTAATGTGTGCCTGCCCCTCTTGGCTTATTTTTTCAGAGGTGCGAGAAAACCGCTTAATAAACTTTTGCCCACGCTTTTTTACTGTCTTTTTCATAACTTATGCTGGAATTAAAAGTAACCCTATAATTGACGCAACGAAAATCACCGCACAAATAATCGTGGTGACGAACAGAGAGTTCTCTAAACCGCGCCTAGTAATATAAAGTTCACTTGAACTACCAGAACCAGCCCCCAGCGAAGCGCCGCGCTGCTGCAGTAAAATCAAAATAATAGTTAGCGTTGCCGAGATAAAGATAACAGTTTCCAAAAAAATTCCTACTTGCATATAACTCCTATTCACTCAATTATAATTCAAAATACATAAAAAGTAAAGAATCTGTTCTAAAAAATACGTTGTTGAATAATTATGTGTGGAGACGAGTCCTGCCGCCACATTTATCCCCACAAAAATTTGCAAGCAAAGTTTTTGCGGGGACCCCGAATATGGCGCCACCCGTATCGAATTAACAATTAATTATTCAACAATATATCGAAAATTTACTTCAGCATTCGTTTACGTTTTAAAAGAGAATGATAAGTCACTGCGAACCTATGAGCCTCTTCATCAACGCGCGCAATTAGTCGCGCAATATGCGATCCAGACGGAATTTCAACAATTCCCTTTTTTGGTATCACGATTTTGACTTCGGCAGATTTGGTATGGTCACCAGACTTGTCGCGTCCAATAACTGGGATATTTTTTGCCAAGGATAAAATCGCATTCACCTGCGCACTTCCGCCATCCAAAATTATTAGATCTGGCAAATCCCATTCTGGATGTTTAAGTCTGCGCGTCAAAATTTCTTGCATACTTTTCAAATCATCATTCGAGCTGGTGCGCAGTTTAAATTTGCGGTATTCATTTCTGGCCGCCGTACCATTAATAAAAACCACCATGCTTCCCACCGCATCCGTACCAGATTGATGAGAAATATCATACCCTTCAATGCGTCGTGGCGGCTCATTTAAATTCAACAATTTTTGTAAATCTAGAAGTGCCTTGTCGGACGAAATGTCCAAGAACTCCTTATCCGAAAATACGATTTTTTTGCGCAATTCCTGTAAGCCCCTAATCTGGTCACGTGCTTCTTTTGCCAGCTCAAAGTTCCCGCGCGCAGATTCTTCTTTCATATTTTTTTCCAAATCTTTCAAAAGTTTTGCGCGGTCGCCTTCCAAATAACGCATAAGTTTTCGCAGATTTCGCTTGTAATCTTTTTCAGTGCATTTGTCAATTTCAATTCCGGGCGTCAAACCCAAGTCTGTATCCAAAGTTTTTTTGCCAGTGTATGGTTTGGTATAATA
>CAZEYN010000031.1:0-5891 GCA_964516075.1 uncultured Candidatus Saccharibacteria bacterium | reverse complement strand
AAAAAGTCACCGAACTTTTACCACGCAATATTTTAGAAGATATTTCCGACTTTACCAAAAACGAAGCCTACGATATTATTGCCAAAAAAGGTTCCACTTATTACGGTATCGCCACCTGCATGGCTCAAATCTTGAATTGTATTTTAAACGACGAAATGCGTGTTTTACCGGTCTCGTCATATGATCATTTTTCTGATACTTCATTCAGTTACCCATCAGTCGTTGGCAGAAAAGGCGTCATTCGTCGCCTCGACCTCAAATTAAGCGAACGCGAAGGTATCGAGCTTCAAAAATCTATCAACGTGCTTAAAAAATCTATTAATTCAATAAAATATTAAACATCGGAATAAAAGATATTCCGATGTTCTTGCGCTTATTCTAATCAAAATCTAATAAAGATTCGTAATATAATTTGAGTTCTTCGCCGATATAGGCGTCTTCTTCATAAACCGCTTTCAATTCGTCTAAAAACTTTGGTGCCTGACGGGCTAATCTATCCTGACGATACTTAGCGTAATCTTCTACTTCTTCCTCAGACAAAGTTTGCGGGTAGTTGCGACCTTTATAATGCAATAGTAAATCTGGCAGCCTAGTGTCTATAAAGTCCGGGTGAAAATCTGCCAATTTATTTGGTTCTGCATTGCGCACGGCCGCAACTTTAATGCGGTCTGCATTATTCAGAAAACCATCATAAATTGCTACTTCTGGCTCAATTGATGGCGGAAATTCCGGACGATTTTCATAGTCCGAACGCATTTTTTCCGCAAAGTCCGGCGCTTCAAGCAAGGTTTTTAAATTTTCATTCACCTGCTCTTTACTTAAGTCAATTTTTTTCCAGCCATCTTCGGAATCAAGCACTGAAAGCGGCGCCACCACTGGGCATTTATTCAAACACAATTCCTTAACAATCGGATAAGTTTTTTCTGTATCAATATCACCTAAACTATACCTTAAATCGTAAACCAAAATATTGCCATTTCTGCCAGCCGTTAGCGGGAACGCCACCGTAGTTTTTTCAAAAGTTGTCGCATATCGCCCGCTCGTATATACGAAAGGCTGTTTGTCCTCTAGATTCACCAATTTTTTAACATTATTCTTGCTACGCATTTTAAACAAAAAATCGAACATTTTTGGCTGCTTTTCGCGAATCATTTTCGCCACTGCAATTGTAGCATAAACATCAGACAAGGCGTCGTGCGCATGGGAATGCTCCAAGCCATTTGCCTTCGTTAAAAGTTCCAAACGATTCGTAGACTTACCATCATCTGTTACTGGCCAATTTATACCATCCGGCCTCAAAGCGCGCGTAAAACGCACCACGTCCAGCATGTCCCACCTACTACGACCATCCTTCCATTCCCACTCATATGGATCATAAAAATTTCGCCACAAAATCGCACGCATAAACTCATCGTCAAAGCGCACAGTATTATAACCAAGCGCCACAGTTTCTGGCGTAAAAATTTCCTCCGTCACGTACTTACAAAATTCTGCCTCACTCATACCATCTTGCAAAGTTTGCTGCGGCGTAATTTTTATTACCATAATTGCACCTGGACTTGGCAAACAATCATCTGTAATTTTTACCAAAATATTCACCGGCTCACCAATTGGGTTTAATTCCATATCGGTTCTTTGCCCAGCAAATTGCATAATACGATCTTCCCTAGGCTTTAAACCGCTAGTTTCCAAATCGTAAAAGAAGAAACTTTTCATATTCTATTCCGTTTCTACAGACGCAGCCGCAGCGTCGTAATCGATACCATATTGGGCATATTGGTAACGCAAGTAGGCTTCGTCAAGTTCATCCGAAAGTGCTGAAAGTTCATCGGTATTCTTTACAGCCATCACTAAGAATTTCAGCGGCTTATTGGTTTCGCCACAAATTTCTTTTGAGTCACCTGACGCCAATTCACCAGGGACCGTGATGACGCGAATTCCACCAAGCGTCATACCCTCGATGCCAGCCGTCCAACCTTCAATCATTCCTAATGAAGGATCAAGAATTTTAGCAAACGCCGTTGGATTGTCGTCGTCATCAAACGAAGAATCAAACACTGATTCATCCGCACACCACCCCACATAATAAGCTAAATAGTTGTCTTCTGTAACAGCATCACCAGAACCTTCCTTAACATCTTTAGTTTTGACTCCACTACTATTGGCCTCCGTCTCGTTATAGGCGGTAATTTCCGACTTGTATTTTATGAATTCGTTAAAATCGCTCTGTGTAGCCTCGGAAAATTTCGCTACTTCTTCGGCATAATCCTCTGCATATTCAGCGAGTTTTTCGTCGCTAATTTCGCTAGTTGTGCTGGACGACGAGCTAGACGAACCCGAAACAATAATCGCCGCATAGCTGGCCACAATCGAACCCACCATTAAAACCGCAATCAAAATAATAAAGAAACGCTGCTTAGGACTGGTCTTGATATCTTTCTCGTTCATGTTATCTCCACAATTATTTGACCTTATTATACCACAAAAAATCCCCTATTATTAGGGGATTTTTGTTTTTTCAAGCTTTTTTAAGCTTCGGCCTTTTTAGCTGGTTTTTGTGGAATTGCGCTCTTTTTAAACGAACCGCCAGCTTTTTTGATTGCCTCTGCTGCTGTTTTTGAAGCAAATTGAGTTTCGAGCTCAATTTTGGCAGTCAAATCACCACGAGTAATCACCTTGACCTTTACAAATGGGCTAGAAATCAAAGCTTTTTCCGCCAAAACGAAATTGTCAACTTTGCCGCTTAAATCATTCAATCTATCGGTATAAACAACTTCTGCTTTTGGACGAATAGATTTGAAGCCTTTAAGTTTTGGCACAGCCTGCATGATTGCCCGTTGGCCACCCATAAACCCAGTTGGCATTTTGCGATGACCAGTACGAGCCTTCTGACCTTTAGTCCCGCGACCGGCAGTTTTACCCTGACCGGCTGCAATACCACGGCCTTTGCGGTCTGGGCGAGTGTTTCTCTCTACTACTAAATCATTGTATTTCATTACTTATCCTCCTTTTTGGCAGCTGCTTTTTTGGCAGTTGTTTTTGGAGCTTTTTCGGCTTTTTCGGCAGCATTTTTAGATTTCTTAGCGCCAACCCACTCAGAGCGTGGAGTTTGCTGCTTCAAACCTTCAATTACCGCATAGGCAATGTTTACCTTGTTAGTTGAACCAAGAGATTTCGAAATCAAGTTCTTTACCCCAGTTAAACCGACAATAGAACGCACGGTACCGCCTGCGATAATACCAGTACCAGGAGCCGCTGGCTTCAAAAGCACATCTGCGCCAGTTACCTTAGTGCGAGTTTCATGGCAAATGGTTTCGCCATCCATATTAAAGGTAATCATTGATTTTTTGGCTTTACGAGTAGCTTTTGCAACTGCAGTAGTCACATCGTTACCCTTAGCAACACCAACGCCAACTTTGTTTTTGTGGTTGCCAATTGCTACCAAAGCTTTAAAGCGCATACGGCGCCCACCAGCTACAGTCCTAGACACACGGTCGACCGCAATAGTGATTTCGTCAAATTCTTTTGGCCCCGCATCTGCACCACGCACGCGATCGCGACGATTCTTGCGTTCCATTTTGCGTCCGGAAATATCACGAACTTGCTTGGTTGACGCAGTTTTGTCGTCCATCTTCAGCGTGCCAGATTTATTTATTATTCTTGGGGCTTTTTTATCATTTTCTGGCATAATTAAAACTCCAATCCTTCTTTGCGAGCCGCATCTGCAAGCGCAGACATACGTCCAGCATATAATTTAGCGCCACGGTCAAACACTACCTTTTTAATTTTGGCGGTTTTGGCCAATTTGGCAATTTCTGCACCAATTTGTGCTGCTTTTTCAGTCTTCGAGCCAGTCATTTTTTGACCAACTGTCGTTGCATAGCAAAGTGTTACGCCTTTATCATCATTGATAATTTGCGCCACAATGTGCTTGTTCGAAATAAAGACAGTCAAGCGTGGTTGCTCCGCTGTGCCATGAATTTTGGCACGAGTTCTTTTAGCACGAAAAACTTTATTCATTATTTCTTACCCGCCTTTCCTGCCTTGCGAAGGATAACCTCGTCAGCATATTTAATGCCTTTACCCTTGTATGGTTCAGGCTTCTTCAGCGAACGAATTTCTGCAGCAACTTGACCAACTTGTTGTTTGTCGATGCCCGAAACTGTAATTTCCATTTTGTTGGTAGTTAAAGTAATGCCCTCTGGAGCAGAATATTTAACTGGATGCGAAAAACCCAAAGCCATTTCAATGTCTTTAGGACCGCCCGACAAACGGAAACCTACGCCGTTAATTTCTAGTTTTTTCTCGTAACCCTTGGTTACACCGATTACAGCGTTGTTCAAAAGAGCGCGCTGTAAACCGTGCCAAGCACGAGATTTTGGCTCGTCATCGCTACGCGTGACGGTAGCCACATTGCCTTCGACCGTAACTTTGGTCTTTGGCTGAACCGGAACGATGAGTTGACCCTTCGGGCCTGCAACAGTAATCTCGCTGTCGCCGACCGTGATTGTCACTCCCGCCGGAATATCGATGGGTTGTTTTCCGATTCGACTCATTTTTCTCCTTAATGTTAATATCTTTACCATTATACCACATCTTACCACAGATGTAAACCCATAAAAACCACCGATTGACTAAAAATCGGTGGTAAAAATTTAGATTTTTATTAGCGACGTGCTTTGTAAGCTACCGCAATGCCGCAAGCTGTAATAGCCGCAATCACTGCCATCGCCACAGTTGCGCTAGCACTGCCATCATCTGTAGTTTTTGCTACATTAGTAAACATGCCAGTTTCTGGAGCCGCAACCGATGTGGAAACGGTCTTAAATTCGGTAGTCTCCGCAACAGGTTGTTCTTTAATTATAAGAACATTAGGCGTTACTTCGAAAGTTACTGTAAAATTACGATGAGTTTCACTGGTAAAGTCTTCGTCAATTAATGTATCGGTATAAGTCCCAACTTCTGTTGCTTTTATAACGTTGGAGATATTTTTATTCACATTAAAATCGATTTCATCAGCATATTCTTCTTCAGAAAACTCAACCGTATAACCACTAACGGATTTTTCTAGACCATCATAAATGAAAGTGCTAGTTTTACCCTTAATAAATACGGTAATTGGGCGCCTTTCGATATTAAAAGACGTACATGCTCTACCACTATTATAGTTAGCGGTTTTTGCAATCGCAACACAAACTTTATAGTCACCAGCTTCGGTCGGAACATCTGCCGATTCTGTACCAGTAGTTGTATCAATATAAGTATAAGTTTCTTCGCCATTCCCCAAATTACCCTCTACGACTGGAGTATTAGCTTCTTCTCCGTAAGTCCAATCATCCATAGTAACAGATGGATCAATAGAGGCACGCAAAATTCGCCAGTGACCAACTATTGCATCGGTAGTACCATCATCCCATTGATAATGCGTGATGTCATTCAAAGTTAAAGTATATTTATACTCATTTCTATCAGTAGCGGAATCTCTTTTACCAGAAACGGTAATCAAATTTTCATCAATAGTAGGTGTAAATGCTCTTTGTTTGATGGTTCCATCATAAACATAATCTACTGGCGCAGGAATTTCGAGCGATTTTTTGTCAATCTTAACAGAAAAATTTATATTAGTATTATTTTTCTCACTTGTGCCAGTAGTGCGATAGCGCAATCCGATTTTGCCACTATAAGTGCCGAGCTCGTTAGGTGTACCACTTTCAGTAGCACGGAGTTTAAACACACAACCAGATTCAGCTTCTACATTAGCGGCAATCTTGGTCAAAGATGCACTGCTACCGTCAACTACGAATGGGCTAGTTGCAGATTGATCAACATAACAGTTATAGATTTCCTGCTCGGTATCGCTATTATTTTTAACTTTTAATTTAATCGAATAT
>CAZEYN010000030.1:0-6160 GCA_964516075.1 uncultured Candidatus Saccharibacteria bacterium | reverse complement strand
GCTACGCCAAAATCGAGCTGGTTTTTGACGACTAGTTCGGTGAGAGATTCAAGATGAGTGCTACCGCAGTTGTCGTTAATTTTGGTATTGTATTCTTCGCAGCGGTTGATGACGGTGGTTTTGGCGCCGAGCTGGGCGAAAATCGAATCGCCAATAACACTGGTGGCGCCGTTGGCGCAGTCAATGCCGATGTCTAAGCTAGCAAAATTAACATTACCTATGTAATTTAAGAGATGCTCAGTGTATAAATTGACGGCTTCTTCGTGTAAATCTTCTTGAATAGTTGAGGAAATCAGGGGAACAATTTTTTGGTTTTGAATGGCAGATTCAATGATTCCGCAACCTTTTTCGCATAATTTTTGACCGGAATTTGGACCGCGTTCAAAAATTTTAACACCGTTGTCGGTATATGGGTTGTGTGAAGCGGTAATATCGATGGCAAAATCGAAACCCATTTGGTAAAAACAATAATTGATGACTGGGGTAGGAAGAATGCCGGCGCTGGCGTATTCGATGCCGAGGGATTCGAAAATAATTTCGAAATCACGGATGATGCGTTCAGTAGATTCGCGAGTATCGCCTGCTATAAAAACTTTAATATCGCTGCCAGCATAATCTACTAAGCCGTTGGCGATGGAATTTAGAAAGTTCGTAGTGAAATTTTCTGATTTTTGACGGATGCCGTCGGTGCCAAAATATTGCATATTACTCCTTATTTTGTTTAGAATATATCTTTTGTATAACGTCGATGACTAATTTAATGTCTTCGGTGGTGCTACCGCGAGATAAGTCGGAAACTGGTACGTCGAAACCTTGTAAAATTGGGCCGGCCATGGTCCAGCCGCCGAATTGCTCGAGACTTTTATAGAAGATATTAGCAGAATTAAGATCTGGGCAAATCAGGACGTTGGCGAAGCCGGCAACAGGGGAATTGGGAAATTTTTTCTGACCGATTTGAGGGTTTACGGCGGCGTCGAGCTGCATTTCGCCGTCAATTAGAAATTCTGGATGATTGGCGCGAATTTGTTCGATGACGAAATAGATTTTTTCTAAATCTGGATTGTTAGTACCGCCGCTACCAGCGGTGGAATAGGAAAGCATGGCGATTTTAGGTGGTTCGTTGAGGTAATATTGAGCGGTGCGAGCGGAATATTCGGTGATCTCAAGAAGTTGATTTTGGTCTGGAAGTTTACAAACGCCACCGTCGGCGACTATCAGATATTGGTCTTGTTTTTTAGCGACAAAGCAGCTTGTGATATAGTGTGAAACGAGATTGAGGTGCTTTTTACAGACCAAAATGACATCGCGAGTGGGGGCATCGATGCCGGCAATCATGGAGTCGGCTTCTTTTTTGGCGAGAATTTGGGCGGCTTCTTCTAGGCTGTTAGCTGGAATTGGTGTGATATTTGGAAAGTCTTTTAGGGCTTTTTGGATGTTGGGGTTATTTAATTCTGGGAAGACTATTTTCATGCAACTATTATAACATGGAAATGAGTTTTGCTTTTTGGAGAAAATGAATTGCAAAAATAGCTACAGCGTGTCCTTTGGACACGCTCCGGGCCGCTTAGGCCGAGTCTTACAGTTCGAAAAACACGTGTAGCTATTTCTGTAATTCATTTTCTGGTAACGCCAAACAGCGTTACCAGATTAGATTATTTATCTACTACTTCGCCTTCGACGGCGTCGTTATCATCCGAATTGTTGTCTTCAGACTTGACTTTGGTGACGTTTGGGTCGCCTTCTGGGCCAGCTTGTTGATACATTTTTGCGCCGATTGGCATGATTTTGTCGGAGAGCTCTTTGGTGGCTGCTTCGAATTTATCTTTGTCGGCATTTGTATCGTTTAAGACTTCTTTAGCTTCCTTGACGGCGTCTTCGATAGTGGTTTTATCTTCGCTGCTGATTTTATCCTTGTATTCGGATGGCATTTTTTCAGCTTGATAGATGGTGTTTTCGAGATGGTTTTTGGCGTCGATGGAATCTTTCTTTTTCTTGTCCTCGTCGGCGTGAGCTTCGGCTTCTTTTTGAGCTTTTTCAATGTCTTCTTTGCTCATGTTGCCGGAGTTTTGAATGGTAATACTCTGTTCCTTGCCAGTTCCCTTATCTTTGGCGGTGACATTTAAGATGCCGTTGGCGTCAAGATTGAAGGTAACTTCGATTTGCGGAACGCCACGTGGGGCTGGAGCGATACCGTCCAAGATGAAACGGCCGAGCGATTTGTTGTCGGCGGCAAATTCGCGTTCGCCTTGAAGGACGTGAATTTCTACCTGTGGCTGGTTGTCGCTAGCGGTCGAGAAGACTTCAGACTTGGAAGTTGGAATAGTGGTATTGCGGTCGATTAACGGGGTGCGGACGCCGCCCATAGTTTCGATACCAAGAGTAAGTGGGGTAACGTCGAGAAGGAGAATATCCTTGACGTCGCCTTGGAGCACGCCACCCTGGATGGCAGCACCGACGGCTACGACTTCGTCTGGGTTGACACCTTGCATTGGGTCTTTGCCGAAGATAGATTTGACTTTTTCGACGACAGCTGGCATACGGGTCATACCACCGACCATAACGATTTCGTCGATATCTTTGGTAGTTAGTTTGGCGTCTTTGAGGGCTTTTTGCACTGGCTCTTCGAGGCGATTTAGTAAGTCAGAGACTAATTCCTCGAGTTTGGCGCGAGTCAAAGTGTATTCAAAGTGCTTTGGGCCATCGGCGTCGGCCGAAAGGAATGGCAGATTGATATCAGTTGAAGTGCTGCTGGATAATTCCTTTTTGGCTTTTTCGGCTTCGTCTTTGACGCGTTGCATGGCTGCGGCGTCTTTTTTGACGTCGACACCAGATTCTTTTTTGAATTCGTCGACTAGGAAGTTAACGATGATATTATCGAAATCTTCACCACCGAGGTGAGTGTCGCCGTTGGTGGACATTACTTCGAAGACACCATCGCCGAGTTCTAGAATAGAGACATCGAAGGTGCCGCCGCCAAGATCGAATACCACGATTTTTTCGTCTTTTTTGGATTCAAGACCGTAGGCAAGAGCAGCTGCGGTTGGCTCGTTGATAATACGCTTAACCTCAAGGCCAGCGATTTTGCCGGCGTCTTTGGTGGCTTGGCGTTGGGAATCGTCGAAGTAGGCTGGCACCGTGATGATAGCTTCGGTGACTTTTTCGCCCAAGAAAGCTTCGGCGTCGGCTTTGATTTTGGAAAGCACCATGGCGGAGATTTCCTCTGGGGTGTATTCCTTGCCGTCCATTTCTACGGCTACGCCGTTGCCCTTTTTGACGATTTTGTATGGGCTGATTTCGCTGTCGCGTGAAACTTCTTTATCAGTGAATTTACGGCCGATTAAACGTTTGATGCCGTAAATGGTGTTTTTAGGGTTGGTAACACGTTGACGTTGAGCAACCTTACCAATTAAACGTTCGCCTTTTTTGGTGACGGCGACTACCGATGGGGTAGTGCGATCGCCTTCGGCGTTAGTGATAACCTCTGGCTTGCCAGCAACCATATAGGCAAAAGCCGAGTTGGTGGTACCAAGGTCAATTCCGATTATTTTTGACATTTATTGTCCTCCTTTTACTTTTAAATATATTTAGCACTCGTGTGGTTTGTGTGCTAACTTACCTCTATTATAGCAAACTGGCACTCACGTGTCAAGAGTGCTAATACAGGGGTAGTTGAAATTTTTTTGGCAAAATAATCTATGTGGTATAATGTAAGTATGGCAATTGAGAGGTTAGTGGAGCCAACGGCGGCGGATGACAGGGAAGAGGAGCGAATCGAGATTTCTTTGCGCCCTTTGACTTTTGATGAATATATTGGACAGGAACACTTGAAAAATAATATAAAATTGGCGATTGAAGCGGTGAAAAAGCGTGGGGATGGGGCAACGCTCGACCATGTGTTATTATATGGGCCGCCTGGGCTAGGTAAAACTACGATGGCTGGGGTGATTGCGCATGAACTGGGGGCGTCTTTGCGCGTGACGAGCGGGCCGGCGATTGAGCGGGCGGGAGATTTGGCTTCGATTTTGACTAATCTTAAAGATGGGGATGTGCTGTTTATTGATGAAATTCATAGGTTGCGTAGGGCTGTGGAAGAAATTTTGTATTCAGCGATGGAGGATTACAAACTGGATATTGTGATTGGCAAGGGGCCGGCGGCGCGAAGCGTGCGGTTAGATTTGCCGCATTTTACGGTGATTGGGGCGACGACGCGAACGGGGTCGTTGGCGGGGCCTTTGCGCGACCGATTTGGAATTATTCATCGTTTGGAATATTATAAAGAGCCGGAAATTAAGGACATTATTGGACGGACGGCGCGAATTTTGAATACCGAGATTAAGCCGGAGGCGACGGAGCTTTTGTCGACACGTTCGAGGTTGACGCCAAGGATTGCGAACCGAATTTTTAAGCGAGTGCGGGATTTTGCGGACGTGAACGGGGATGGAATTATTGATGAGAACATTGCTTTGGAAGCTTTGAAATTGATGGAAATTGATGAACTGGGTTTGGACCCGGCTGATAGGAACATGCTAAAATTGATGCAAGAAAATTATGGCGATAGGCCGGTAGGCTTAGCGACGATTGCGGCGTTAACGGGCGATGAAGCTACAACGATTGAAGATTTTTATGAGCCTTATTTATTGCAGTTGGGGTTGCTGATGCGGACACCAAAGGGGAGAGTTGTAACGGAAAAGGGGCGAAAACATTTACAAAACCTTTGAAATAGGATATAATCATGAAAATAATTGATGAGGAATTGTCATGGATGAAAGTTTAGCAAAAATTCGTCACGAAAGAAGTCGGAAAGATTTTCCGGGGTTGAGTTTGGAAGATTATGAATATGTGGAAATGGTTTTTAAAAGGGCTAGAATTTGTTTGCTTTTGATTATTTTGGGGGTGGCATTTGGGGTGATAGCAATACTTTTGGCGTTACTTTTGACTTTGCTGGCGCAATCTTCGTTAGATGAGATGGGAAGAAATTTCCTGTTTGTGATATTGTTTGCTTTGTTGGGCGCAGTGGTGGTAATGGGGATGATTGCGAAAAATGTGTATAGTGGGAACCAACTTTATATCACTAACAAAAGGGTGATTCAGAATATCAAGAATACGATTTTGTCATCTTCGGTAAATACGATTGATTTGTCGTCGGTGGAGGATGTGAGTTTTCATAAGGATGGGGTAATGCAAAATTTGTTTAAATATGGGACTTTGCGATTGGCCACGGTGGGGGACGAGACGACTTATACTTTTAAATATGCTGATGTGCCGCCAGAAGAAATTGAGGAAATTTCAAAATTAATATCTGATGCCAAAAATAAGAAGAAGGCAAAAGAAGATTAATTGCGATTTGATTTAATGTAGGTGTCTTCTTTTTCGAGGTTGGCCTTGAGGATGTATTCTTTGCATTTACCGCTGTTACAATCGGCGGCTTCGTAGGAATAGCTGCTGCTGGCGTCGCCCAAGTTGTAGCCTAAAGGATCGGTCCAGAGGGCTGGGTCGATGACTTTGATGTTGTCCTCGGAGATGAATTCTGGGTAGTAGCCGTTTTCTTTGTAGAAGCTTTCTTCTAGTGCGTAATACATGGCGTTGATGGCGGTTTTGCGGTTTTCGTCGCGTTGCATGGCGTCGAGATTAGATTTTTGGACGAAGAAAATGATTAAAAGGAGGGAAGCGAAAATGCCAACGATGATGATTTCTAAGATTGTAAAGCCATTTTTCTTATTCATACTTTGATTATAGCACAAATTGTGATATAATGAAAAGGCGTGGTACCGTAGCTCAGTTGGTTAGAGCGTGGGACTCATAAGCCCAAGGTCACTGGTTCAAACCCAGTCGGTACTACCATTTGAATGTTTCGCTTACGCTCACATGTAAAAGGTAGTCCCGGAACTTCGTAAACGGTACTACCATTTGAATGTTTCGCTTACGCTCACATGTAAAAGGTAGTCCCGTTGCTTCACAAGCGGTACTACCATTTTTTATGTAAATAAAAATGTGTGATACAATGGAGACATGAGGAGGTCATCTTCGCAGGGTCATACTAATTCTTTATGTGGTTTTTTGATGTGCGCGACGTTTTGTGGGGCTTTGATGTTGATTGGTTCATTCACCACGCAAAGTGCTTATGCCGCTACAATAAGCCTAAGTGTAAGTGGCAGTATTA
>CAZEYN010000029.1:0-6445 GCA_964516075.1 uncultured Candidatus Saccharibacteria bacterium | reverse complement strand
AACAACGGCAACTCAGTCCGTTGTGTGGCTCAGTAGTTCTAGTGTTTCTGTCCTTCCGACTTCTTCGCTTTATCCTCCATATGGGGGATTTTTTGATGTTAAAAAAACTAAAACGGGTATTCCCAGCCGAGGCTGTCGAAAAGATGTTTTTCGAAATGCTTAGCGTCTTTATGCGAAAGATGCCCAATAGATGAACGATCGCAGAAATCGTCATCTGGCATAATGCGAGCCGACTTGCCAATTTTATCTGCTAGGCCATCACTATAAAAAAGCGCAGAATGCTCGAAAAGTTTGTAAAAATTTTCTGTAGACTGGATAAATAACAGATGATCGCGATTGGTGTTTGAACCGAAGAGTTTTAGGGGGTTGTAATTTTGTGCATCAGACGTTATCCTTAGATGGCGACAATAAAAAAAGAGGCGTTGGCCTCTGTTGTGGTGCCCGGAGCGGGACTTGAACCCGCACGAGTTTCCTCATTCGATTTTAAGTCGAACGCGTATACCAATTCCGCCATCCGGGCTGGAACTGTTATTATTATAGCATAAAATTGGGGGATTTGGGAGCTATTTGTGGTGGTTTTGTGGTTGGAATGAGGAAAGCCACGGCATAGCCGTGGCTTCAGGGGGTATTTTTAAAGAAATAGATTAAATCCACTCCTTAAAAATCGCAGTTTGTTTAGGGAGGTAGGCTCTGGACTCTAGGCTTAGAGTGCCATTTTTGGCGTCCTCCATCATTTTCACCATGTAGTCGTGCTGACCACTCATAAAGAAGAAAAATCTTTCTCCGGCATTGGTGATTACGTAAAATGGAGTTTCCTCGCTTTCCTCTTTTTTGGTATGTTTGCCAACCCATCGTTCTTCGGAGTCTGGCATAACTTTGCCTACTTTTATGATAGGCGCCGAGAATAATTCTATTCTATCTGGAAAACGTTTTTGATCTTTGTGACCAAACACTCTACCCCTAATGATAAAATCGTAATCAGGTGAGAAGCTGGTTTTTTCATTGTCCTCTACGAGGTCTAAAAATTGCATAGCAATTTCATTACGTTGCCCCGTGGTTACATTTTCGTCGTGAAACATAAAGTTCCACTCTGTTAGTAATGGCTTTATTAGCATAATACCCTCCTTGAAAAACAGGAGCACAAAAAAAAGTGGCAAAAGCAGAAGAAATCTCTTTTAATGTGCTCCGTTAAAAACGTATGTTTAAATTATATCACATATAGCAGCAAAAGTCAACTGCTGTAAGCCAGTTTAGGGTGTTATAATGGGGGTATGAATATCTTATATTGTGGTGATGATGGGATAAAAAATGGGGTTTTGGTTTCGATTCTGTCGCTCCTTAAAAACGCTAAGGAAATTCTACATATTTACATTATGACCATAGATTATAAAGATTCGGTGCCAATTTCTAACGGCACGATTAGCTTTTTTGATAGCTTGGTGAAAAAGACCAATAAGGATAGCTTCGTGAAGAAAATCGATGCCACGAAGGCGTTTTTAAAGAATTTACCAGAGAAAAACCTTAGCACAGTTTGGACGAAAAAGTATTTTAAGCCTGGGGCGATGCTGCGGCTGTATGCCGACCAGATTCCCGAACTGATGAAGCTGGACCGAATTTTATACTTAGATTACGATGTAGTTTGCCGAGCGGACCCGGCGGAATTCTACCACATAGACATGACAAATATAGAGGTGGCGGGGACTTTAGATATTTACGGTAAGAATTTTTACCATTATAATTTGCCGAGGTTGTCGCAGGGAGCGAAGTGGCGTGATTTTAAAAATTATCAGCCGGACTATATGAATTCTGGGGTGCTACTTTTTAATATTGAGGAGTGTAAGAAGTCGGCGCTGTTCCAGCGTGCGGTGGAGGTATGTAAGCGCAAGCGGATGATGTTGGCTGATCAGGCGGCGCTGAATATGGTAATAAAAAAGCGCAAGCTAATACCAAGGACTTTTAACGAGCAGCAAGACCACCCTGAGCCAGACACGGTTTTTCACCATTTTTCGAATAATTTTAAATTTAAACCGTATTTTTATGTGCAAAAGATCAAGCCGTTTGAGGTAGAAAAAATTCATGATATCTTGAAAATAACAGAGTATGATGATATTTTGAATGAATACCTAGAGCTGAAGAAAAATTTGGAATGAAAAATGCCACTTTTAAAGTGGCATTTTCTAGAGGTAGATGTCTTCAATAGGGACACGACTTTTCCAACGCTGGTTTTCGTTGTAAAGGTCAGCATCGTATTCGGCGTCTTCGCTGGTTGGCATGATTTTGGAATTTTTAAAACCAAGTTCGGTGGCCATATCGGTGAAGATATAATCAAAATTAAAATCTTCGAGCATGTTGTTTTGGAAGGTTTCACCAAAGCGATTCGCGAAAGGCTTTTGGTCGTGACCGCCCAATATTGGAACGTAATTCGAAAAGTTGACATATTTAAGCGTTCTTTTCTCGAAATCATCCCATGTTGTTTCACCGAAATCTTTAACAAAACTGCAGTCTGTAATGTAGACATTGTCGCCAAAATCGCAACGGATGATTTCTGGGTTGAAGCATTCCAAGAATAACTTGGTGTGGCCAGAAACATCGAGAATTGCCCGAACACTGCCTTCCGATTCCAGGCAGGCAAATGGATTGTTTGGCATGGCAAGGCTAGTTTCTTCGAGCAACATTTCTGCGCAGTCCACGCGGACAAAGTCAAAACCCAACTCGTTGATATAGTCGAAGATATTTTTGAAGTAATATCTGACTACGATACTGAGCCAATTTAAATCAACCTGGTGGTTGTCGGCAAATTTGGTGCGAGCCCAAACTTCGCCAAACTTTTTGGTCTTAATCTTTGAATAGGCGTTTTTGCCAAAAAATGACGGAACACCATTTTTGGTAAGACGCTCGGCGTCCTCTTTGCTAACGATGTTGATGGTTTTGCCGTCCGTGCCGTAAACCAGCGCGCTCTCTGTGGAAGCGTGATTTGGTACCACGTCGCAACCGATTTCTAGGTTTAGATTGTGGGCCTCTTCGATAAGACTAAGCAAATCTTCCCGTGAGCCGAAAAGTGGGTTTACAATGTAATCTTTGATGGAAAAACCAATGTCGGACCAATCACTGTCCCATAAGCCAATCAGCCAAATGCCTTTACAACCCAAACCTTTCATGACGTTAAGTTGAGACTGGACAACGGCTAGGCTATCTTGTTTGTATGAACGATAGTAGCCCGGTAAATATACTTGAAAAATTTTATTCATGATACCCTCCTTGAATTTTTCAATTTCTATAGACTTTCAAACCTCTGTTAAGGTGCGTTTTAATACTTATATTATACTATAAAATGTTGGAAAAGTCAAAAATAGGTTTAAAAAAAGCTGAATTTTTGGTATAATCATTTTAAGATGGCAAAAGCAGAATTATTTCAAAAAGATTTACCTGAGGGCGAGCGAATTTTTTATTACGAGACAGAGAAAGACGATCCGATTCGCTCTGAAGAACAGGGGAAGGAGAAGATCGCAAAGCGCGTGGAATTACCAGAGGGTTACGTTTATATCCGCAAAAATCCGTTTGTAAAATTGTATTCGTGGGCGGTTTATCGAGTTTTTAAACTTTTTACGCGGTTTTACGCGAAAAATTATTTGCATATGACGGTGAAAAATCGTAAGGTTTTGAAAAAGGCCAAGGGCAAGGGGTATGTGGTTTATGCGAACCATACCAATCCGTTCCACGATGCGCTTTCGCCGGCGATAGTTTTGGATAGGCATATTTATACGATTGCGATTCCGGCGAATTTGTTTATTCCTGGAATTGGCAAGTTTTTGCCATATTTGGGAATTTTGCCGTTAGGGTCAACGCCGGAGCAAAAACAGGAATTTCATAAGGCGATTGATACGCGCCTGAAACAGGGGAATTGTTTGGTGGTTTACCCAGAGGCACACGTGTGGCCGTATGCCACTAAGATTCGCAAATTTCCGCAGGGCGACAGGTCGTTTATTTATCCAGTGCGAAATAATTTGCCAATTTTCACAATGACTACGACTTATCATCAATCTAAAATTAAGGGGCAAAAACGCCCAGATATGACGGTGTATTTGGATGGACCATTTTATCCAGACGCTGATAAAACCGAAGCGGAAAATATGGCAAAATTAGCCGAAGAAGCTTACGAAAGTATGGTAAAATGGAGTAAGAAAAATAGTTATGAGTATTTTCAATACAGGCGTAAACCGGCTAAGAAAAAATAAAGTTATACCGATTTTTTTGACGATTACTAATGACTACGCAAAGTATGCGGCGGTGGCGATTCATTCGCTGACGAGCCATGCGGCCCCAGAGCAAAATTATCGGATAATTATTTTGTATGATAAGTTGTCGTTGAAAAACCGTTGGCGCCTGCGCGATATGGTCACCAAAAATTGCGCGATTGAATTTAAGCAAATGAAGCACAATATTTATTTGCAGATTATTATGAAATATTGCTCAACGAAGACTAAAAGCGGTGATTTTTATGCGGCGGCGGTGTATTACTACCGAACGTTTATTGCTAGGCTGTTTCCGCAATACGAGAAGGCAATTTACATAGATAGCGACGTGGTGCTGCTGGGGGATATTGGCGAGTTGTTTAAGGTCGATTTGGGAGAGAAAATTATTGCAGCGCGCCCAGACCCAAAGGTGAGTGGCATTAAGATTTTTGCTGATTATGTAGAAAATGCGCTAAATGTGCCGGCGCAAGAATATGTGAATTCGGGGGTGCTTTTGATGAATTTGAAGAAGTTGCGCAAAATTCACTATATTACCAAGATGACCGATTTGATTAAAGAATATAATGCCGATTTGGTGGCACCAGATCAGGATTATTTGAACGTGATTTTGAAGGGCGATATTTTGTATTTGGATGAAAAATGGAATGCGCAGGCTGGGGATGAATTACCGCGCGATGTAAGGTTGGTCCATTATAATTTGATGAAAAAACCGTGGTTTAATGATGACGCGGCGCAAGGTGATTTGTTTTGGAATGAAGCAAAGAATACGCGTTTTTATGGTGATTTGATGCGTGGCAAGGAACAATATACGGTTGAAGATATGGAAGTCGACGAGCAGAAAATGCAGGCATTATTGGATAGAGCGGATAAATTATCTAAATTAGAAAAACCGATTTTTGGCTAAAACGATAAAAATATGCTCTGTGAGAGCGTTTTTTTTGGATACGATTTTGATGGTGCGAGCGAAGAGACTCTAACTCTCGACCTCTTCCTTGGCAAGGAAGCGCTCTAAACAACTGAGCTACGCTCGCACGTGAAGTGCTTGTCTTTTATTTGCACTTATTTTTACAAGATAGATAAGCCTGTACCTATTACATGTTTATCTATTCATGTACTATTCAAAACGTTGTTTGAATATCTGTTATTAGTTTACCGTAAAAAAACGCAAAAGTCAAGAAAAACTGGCGCTTTACTACGACATTGCTCCGTCATAAATTTTCTTCAACTTTGGACTAGAATAATATGTATACATCTTGGTTGTATCTAGCGATTCGTGACCCAAAAGTTGCCCAATATAGATCAGGTCAACATTGCGATCCAACATTGTCGTTGAAAAACTATGTCTGAGCGTTTTTTGATGTATCAAATTTAAACAGGAGAAGATATAAATCAAGAGATCACAATTCGAGAGTTCGAAGAATTACTAAATTTGCGGGTTCATATGGTGTCGCTCCAAAATCGTGGTCTAGTCCACGAGCGAAATAAGTTGCAGGATTTAACCCTCAAATACACCATTGCCGCCAATAAAATTCTCTTAGAAAACGAGATAAGCGATCTCAAAGCCATCTTTCGTGGTGGCAAATCATTCATCATCTTCAAACCAACTGGACGCATAGCCTGCGAAATCGCGGTAGATGGAGTCTATCAAAAAGAGTATGTCCGGAGAGACAAACCAGTATTACTCGCCAAATTTCTAAAAAAGATTTCGGGACACTAAAGCGTTCCATGCAAGAGTTTCCAGAGATGAGACAAATACGATTTGTATTATTGGAGCTCAGAGGCAACGGTGGAGGTGGATTTTGTAACGGAAATTCGGAATAAAATTGTGTCGATAGAGGTGAAAAGTGGCGATAACTCAAAGGCAAAAAGTTTAAAATCGTTCCGAGAAAAATATAAATCTGAGCTAAGCGTGCGGTTTTCGCTGAAGTCGGAAGAGTATGATGATGGGCTTTTAAGTTTGCTGATTTATCTCGCAGGGCTGGCGGATAAAAGGTTTGAAGAGCATTTGGATTAGCTGGAACCAGCCCCAAAAAGAGGTCTTCGCACGGAGCCGAAGATACCTACCGCGAAGGCTTCTTTTTTGTTAGTTTAAAAGGAAGCTTAAAAATGCTTGACTTTTTTGTGGGGGGGGGGTAATATTATAAGTATAAAGAGTAAACAGGAGGATGTTTAATGGCTAAACATAAATTAAG
>CAZEYN010000028.1:0-7297 GCA_964516075.1 uncultured Candidatus Saccharibacteria bacterium | reverse complement strand
CACAAGGTGATGGCGAAAAAATCTGGTATTCCAGGTGAACATAGCGGCATGCGCGTGCGCGGTGGCAGCCTTTACTTGACACAAATGCGTGAAAAGCAAAAAGTGCGCCGTATGTATGGCTTGCTAGAAAAGCAATTTGCAAAATTGATGGGCGAGGCACAGAGAGCAGAAGGCCTAACTGGCGAAAAACTTCTTGAGTTTTTGGAACGCCGCGCCGATAACGTCGTTTATCGTGCTGGGTTTGCTTTGACTCGTCGTCAGGCAAGACAATTAGTCTCGCATGGACATTTTCTATTAAACGGTCATCGAGTTGATGTTCCATCAATCCGTTTGAACCCGGGTGATGTTTTGGAAGTTCGTCCTAAATCAGCTAAAACAGAGTATTTCAAAAATCTTCCAAACGTAATCGGAGCAGCTAGCCAAACGCCGCTTTCGTGGTTAAAGGTCGATGCGAAGAAAATGAAAATTGAAGTAACCGGTCTTCCAAAACGCGAAGAGGCAGAAGCCGGCATTAACGAACAATTAATCGTTGAGTACTACTCACGTTAGGAGAAAGAATATGACAACAAAAAATATTCACGAAGCAAAATTGGACAGCGTAAAAGAGCTTAGCAAAACAAGTGCTGAATTTATGATTAAGCCACTTTATCCTGGCTATGGTAATACTTTGGGCAATTCTCTAAGGCGTGTGCTTTTGTCCAGTGTTAAAGGTGCTGCGATTACTGCTTTCTCTATTGAAGGCACTACTCATGAATTTACTTCGATTCCTGGCGTACGCGAGGACGTAGTAGATATTATCTTGAACCTCAAGAACATCCGTTTCAAGGTTCATACCGATGCGCCTGTAGAATTGGCTTTAGAGATGAAGGGCGAAAACCAGTCTGAAAAAGACGGCGACAAGCGCGTCACTGCTGGCGACATTAAACTTCCAGCAGAAGTTGAAATCGCAAATCCAAATCAAGTGATTTGTCATATCGATGATCCTAAGCATGTGCTTAAAATGCATTTCATAGTGGAATCTGGCCGTGGCTATTTGACTATTGGCCAAGCTTCTGCAGAGAGGCTCCACAGCGACATGATTGCAATCGACGCAGTATTTACCCCAGTTCTGAGGGTTCGCTACAAAGTAGAAAATACTCGTGTTGGTCAAGATACTAATTTGCAACAGTTAACTTTGACGGTTGACACTGACGGTACTATTACACCAAAAGATGCCTTCGAAGAAGCTGCAGCAATTTTGAAAAATCAATATGAAGCATTGGCTGGCAGCACCAAGGTCGAGTCTAGCCCAGCCCCAGGTGTCGACGAAGACGAAAACGATCCAAATCTAATGATGTCAATCGAGGAATTGGATTTGTCGGCACGCACAGCTAACGCACTTTTGAACAACGAAATTAAAACCATTAGGGACTTGGTCACTCTTTCCGAGACTGACTTAAAAGAACTCAAAGGTTTTGGTCAAAAAGCGTTAGACGAAGTAAAAGAAAAGTTAACGGAGTTAAATTTTTAAAATGCATCGCCACGGATATAAAGGTCGTAAATTCGGCCGCGAAACAGATCAGAGGCTAGCACTTACTCGTGGGCTGATGTGCTCCCTCATTAAATATCAATCTATAAATACCACTCTTGCGCGCGCTAAGGAAATTCGCCGTTCGACGGAAAAATTAATCACTTTGGCTCGCAAGGGCGGTTTGGCTAATCGCCGCTTAGTCATCGCTCGTTTGAATGATTTGGAAGCAGCACGTTTACTTATGGACGTAATTGCTCCGCAAATCAAACGCGATTCTGGCTATTTGCGCATTGAGCATTCCGGTTATCGCCGCGGCGATAACGCCGAAATGGGCACGATTAGCTTTGTTGACGACATCGATTTAAACCTTGATGCCGCGAAGAAGGAGGATAAATAATGAAAACTTATTCTCAGAAAAGCGCAGAAATTAAACGTGAATGGTGGATTATCGACGCCAGCACTATGCCACTTGGCAAATTGGCAGTCGTAATTGCCGACAAATTGATGGGTAAATCAAAAGTTACTTATACCCCACATATCGATAACGGTGACTACGTAGTAGTAATCAACGCTAAAGATATTGTAGTAACCGGTGGCAAGATGGTCCAGAAAAAGTACTATCGCCACAGTGGTTACCCTGGTGGTATCAAGGAACTTAAGCTTGAAGAAGTTTTGGAAAAAGAGCCAGCACGCGCAATTCGCGAAGCTGTAAAGGGAATGATGCCAAAAAACAAGTTGGCAGCAGATCGCTTAGCAAGACTTAGGGTGTTTGCAGGGTCGGAGCATGCACATACAGCACAATCCCCAAAGGAGATTAAATAATGGCTACAGCAAAGAAATACACTTATGGGTTGGGTCGCCGCAAAACTGCTACGGCAACTGCACGCCTTTACAAGGGCAAGGGTGAAATTACCATCAACGATAAGCCAGCTTTGGAATATTTATCTGGTAATAAGACTTACTTGGCAGAAATTACTGACCCACTAGCACTAGCTAGCAAGCAAAAAGATTACAACATCACGATTTTGGTTAAGGGTGGTGGCTTGGCTGGCCAAGTTGATGCAATTAAGCTTGCAATTTCAAAAGCCTTAGTGACCGAGGCTCCAGATTTGCGTCCAGTTCTTAAGAAGGCTGGCATGGTCAAGCGTGACCCACGCGAAAAGGAACGCAAAAAATATGGTTTGCGCTCGGCTCGCAAACGCGAACAATTCTCGAAGCGTTAATTTTACGCTTACTGCGAAAATCCCCATGAAAATGGGGATTTTTGTGTTATAATAAAGTAAATGGGGCGTTAGCTCAGCTGATAGAGCGCGGCATTCGCATTGCCGAGGTCGCGGGTTTGATTCCCGCACGCTCCACCATTTTTTTGGTCGAAAAATCTTTTTCGCGTCGTCATTTTGCTCGCCGTAGGCGCACATATTGCCAGCAATTATACCCTCCCGGCTTCTACGCTCGCTACTACGGCTACAGTGTGCGCTGTGTCGTGCGTTAGGCGAGTGAATTATCCCCTCAAAAGAGTTGTTGCATGGTCCAGGGGTGGGAGTTGATCTGTTTTGAACTTTTCTATTCTTGTGACTCTTATTAAACACCTGGGATGGGGAATTTAAGGGCGAGGTTTTTGACCTCTGCGCGAATTTTGGCGAGCTCTTCTTGGTAATCTGCCAAATTTTCTTCTTTTTCGGCTTTTTTACAGATATTGGCGACTTGTTTTAGCCAATTTGCTAGAACTTTCATTTCTGCTGCGCCTAGCCCACGCGTAGTGATGGCCGGTGTGCCAAGCCTGACGCCGGATGGGCGGAAGGCGGCAGATTTGTCATTAGGTAAAGAGTTAGCGTTAAGCGTCAGGCCTACCATATCTAAAGCGCGCTCGTAGAATTTACCGTCAAAGCCAAAACTTGCCTGAACATCAATCAAAATCAGGTGATTTTCGGTGCCGTCTCCCTGCAAAATGAAGCCTAAATCCTGCAATTCTTGGGCTAAAACTTTGGCATTTTTGACGATTTTGGTCGCGTAATCTTTAAATTCTGGCGCTAAAGCTTCACCAAAAGCTACGGCCTTGGCGGCGATGATGTGTTCTAACGGGCCACCCTGGGTGCCAGGGAAAACGGCGCGATCGATTAAAATTGGGATGTTTGCTAGGGTTTTTTCAGGTTTTTTAAGGGGCGAGGTGACGTTGCCGTTTGACAAAATCAAGCCACCGCGTGGGCCACGCAGAGTTTTGTGCGTGGTAGTAGTCATCACATGAAAACCATATTTTAAGGGGTTAGGATGGACGCCGCCGGCAATTAAACCAGCAACGTGCGCCATATCTGCCATCAAAAGGCAGCCGGGAATTTGGGCGCCAATAGCGGTGATGCGCTGAAAATCTGGAATTTTCATAAAGGCCGAATAACCTACTAAAATAATTTTAGGCTGCTCTAAGAGGGTCTTTTTCTCTAATTCTTCGTAGTCGATATCACCATCTGCGGTGACGCCATAACTGATGAAATTGTAGATTTTGGCTGAGCGCGTAACAGGGGAACCGTGTGTAAGATGACCGCCAGCCGGCAGTGACATGGCTAAGATTTTGTCGCCCGGCTCGCACCAGGCAAAATAAACGGCTTCGTTGGCGTTGGCGCCAGAGTGTGGTTGGACGTTGGCGTGGTCGGCACCAAAAAGCCGGCAGGCGCGATCGATAGCGAGCCTTTCGATGCGGTCAACATTGGTTTGACCGCCATAGTAACGGTAATTTGGTAGGATTTCGGTGGCGATTTTGGACTCGGTCCACTCTGTAAAATCGGCTTTATTGCGGCAGCCAAGACCTGTAAAATTCGGATAGCCCTCGGAATATTTATTAGACAAAATCGAACCCATGGCTTGCAAAACCGCGCTAGAGACATAATTTTCGCTAGGAATCAACTCTAAACCCTCTTGTTGGCGCACTTTTTCTTCGTTAATTAAATCAAAAATCTTATCCATTTTATTCCTAATTCTCTATTATTTTACCATATTATTATAAAAATTAAATGCTTTGCCAAAAAACAGATTGTTTCGCATCATAATATTGACATTTATGCTAATCTGTGATATAATAAGGGCATAAATTGGTCATATGGGAGTTGAAGATGAAAAAGATATTTTTGATTTTATTCTCTAGTTTGACAAGCGTGGTGATGTCGCCTGCGATTTTGACGACCGCCGACGAGGTAAGCTTAACAAATATCGACGACAGTAATGTTGCTGAAACCGTCGAAGTGGCGCAAGAAACTACGCAAACCATACCAACAGCACCAGCGGCTGGCACCGAACGAAATACCGTTGCGATCTCGGCAATAGCACGAACTAAAAATTATACCGTGTCGGTGTTTAGCGATACAATTGTAATGAACTGTGGAAATAGCATCTGCAAAACTGGTAAATTGGTTTATGCGCACAACTCGGCTGCTCTTTTGGGCAATTTGAGCAGCATTGCGACTGGCGAAATCTTTACGATTACCGAAAACGGCGTAACCACCTCTTATCGTGTGGCCGAAAAGGTGACTTATGCCAAGACTTCGGATGGCTATTTGGAAAATGATCCATACTTGATGGGTAAAATCAAAAATACTGCAATGAGTCACACCACGGCACTTATGACCTGTGCTGGAACTTCTTACGGCAACGGCGATGCTTCGCACCGTTTGGTGGTTTATGCTGATGCAATATAGCTAAAACTATGTTAAAATAAAAATATGAGAAAACGTGGTGTGTTTTTTGCATGGACGTTGATTTTGCTTCTTTTTGTTGGGTGCGTGGCGGTGCTTTTGAATTGGCGTGGCGCAACGGGAGATGGGGGTGATACGCAAAATTATAATTTATACGAAATGCCAGTTTTGGAAATTAGCTTGAATGAAGCTAATCTTTTGCAAATTCAGGAAGGTAGTAAGGAGGCAAAATACGGGGGTAATGTGGCGGCTTTTTATAATGGGAACGAGGTGAGTTATTTTGATGATGTGACTGTGAAGGGTCGGGGTAATTCGACTTGGAAATTAGCGAAAAAACCTTACCAAATCGATTTAAATCAAAAAACGAATTTATTGAATTTAGGAAAAAACAGCAAGTGGGTGCTTTTGGCGAATTATTTGGATGGGAGCCACCTGAGGAATGATTTGGCCTTGTATTTGGCGCGGATGTTGGGCGAAGATTTTGCGCTAAATGGTGAGCCGGTAGAATTGACGATAGATGGGGAGAATTTGGGGTTATATTTTTTGACACCAAAAATCAAGATTGGTAAAAATTCGGTTGATTTAAGGGATGAAATGGGGGTAATAATGGAATTGGATAATTTAAATGCAGATTGCGAAACGGAGATTTGCTATTATTCGACAGATGGTAATACCTTGGTTATAAAAGGTGCAGTGAACGAAGAAAAAACCGAGGCGGTCGTGAGTGATTTTATGCAAAATTACAACGAATTAGAGGTGGCGGCGGCGCGTGGTGATTTTGAAAAAGTGAAGGAGTTAATTGACGTAGAATCTTTTGCGCAGTATTTTTTGGTGAATGAATTTTCGAATAATCCGGACGCGTATTCTACAAGTTGGTTTATGCATAAAGACGGGACTGACGATAAAATTCATGCTGGGCCGGTGTGGGATTTTGACTTGGCATTTGGTAATGCTTTGTGGGGGTGGGATAATGCGGTGATAGAAGATGGATATTATCCAGACAAAGATTTAGTTAGGCGTACGGAAGCGTTTGGCGGGACTTACTGTAATGAAGATCAATGTAAGGAAGTCACAGAGGATAAAGGAATTTCAAAGTTGGTTTATTATTTGTTGGAGATGCCGGAATTTTACGAGGAAGTGAAGCGAGTTTATCAAGAAAAAATGGCTGGGCATAAGTCCGAAACTTTGGCTTATTTAAAGAGGCGGGCGGACGAAATTTATGTGGCGGCGGTCGAGGACAACGCGCAGTGGGAACGGGTAAATTTTGAAGAGGCGGTGGAATATTTGTGCGACTGGGTAGTGCGCAGATATAACCATTTTGATTTGGTATATGGTGATGGAAATGTAGAAAAAGTGCTACAAGAATTATAAACTCTGTGATATAATAAACCTATGGGGTGTTAGCTCATTTGGTAGAGCGCTTCCATGGCATGGAAGAGGTGAGGAGTTCGAACCTCCTACACTCCACCAGTTTAGTGGTTTTGTGGCTTTTCTGGCATGGTTAGTAATTTATTTGACAAGGGTTAACATGAAGACGATTTTAACAGGTTTAAGAATTAACAGCGATTTTACACTTGGGAATTTTTTGGGCGCGCTTTTGCCAATGGTGCGGCTCGCTAATAAACATTCGCAAGATTCACAAATTAATATTTTTGTGCCAGATTTGCACTCGATTATCTCTGATGTTGATGGCGACTATAAAAGTAATTTAGTGCGCTCTTTAAAGTATTTTTTGGCGGCTGGGCTTAAAATTAACGAAAATGTGCATATTTATCGCCAGTCTAGGGTGCCGGCGCATTCGGAGCTTTGTTGGATTTTGAATTGCACGGTCACGATGGGCGAGCTCAATCGCATGACCCAATATAAAGACAAAAGCGAGGGCAAAGATTCGGTAAATGTAGGAATTTTTGACTATCCGGTTTTGATGGCGGCAGACATTTTGCTCTACTCGGCGCAATACGTGCCGGTGGGCGAGGACCAATTCCAGCATATTGAGCTGACGCGCGATTTGGCGGAGCGTTTCAACAATAAATACGGCGAAGTTTTTGTATTGCCAGAAAAAACTGCCAAGCAGGCAGAGTTTATGGGAGTGAGCGAGGGTATT
>CAZEYN010000027.1:0-7500 GCA_964516075.1 uncultured Candidatus Saccharibacteria bacterium | reverse complement strand
CCCTGCCCACTAAGCGTGGAAATGGTAGCACGAAGCAAAGCGCTAAAATCTACGCCTGGGTGGTTATAGAAATTTTTATCCTCAATTGCGACTGTAGCTAGGTACATATATGGTGAAATGTCCTCGGCATCCACCACAAGACGATAATCTTCGTCGCCGGTATCCTGCCATAATAATTCACCGTTACGATCCAGATAAGTATTAACTGTTTCGGAAATTGACATTTCGTCGAGACGAATTTCGTCGAGGTCTTTTTTGTAATACAAGAACAAGCCGCCGATAAAAATTACACAAATCAAAGCGCCAGCAGCCAGCACCTTTAAGATGGTTTTTTGGCCGCGCTTGGAAAACCACCATTTGCCAACACGTTTAGGGTTGAGTCTAGCAAAGAACCTTTTGACAGGGTCTTTGGGTAGTTTGGCCAACTCTTCGGCTTTTCTGCGGGCATCGGCCTCTTTCTGCGCGCGATGCTTGTAACTCAAGCTGGAATAAAGATTCATATTTTTCGCAGTTTTTTTCGCAGTTTTTTTCGAAGTTTTTGACGATTTTCCACCTTTGAATAACTTGGACGGCAAAATCACTTCGGATTTTTTCTTAGTCATATTTATATTATACACTAAACTTTAACTTTTTGTAGATTTTTTTGTGTTACAATATATTTATATGCGAAAGTTTCGTTTTAAGTCTGTCGTGGCACTAGCCAATACTAAATTGTCGATTAAATATGCGGCAATTATTCTGGCTTCCTCGACGTTGATATCGGCACTTTTGGGATTATTTAGGGACCGCTTACTGAATTCATATTATCTCGGGACTTATCCTACTGGTATTGACGCCTACACAGCGGCTTTCACAATTCCAGATTTTATGTTTTTCATTTTAACTTCTGGCGCACTTTCGGTTTCATTTATTCCGGTTTTTAACCAAAGATTAGCTTCTGGCAACAAGAAATCTGCCTGGGAATTATCGTCCAGTATTACTAATTTATTAGCAATACTTACGTTAGTTGCTAGTGTTTTAATTATGATTTTTGCCGACCCACTCATCCGCTATGTGGTTAGCCCAGGGCTAGACGAATCTGGCATGATTTTAGCGATCAATATGACGCGCGTGATTGCAATAAACCCGTTTTTGTTTAGTATTGCCACTGTGATTACGTCGATTCAGCAGGCAGTGGGCAGATTTGTGTTCTATTCTTTTGCGCCGGCCATTTATAATGTTGGTATTATTATTGGTATCACTTGCTTTACGAATGGGATAAATATTTTTGGTGTGCAAATTTTTGAGGGCGGAATTATGGGTGTGGCGCTGGGCGTGATTTTGGGGGCTATTATGCAGCTAATTGTGTCGCTCATTGGCTTGTTTGGGCTGGGGATGGACTACGAATTCAAAATTCATTGGCGCAACCAGGGTTTTCGTTCGATTTTGAAACTTTTGCCGGCGCGCTCGATGGATCAGGGAATTGATTATATTAATGGGATTGTTAATACGAATTTGTCATCACGCATGGGCGCTGGCGCAGTAAGGTCTTTTAACCAAGCTTCATCGCTACATCAGATGCCGGTAAATTTAATCGGCGTGGCAATTTCGACGGCATTTTTCCCAAAGTTAACCGAAGAACTCGGCAACGGCGACCAAAAAGAATTCAACGATACTTTCCGGCAAGCACTCAGGATGATAATTTGGATCGCGCTACCAGTGGCGGCGATTGCGTTTTTCACGCGTGGATATGTGACGAGTTTCATTTCGAATATCGGTAACAACGACAGCAATGGCACCATTGCTTCGGTGCTGGGGACTTTATGTGTGGCTATTTTTGCACGCTCGGTTTTCCATATCGCTTCGCGTGGTTTTTATGCTTATCAAGATACCAAAACGCCGTTTGTGGTGTCGATTGTAACTGTTGGTCTAACTATTGCACTCTCGATTGGACTCTTTTTCGCCGATTGGGGCGTGGATGGTTTAGGCTTGGCACAGTCGATTGGCGCGATGATAGAAATTGTAATATTATTATATATTTTGCAAAAACACTCACACGACGCACTGCTCAATAAACCTTTCTGGCAAGGCACTTTTAGGATGCTCATCGCCACGGGCGTCACTAGCTGTGTAGCATTTTCGATGACCAAGTTTGTGCCTTTGATGGCTACCGATACATCGCTTGTTATTACGATTCCAAAATTTTTGCTGATTGCGGCAGTTTCGTTGCTGGCGTATTTAGTGGCGAGCTATTTTTTGAACATCAAAGAAGCAAAGCCAATTTTTCAATATATCAAAAAAATTCTCTTTAGAAACGTAAAATAGTGATATAATTTAATTATGGATATAAAACGCAAAGATATTTTACATTTGGCTGGGCTGTCTAATTTTTCTTTATCAGAGGCCGAGTGCGAAAGTTTAGGCAAAGATTTACAGGGAATTATTAAATACATTTCGCAGCTCGATGAATTAGATACAGATAATGTCGAACCGACTTATCAAGTTTTTGAAATGGAAAACGTCTGGCGTGCCGACGAAATCACAAAACAAGAAGCCACGCGCGAAGATTTGTTGGCCCTCACCAAAGAAGAAAAAGATTATCAAATTAAAGTTCCAAAGGTATTATAATGAAAATCGCGAACAAAAAAGTCACAGCCGAGAGATTAGTTAAAGATGCTTTAGACAAAGCCAAGTTTTTTGCAGATTATAATATTTTTACTTTTTTGGACGAAGAAGGCGCGTTAAAACGGGCGCGCGAAATCGACGCTAAAATTCAGGCAGGCGAGCCAGTTGGACGTTTGGCTGGTGTGCCGTTTGCAATTAAAGACAACTTTCTCCATCCAGCAGGCGAAACTACAGCTTCGGCGCATATTTTAGAAGGTTTCAAATCACCAGTGACGGCTACTTCTGTAAAAAAGTTAGAAGACGAGGGCGCAATTGTAATTGGTCGCACCAATTTGGATGCTTTTGCGCACGGTTCATCAACCGAAAATTCCTACTATGGGCCAACTTTAAATGCCTACGACAAAAAGCGTGTAGCTGGCGGTTCGTCTGGTGGTTCGGCCGTGGCAGTAGCGTTGGATATTGTGGAGTTCGCAACCGGCTCGGATACTGGCGGTTCGATTCGCCAACCAGCTTCGTTCAACGGCGTTTACGGCTTAAAGCCAACTTATGGCGCAGTTTCTAGATATGGCGTGGTAGCAATGGCGGCTTCAACCGACTGTATCGGCTTTTTCACTAAAACCCCCGAAGATATGGACTTATTAATGTCTGTTGCTAGTGGCCAAGACTCTAAAGATTTAACCACTTTGCCGGATTTCTATAACAACACCAATGCGATGATGGACGATCCTCGAGCCTCCTCGCTCGAAATATCAAATAAATTTGATATTTCCTCGCCTCGTTGTTCGGTCGTTACAGGGCTCGCTTCGTCGATTACTCCCGTTGTCGCAAACGCTCTCGAATCGCCCGTTCATCGCATTGGTATCATCAAAGATTTCGACAACGATTCCGTTCATCCGGAAATTCGCCAGGCGCTCAAACAAAAGGTAGAATTGCTAAAATCAAAAGGCCACGGAATCGTAGAATTAGAGATGCCGAGCCTCAAATATGGGTTGGCAGCGTATTATATTTTAGCGCCAGCCGAGGTAGCTTCAAACTTATCGCGCTACGATGGCGTGCGCTATGGTTTCCGTTCAGGGAATTCGCAAGATTTAGACAGTTTATATAATAACACACGCGACGAAGGTTTTATGCCAGAAAATAAGCGCCGCATCATGATTGGTAACTTCGTCTTGTCTAGCGGTTTTTATGATGCGTATTTCCTAAAAGCCGCTAAGGCTCGCACTTTGATTGTGGAGGAATACGCTAAAGCTTTCGAAAAATGTGATTTTATCTTAACGCCAGTTTCGCCAAACCCAGCATTTTTGCTCGGCGAAAAAGTCAACGACCCAGTAGCAATGTATTTAGAAGACGTCATGAGTGTTTCGTTGAATTTGGCTGGCGTGCCAGGCTTAGCAATTCCAGCTAGCAAAACCAAAGATGGTCTGCCACTAGGTCTACAGTTAATCGGTCCACGCCGCAGCGATAAAAGCCTAATCGAATTCGCAAAGGAGCTCCAATAATGGATAGTGGCGTAGTAACTTTTATCTTGGCAATTTTAATTGTAGGAGTTTTGGTATTTTTTGCGATTTTGCTGACCGGCAAACGCAGATATATTTTTAATAAAAGTGATTATCAGGCAAAATTTTTGGCAATCGAAAATAAATTAGATTCTAAAAATTCAGCCACTTTTATGACCACCGTGATAGATGCAGACAAATTACTCGACAAAGCCATGGTAGAGATGGGCTTACCGGGCAAAACCATGGGGGAAAGACTTAAAAAATCTGGCAGTAAATTCACAAATCTAAATGGAGTTTGGCGCGCGCACAAATTACGTAATGCTTTGGCGCACGAAAGTGGTCTAGAGATTAGCTACAAGCAAGCCTTTAATGCACTGGCAATTTACAAGCAAGCCTTAAAAGATTTAGGAGCAATTTAATGAAATATATTCCAACTATTGGCATTGAATGCCACGTTCAACTAGCTACCAAAACTAAACTTTTTTCCGAGGTCGATAACGACGCACGGGGCAAAGAACCAAATTCTTGCGTGTCGCCAGTAGATTACGCTTTACCGGGGATGTTGCCAAGGTTAAATGGCGCAGCAATTAACTTTGCAATTCGAGCCGGTCGCGCCATGAACTGTAAAATCAACAGCAGCTCGCGCTTCGACCGCAAACATTATTTCTACCCAGATTCGCCAAAAGGTTATCAAATCACCCAGTTTTACCATCCGATTATTGGCGAAGGTTTTGTGGAACTTCCAAGCGGCACCAAAATTCGCATTGAGCACGCGCACTTAGAGGGCGACGCCGGCAAGTTGACTCATTTTGATACTTATTCTTTGGTAGATTTAAACCGCGTAGACACTCCGCTCATCGAAATTGTTTCTATGCCAGATATTCACTCCGCTAAAGACGCGCACGATTATTGCAAGGAGCTTTGGCGTTTGATGATTTTTTCCGGAGTTTCGTATGGCGACTTATATAACGGCAATATGCGTTTTGACGTAAATGTTTCACTAGCAGAAGATGGCGCCAAAGAACTTGGCACACGCACCGAGACCAAAAATCTCAATTCATTCCGCTCGGTTGAGCGCGCCGTAGAATTCGAAATCAAGAGGCAAACTAAACTATTAGAAAAAGGCGAGGAAATTCGCCAGGAAACTCGTGGCTGGAACGATAACCTGGGCGAATCTACGCCACAGCGCTCCAAGGAAGAAGCTAAAGATTACCGCTACATGCCAGAACCAGACATTCCGCCGATAAATTTATCGCAAGAATATATCGACGAGCAGCTGGTTGGTTTTCCTTTGATGCCGCAAGATTATCGCGAAAAATTCAAAGACTTAATCCCGAACGACACTTTGGAAGTTTTGCTTGACTATCCAACTTTAATGGTAAAATTGGCTGAAGTTGAAAATGTCAAATTGTGCGCAAATTTGTTCGCGTCGGTACTTTTGGCCGAGGAAAAATCTGCCGAATATTTGAATGATTTGCCAAGTGCTAAGAATCTTAATGATTTAGCCGAGATGAACGAGAAGAAGGAACTAAGTTCAACTGCCACCAAAGAAGTTTTCTTGCGCTTGTTTGACCCACAAATGAAAAACCGCGAAACCAAGCAAATCGCTAAGGAATTAGGCCTAATTCAAGAAAATGATTTGAGCGCGCTGGAAAAAATCGTGGATGCAGTTTTAGCCAAGCCAGAAACTAAGAAAGCTCAAGCCGACTTCCGTGCTGGCGAAGAAAAGGTTATCGGCTTCTTAGTGGGGCAAGTAATGAAAGAGTCAAAAGGCAAGGCTAACCCATCCAGTGTCCAAGAAATTTTGCGCCAAAAACTTAAATAACCATAAAAAATACTTGATTTTATTTTAATTCCGTTGTAATACGAAATTATAAAAGTACGAATGGAGGAGTCAAAATGGAAAAGACTGCTTGGAAGCCACAGCGAACGATACAATTTGTAATGTAAGTGAAAACATTTCGATTACTAACAATATCACGGTAACAAATAAAATTACATTGAACTTGAACGATAAGACTATCAATGTAGGTTCTGGTTTAACTGTAATTACATTTAAAATTGCATTAGTTCTAAAAAGAGTATCGAAATAATTCTAAGCAATAAAATCCCCAAAAATTGGGAATTTTTTGTTGCGGTTTAGACTTTTCAAAAACTTAAAACTATGTTAAAATGAAATAAATCTGTATTCTTTTTGAGTGTGGAGCTCGTAAAAGCAGAAATTAATAATAAATAAAGGAGCATATGGCTACTGACATCAAAGATCTAAAGAAGCTGCGAAATGTGGGAATTATTGCTCATATTGACGCGGGCAAAACTACGACAACCGAGGCGATTTTGTATCGTACTGGTTTGAAACACAAAATTGACTTAGTTAAGGGCGACACCGGTGGTGCCGAAACCGACTGGATGGAGCAGGAAAAGGAACGTGGTATTACAATTACCTCCGCTGCTGTTACTTCCACTTGGAAGGGTCACAAAATCAACATTATCGATACCCCGGGGCACATCGATTTTACCGCCGAGGTAGAACGTTCACTTCGCGTGCTTGATGGCGCGGTCGTAGTGTTCGATGGCAAGATGGGCGTAGAAGCTCAGTCCGAAACTGTTTGGCGCCAAGCTACCAAATACGGCGTGCCACGCATTTGCTTTGTCAACAAAATCAACCAAATTGGTGGTGATTTCTATAAATCACTTGATTCTATCCACAAACGTTTATCTAAGAATGCCGTAGCAATTCATTTGCCAATCGGTTTCGAGAAAGAAATCTGTGGCGTCGTAGATTTGATTGACATGAAGGCTTACACTTACAAAGATTACGCCGACCACGAGCTCACCGTTGGCGAGATTCCAGCCGACATGGTAGAAAAAGCCAAAAATGCTCGCGCAATGTTGGTAGAAGAAGCCGTCCAAGCCGACGAAGCTTTGATGGAAAAATATTTCAACGAAGGCGAAGAGGCTATCACGGTCGACGAGCTCAAAGCTGCGCTCCGCAAACGCGTGCTCGATGGCGATTTCTTCTTGGTGACTGGCGGCGATGGTCGCGGCGTAATCGTCGAGAAGGTTCTTGATTTGATGGTTGATTATTTGCCGTCACCATTAGATCGTGACCAAGGCCAAACCGTTGGCACTAATCCAAAAACTGGCGACCAAATCATCCGCAAAGCCGACGACAACGAACCGCTCACCGCGCTCGCATTTAAGATTGCCACCGATCCATTCGTGGGCAAATTGATCTTCGTCCGTGTTTACTCTGGCATTTTGAAATCTGGCTCTTACATTTTGAACGCCACAACAGGGAACAAGGAGCGCATTGGCCGCGTAGTCCGTATGTTCGCCGACAAACGTGAAGAAATTTCCGAAATTCGCGCCGGCGATATCGCTGCAGTTGTTGGTC
>CAZEYN010000026.1:3809-8330 GCA_964516075.1 uncultured Candidatus Saccharibacteria bacterium | reverse complement strand
AACTTATGATAAATATTCACCTTTCCCGGAAGAAATAAATAGGCAGGTTATTGATAAGATTGCTGATTATCTATTTGCTCCGACTAGTACTAGTTGTAGTAATATTTGTGGGTGTATATGTGACGATGTAAAATTCTCTGGTGATATTATAGATGTTAAAAGTTCACAAATGAACAAGGGGCAAAAAATTTATATTACTGGTAATACCGTGATTGATGCATTAAAAACCACTGTAACTACAGAGTATAAGAATGAAATTTTAGATTGGGTCGGCAATGATAGAATGGTTTTAGTGACAGCTCATAGACGAGAAAACTTGGGTGAGCCAATGCGTAGAATTTTCAGAGCGATGCGAAAAATTATAGATGAATTTGAGGATGTAAAATTAATATATCCGGTTCATTTAAATCCTAAAGTACAGGAGGCAGCACGTAGCATTTTGGGTGATAGCGACCGAATTAGGCTAATTGATCCACTTGATGCGTTTGATTTTCATAATTTTATGGACAAAGCGTATTTTATTATGTCTGATTCTGGTGGAGTACAAGAGGAAGCTCCAGCGCTTGGTAAGCCGGTACTAGTGCTTAGGGATACGACGGAACGGCCTGAGGGGATTAAGGCTGGCACATTAAAATTGGTTGGTACGAACGAAAAAGAAGTTTATAATGCGGCTAAGCTACTTTTAACTAATAAAGAGGCATACGATGCAATGTCTAAAGCCAACAATCCATACGGCGATGGTTTTGCTAGTAAGTATATTGTTGATGCGATTTTGGAAAATGAAAGAGGATAATTATGAATAAAAAAGAAAAAGAACAGGAACAATATATTGCTAAGCTGGAGAGTGAGCTAAAAGCGTTGCGTGGTGAAAATAAATATTTACATAAAATGATAGAGTCGAAGAGATTTAGGTTTGCCGAAAAGGTTGCAAATGGATTTAATGGTGTTTTCCCAAAAAATACAGCTAGACGAAATGCTATAGAAAAAGTAGCGTCGACTGGTGGTAGAATAAAGGAAATGAAAAGACAGCAGTATATAAAAGGCAGAGTTGCAGAACTAAAAGAGATGACGAAGGGATACGGAAATATAATAGTATTAAATAGTGTGCCTTGGGATTTAAAATTACAACAACGACCACATCACTTGGCGAACGAATTTCAAAAAGCAGGTTTCTTTGTAATATATTTAGAATACGACAATCCTTTGCAGAATTTTAGAGTTATAAAAGATAGTTTGGTTGTTGTGAATTCTGATGATTTTATAAGGGATCTCCCAACATCTGATAAAAAATATTATTTTTTATCACCAAATAATATGCCGACTAAATATGCAGTATTAAAGAAAATTAAAGATTGTGGTTTTGAAATAATATACGATTATTTAGATGAATTTCATGAAGATATTTCTGGTGACTTAACTATACAAAAAGATGTTTGGGATAAATTGGAGTCTTTGAATCCGGTTTTATGTTTAGCTACGGCGCATAGGCTTTATGATGAGTTAAAGAAACATTTAGGTAAAACCCAAAAAGTGGTTATGGCTAGTAATGCCGTGAATGTAAAACATTTTGATTATAAACAAAATAAAACTAAAACTCCGCCGCTAGACCTAAAGGCAATTGTTGATAAAAATAAACCAATTGTGGGGTTTTATGGGGCATTGGCGCCATGGATTGATTTTGATATGCTAAATAAGCTAGCTAAAGATAGGCCAAATTATGAATTTGTATATTTAGGGGTTGACTACAATGATGCTGCGAAAGATTTGGAATGTTCAGAGAATGTTCATAATTTAGGGGCGAAAAATTATGATACCCTTCCGAAATATGCCAAATATTTTAATTGCGCATTAATTCCTTTTAGGAGGGGAGATATAGCTAAAGCCACTTCGCCAGTTAAATTATTTGAATATATGGCGGCAGGGTTACCTACAGTGTGTTCAAGGGATTTGAAAGAGTGCGAAGGGTATGAGTATGTTTATATGTCTAAAGATGATAAGGAATTCATGCTGAACGTAGATAAAGCCATAAAGACATACGGTGATGCGGCAGCCAGGGAAAAGTTATTGGAACAGGCGGAAAAAAATACGTGGAGCAGCAGAGTGAAATGTATTATCGAAGCTTTAGAAAATGATTAAGAGGATATTGAACGAAAAAATATTTATTCGATTGTTTGTTTGCGCGAGCGCGATAAATAGTTGGTGAAAAAGTTTGAAGAGTTGATGATTATAGCTTGAATTTTGTAGCTTCGCTTGAGCCGCTTCCCCAATCAAATGGCGGAAGTTCTTTGAGCCTAAATATTGGAGATGGTGTCATTGTATAATCATTTTCTATGTGGTCGATTATTAAACTTTCACCTGGATTATAGTGAATTGCGTCGAGCATAGGCGCTACGGTTCTGTTGTAGATAATAAATGCGAATGACATATCTAACACTAATACCGTTCCAGCCGAAACGACCACGATTGAACTACACTTCAATTTTTTATCGGAAATTTTTGTTCGTTTAATTGTGTGATAAATAAACAGTGCCATTGATAATACTATTATAATGAAAGCTGGAACCATGAATCGTGGATATAAATCGTCATGAACTTTAATTAATGACGTGGCGCCGATAAATAACAATAGGGAGATTAGCAATATTGTCTGCCAAAATGACATTTCCTTGTCCTTGTAAACATTTGATTCTACAAATATAAAAGTCAACATTAAAGGGAAAGCGAAGAATACATATCTAATGTTATACCAAACATGGCTTACTAGACTATACAATGTTTCGATTGGCGTGTGGAATATAGATTTTAGGGAAATATAATTATATACTTCTGCATACGCGCCGCTGGTGCGTCCGCTGAGTCCGTTCCCTAGCAAATAGAAAAATATTAAGCCTAAAATTAAGCCAATTGTGGCACAGGTTTGGACTCGATATTTTGTAAATAGATCTGTTAGGTGTAAGGTTTTGCGACATAATTTTATAACAAACCAACAACCTATAATGATGATGGCTACTACTGGTGCAATTTCCGTAGAAATACCGAAACAAAAACCAATTATGATGATACCGAGTATTTTCCACCATTTATTTCCGATTAAATTTTCTAAACGGAATAGTGCTAGAAATACGACTAATGCCAATAGTCCTAAACCGTAATTGTTGACATAGCTGAATCTATAAGTAAAGGCTTCACTAAAGATGGAAATCATTAAGAAGAGCAGAATACCTAAATAAATATAAACGTCGGCGTATTTTAATTGGGGTTTTCGTTTTAATACGAAAATTGTTGAAAAATAAACTACTCCGCTAGCAATTGCTGCAGTTAAAAGCCTAAAAAATAAATCTGGCCCGAATGATACTTGCGGAGTCATATAGTGTGCGGCAATACGCTGATAGAATTCGCCTATTCTGGGAATATAATTATATACTCCTACAATAATATCGCCAATAGATTTAGCTGCATCTAAATTACCCTGCATGATGTCTTCGTAAGTTTCCGTCATTAGGGTATAGAGTAATATAAAAAATACTGGAACTAATATATAACCGATTCTGCAAATAATTTTTTCTATTTTTTTATTACTGCCTACCTTCATGTGAATTATAGTATCATGATATTGGGTTTTTTTCAATTGAAATATGGTATAATTGTATGGTGAGTAAGCTAATATCAATCATAGTGCCGGTGTATAACGAAGAGGAGGGAATACGAGATTTTGTTAGTAATTCGTTATTGCCTGTCATTGAAAAAAATACTAAATATGATTTTGAGGTAATTTTGGTTAATGATGGGTCATCTGATGCTTCGCTTGATATAGTTCAGCAACTTGCGGCTAAGAATCCAAAAATAAAAGTTTTGTCTTTTTCTAAGAATTTTGGTAAGGAGCCTGCCTTGTCTGCTGGTTTATATTATGCTAAGGGCGATGCGGTAATGATGATAGACGCAGATGGGCAACAACCACCGAAATTGATACCTGATTTTATAAAGAAGTGGGAGGATGGAGTAGAAATTGTCACTGGGGTGCGCTCTCGATACACTAAGCATGGTTTGATTCCGAAGCTTGGTAGCAAGCTGTTTTATAAATTGCTTCATATGATGGGGAATAAAAGCACTGTTCCGGGGTCTACTGATTTTCGACTTTTGGATAGGGTGGTTGTGGATGAATTTAACAAGTTTACGGAACATAATCGTATCACGCGCGGCTTGATTGATTGGTTGGGGTTTAGGCAGGAATATATAGAATATGTATATGGAGTGCGTGCGGCTGGTAAGCCTTCGTATAGTTTTAAAAAACTTTTTCATTTAGCTATAGATAGTTTTGTATCTATGTCTACGACGCCGCTTGCTATATTTGGCTATATTGGTGTTTTTATTACTATCGGTAGTGCTATTCTTGGTATATTTTGTATTATAAATCAATATATTTTAGGCGATCCGTTGCAATTATACTGGGATGGGGCTGTGCAGCTGGCGATTTTTATTACGTTTTTAATTGGGTTGTTGATGATTTCCGAATCGATTACT
>CAZEYN010000026.1:0-3799 GCA_964516075.1 uncultured Candidatus Saccharibacteria bacterium | reverse complement strand
CATTGTATATTGTGGATAAAAAACAATCTAGAAATATTAAATAATTAATAATTATATAAAGTTTAAAATATCCCACATCGCAAATGTGTGGGATATTTTTATTGCCAGAGTTTGAGATAGGCGTCTGCGACTTCTTCTGGGTTGCCGTTTTTGATAATTTTACCTTTTTCTAATAAGATGGCGCGGTCACAGAATTTGCGGATGTTTTCCATAGAATGAGTGACTAAAATGACGGTTTGATTTTTGTCTTTAAGTTCGTTGAAATAATTTTCACATTTTTGCTGGAAGGCAGCATCGCCGACGGCGAGGACTTCATCGAGTAGTAGGATATCGCCACGGGCACGAATTGCGATTGAAAAAGCGAGACGAACTTGCATACCGCTAGAATAGTTTTTGAGTTTTTGGTCTTGGAATTCTTTGAGGTCGGCGAAATCCCAGATGTCGTCATACATGGAATCCATTTCTTCGTTGCTGTAACCTAGTAGAGCGCCGTTCATGTAAACGTTTTCGCGGCCAGTAAGTTCTGGATTGAAACCTACACCTAATTCAATAAATGGAACTAGCGTGCCGTCAACGGTGATTTCGCCTTTTTCTGGATAATAAATGCCGGCTAAAATTTTCAAAAGAGTGGATTTGCCGGAGCCATTGCGACCAATGATACCGATGAACTCTCCTTTTTTAATATTAAAATTAAGGCCATTTAAGACTTTTTGTTTTTTGTAACCTTTAATGCCGCGAATGCGATTGAGGATGGCTTGTTTCAAACCAAATGATTGCTCTGTAGGGAGATTGAAACTTTTATGAAGATTTTTAACCTCTATGGCTGTGTCGTTGGATGTGTTGGTTTCTGTGCGTGTGCCGATTTGACGCTTCATAATTATACCTCCTCCGCGAAGAATTTAGATTTTTTGCGGAAGAATAATGATCCGACAACTAAAACTGAAACAGTAATTAATACTGGGACAAGCATAAGGAAATGATTTGAAATATAATTCCATGCGGTAATAGATTCGGTGGTGATTAAGAAATAACGAATGTCTTGAATGGCTTGGGCAATAGGGTTAAGCAGAATGATTTTGGCGGCTGTGACGCTGGTTTCTGCGACTAGCGAAATAGGATAAATAACAGGAATGGCATAAAACAAAGCTTGAATAAAAACATCCCAGATAGAAGTGATATCGCGATATTTAACATTAATGGACCCTAATAGGAAAGCTATACCAAGTGAAAGAAGGTAGATTTCTAGTAATGGGAATATCACTAATAGCCAGCTCCAGCTTGGCGTGACGCCGTTAATAAGTGCAAAAATAATTACAACGATAAGGTTAATGAGCATATTGATGACGGCGGTAAAAGTAGCGGAAACTACAACGATATATTTAGGGAAACTGATTTTACGAAGAAGATCACCGCGATTAACTACGGCTTGGATGCCTTGGGAGGTGCATTCTGTGAAGAAGCTCCACATGGTGGTGCCGCAGAGAAGATAGACTGAGTAATGTGGAATGTCGCCGCCGATTTTAAGCAGTTTGCCGAATACTACGTAAAGAATAGCAAACATCATGAGAGGGCGAAGAAGTGCCCAAAGGTAACCAAGAACAGAGCCCTGATAACGAAGTTTGAAGTCGGTTTTGGTAAGTTCTTTTAATAGGATGCGATTTTTACGATTAAAAATGCGAGGTATGTTCATAAACATATTGTAGCATATTTTATTGTTTTGCGCGATGTTTTGAGCGAATATAGGAAATGCGCCAGCGAAGATGGACCAAGTTTAACCAGAAAATTTCGTTTGGATTTTTGGAATTTCCGAGCCATTTTTTTAGATTGCTGTAGGAGATTTGCCAATTTTTCCAGATGGTGGCGGTTTTGTTGATAGTACTGGTTTGTGTGCCGAAATTATAAATGTAAAGAGGTTTTAAGACGAAACTAGGGTTGCCAAATGATTTTTTGAGATAATCTAGAACGAATTTTGTGTCTTCAGCAAAATTCAGAGATTCATCGAAGTTCAATTTTTTGGCGATTTTGGCGCTGTAAAGTTTATTGACTGAAGAATACATGCGACCATCTATTGTCAAAAGATAGAGAATATAGGCTTTTTGAGATTCGTTTTTGCGACGTGGGCGGATAGGATCAATATAGACGTTTTCGGCGGAGTTCAGTTTTAGACGTTTATATTTAATACCACAAACAGAGAGGGAAGTTTGAGGAGTGAAGGCGTGTAAAAGTGACTCGATGAAATCTGGTGTGACTTCGTCGTCGCTGTCGATAAAACTAATGTAATCGCCGGTAGCGATGCTGAGACCATGGTTACGAGTAGCAGATTGGCCGGCGTTTTTTTGATGGATGGCTTTGATGTGAGGGTCTTTTTTGGCGTAGTCATCGATGATTTTTGCTGAATTGTCAGTGGAGCCATCATCGATGAGAATAATTTCTAGATTTTGATAGGTTTGATTTAAGATGGAATCTAGGCAGGTTGGCAGATATTTTGCGGTGTTATAAATAGGAACAATGATAGAAACTTTGTTATTCATAAAAATATTATATCATTTTTTATAAGGTGTAAAAATTATTCTTTAGCAGAGTGTTTTTTTGTAGATTTTTTGAGTAAGTTTTTCTAGCCATTTTGGTGGAGCGTTGAAAACTAGACGATCATAAAATAGATAATTTAGAATCATAGTAACTAGTGAGGTTAAGCAAAAAACAGAGGTGCTTTCGATAAAATTGTAGTCGAACGGCAAGGAAAGAGTGAGAGAGATGCTAAAAATAAATTCGTAGAGAGGTTTAATGAGTGTGAATAGCCAAGTAAAAAAAGGGCTAATTAGGAGGGCAGTGAAAAAATTCCAGAAGAAGAAGCCGACGATGCCGGTTTTGGTAGGGCGGCGATCTTTCCAGGTGATTCTGGAATGTAGGAAATAGGCGAGAAAAGTGGCCAAAATATAGGCAATGATAGAATCTAGCCAAAGTAATTCATTGGAATTAAAAATAACACGAGCAAGGAAAGTGTAAATTAGAAAATTGAAAATTGCTAAAATTGTGCCAATAATAACAAATTTAAGTTTGCGCATGAATTTATTATAGCATAATAAATATAGTGGTTGAAAAAAATGCGACGACTGGACAAAATGATAAAAAATTGGTATAATTATAGATTATGCAAGACGCTAATGATAAGAGTTTTGAAAAAATGGGCGAAGTTTTTGATACAGAAAATGTGATTCGAATTCGGGGGGCGCGACAGAATAATTTGCAGAATATTGATGTGGATATTCCGCGGGATAAATTGGTGATTATTACGGGTTTGTCTGGTTCGGGGAAATCTTCGTTGGCTTTTGACACTTTGTATGCTGAGGGGCAGCGGCGTTATGTGAAATCTTTGTCTTCTTATGCGCGGATGTTTTTGGGGGTGATGGATAAGCCGGATGTGGATTTGATTACTGGTCTTTCGCCGGCGATTTCGATTGATCAGAAATCTACTTCGCATAATCCGCGTTCGACGGTGGCGACGGTGACGGAAGTTTATGATTATTTGAGGCTTTTGTTTGCGCGAGTGGGGGTGCCGCATTGTCCGATTTGCCATAAGCCGGTATCTAGGCGAAGCGTGGAGGATATTGTGAATGAGGTGATGAAATTGCCTTTGGGGTCTAAGCTAATGTTGCTTGCGCCGATTGTGAGTGCGAAAAAAGGTGAGTTTTTGCATATTCCAGAACAATATACGGCGAAGGGGTTTTCGCGGGTGCGAGTGGATGGAATTATTTATGCTTTGGATGAATTTCCAGAGTTGAATAAGAATGAGCGACAT
>CAZEYN010000025.1:0-8705 GCA_964516075.1 uncultured Candidatus Saccharibacteria bacterium | reverse complement strand
AAATTTGTTTACAAATTTTTGTGGGGATAAATGTGGTGACAGGACCCGTTCAGTCAATCAAGCTTTTTCACCATGATTCCCCATCTTTTTCCACAAAAACAAAATAAAAAGTTTTCACCAATTCCCTTATGCTTAGCATCCAAAGCGGCTAGCAACCACCATTGACAAACCAAAAAGCTCGCGCTAAAATAGAATCAACAACTAGCATCCCGCAGAATCTAAGAGATACGCGAGTTGAGAGCGCAGAACAGGGAGCCAGTTGAGGTGGGCGAACTTTATTTACTAGCCGTCTAAATTTCTAGCCGGTAGATTTTGCATAAGCATAAAATGAAATGCTTATGTTGTCAACCAATTTCACAGCAAACTATGATATAATAAGTTTATGAAAATTCCAATTATGCAGAGCAGGGAATGGCAAAAATTACAGAGTGATTTAAATGAAACCAGTTTTTTAAAGCAGGGCGAAAATTTTCAGTATTTGGCAATTTTAAACAAAACCCCAGTAGGGAATTACCTCTATTGTCCATATGGTCCAGTCGCCGAAAACAAGGTCAGTTTTAACCGATCTATCAAATCTTTAAAAGAGCTAGCCAAAGAGCAGCAGGCTTTTTTCATCCGCATTGAGCCATTTACGGATAACCTATTGAGCGCCAGCACCAAAAACCTCAAAAAAACCACCGATTTAAACCCTAAAGAAACTTGGCTTCTAGATTTAACAGGTGAGAATATCCAAGAAAACCTCCCGTCACGCCTTGTGCGTTATCATAAAAACGCCGCTAAAAATAATTTAACAATAGAAAAAAGCCACAATAAAGAAGATATCAAATATCTCATTAAACTTCAGAATGACTTAGCCAGCAAAAAAGGAATCAGCACTTTCTCCGAAAACTATCTTAAAACCGAGGCTAGCCAGCCATTTTCCACGATTTATCTAGTAAAATATCAAAGCCCAGACGCCAAAATCACAGAGGTAGTAGCCGCCGGCTTAGTTTTTGACGATAAGGACACGCGCTATAATCTTCAAGGCGCTCAATCCGAGCAGGGGAGAGCTCTTCACGCTACCGGCATCCTAACCATCCAACTAATTTTAGATGCCAAAGAAAAGAATCTAAAAACTTTCGATTTCTGGGGTATCACGCCGGAAAACGCCCCTAAAAATCACCCTTGGGCCGGCTTTACCAACTTCAAAAAGACCTTCAAAGGCTCCCAATTCAACCACGCCGGCACCTACGACCTCGTTCTAGATTCCAAAAAATATACTTTCTACAAAGTTCTGCGCAAAATTAATCGTCTAATCAGGAAATTTTAACATGAATTTTATCGCTCTCACCCCACAAGAATTCCAAGAATTCGCCGATAAATCTTCCTATAAATCGTTCTACCAAACCGTAGAAATCGCCAAGTACAGGGAACAAAACGGCTGGACTATCTACTATTTTGGCGTCGAAGAAAACGGTCAAATCATTGCCTCTTCTCTAGTTACCGCCAAGCCATCATTCTTGGGTAAATCAGTCTTTTACGCCCCAGGTGGCCCACTCTTAAACCTCGAAAACACAGAGCTCACCAACTTTTTCTTCAAAAATCTCAAAAACTATGCTAAATCTCACAACGGCTACGTCATCCATATCGAGCCATATTACGAGTTAGTAGAGCGCGACCGCAATGGGGAATTAGTCGAAAACGGCTTTAATCACCAAAAGGCTCGTCAAAACCTCCAAAATCTCGGTTTTAAACCCCTAAAAACCTCTGACGAACCCAAATATCTCTTCGTTATGGATTTGAACGGCCGCAAAGAGGAGCAACTTCTCGCCGATTTCAAACGCAACACCAGAAATCACATCAAAAAAGCCGAAAAACAAGGCGTCAAAATTCGCGAACTAAACAGGGAAGAACTCTCAATTTTTAAAACCATCACCAAATCTACTAGTAACCGCCGTAATTTCACCGATAAACCTCTCGAATACTACCAGCAAATGTATGATTTATTCGTCCCTAAAAACCAAGCCAAATTCATTCTCGCCGAGGCCGAAATTGATGGTAAAACCACCCCACTTTCTGCTGCCATGTTTATCACCTATGGCGATGAAATTATCTATCTTTTCTCTGGCAGCGACCAAAAATACATGCGCGATTACAACGCTCAATATCTCATTCAATGGCACATGATTAAATACGCCGCTAAAAACAACTTTCAAAAATATAATTTTTACGGTATCAACGGCCTACCGGACCCTAACTCCAAAGATTACGGCGTCTACGATTTTAAAAAAGGCTTCGGTGGCCACGTCGTCGAGCTTATTGGTGCCCACGAACTCCCTGTAAATCAAGCCTTTTACCACCTCCGTTCCATACTTTCTAACCTTAAGCAGAAACTCAAATAATGGACGGTTTAACCTCCGACCAAGTCGCCGAAAAAATTAAGCAAGGCAAAGTTAATCACGCGCCTCGTCAGAATTCCGATTCTATCGGCAAAATCATTCTTAAAAACACTCTTACTCTATTTAACCTCGTCAACCTTATTCTAGCACTTATGATTATCTCTGTTGGCGCTTACAAAAACCTACTTTTTATTCTTGTCGCCGTCGCCAACACTCTTATCAGTATCATTAACGAAGTTCGCGCCAAAAAGACCATCGACAAAATGCGTCTTTTATCAGAGAAGACCCCCACCGTCATTAGGGATGGTAAACCTCAGCAAATTCCTCAATCTCAAATCGTCGAAGGCGACCTCTTAATTTTTTCTATCGGTGACCAAATCATCGTCGACGCTAAAATTCTCGAGGGCGGCATCGAAGTCAACGAATCTTTCGTCACTGGCGAGCAAAACAACATCAAAAAACAATCAGGAGACCAACTCATTTCCGGTAGTTTTATTGTCTCAGGCACCTGTAAAGCCGTTACCACCTCTGTCGGCGCCGACAATTTTATCAACAAACTCGAATCTTCTGCGCGTAATATCAAATCTTCTAAATCTCAACTTTTCCAAATCATGAATAATATCGTCAAATATCTCTCCTACGCCCTTATCCCCATCGGTATTCTTTTGCTTATTTCTCGCTTAAACGTCAGCGCCACCCCAAAAATCGCCGTTACCAGCACCGTTGCTGCTCTTATTAGTATGATTCCGGAGGGTCTCATTCTTCTCACCTCCAGTGTTTTAGCTCTCGCCACCATCCGCTTAAGCAAAAAACAAGTCCTAGTTCAAGATTTATATTCCACCGAAACCCTCGCCCGCGTTGATTGTATTGTATTAGATAAAACCGGCACCCTCACCACCGGTAAAATGACGGTAAGGGGTATTATTTTACCAAATTCTACCGAAATTACCGATTTAAGCACTAAAAACCCCGCCAAAACCGCCCTTATTAACACGCTAGAGCTTATTTTAAGCCACACTCAGGCTGATAACGCCACCAGCACCGCTTTGAAGCAGACGTTCCTTAAAACCACCAAAAATCGCGCCACGACCCTAATTTTAGAGGAAATTCCATTCTCGTCAGACCGCAAATATTCTGGCGTCAAGTTAAAAAACCAAGAAGTTCTTATGGGCGCCCCTAAATTCCTCCTGAGCGATGAATCGCAACTCAAAATTGCCGCCAAATTCGCCAAAGATTATCGTGTCCTAGCCGTTGTAGAAAAATCTCAAACCGTCAAATTGCTCGGTTTTGTCCTCTTAGAAGATCAAATTCGTCAAGACGCCCCAGAAATCATCAACTATTTCTACGATAACGACATAGATGTCAAAATCATCTCTGGCGACGACCTCACCACCGTCACCACCATTGCTGAATGTGTTGGCGTTAAAGATTTGCGCGGCATTGATTTATCCACCGCAGCACACAAAAATTACTCAGAATTAGTTAAAAATTACTCTATTTTTGCCCGCGTCAAACCTGTCGAGAAAAAATCTCTTATACTGGCACTTAAAAAGCAAAATTACACTGTAGCCATGACCGGCGACGGCGTCAACGATATCCTAGCCATGAAAGAGGCAGACTGTTCCATCGCTATCGGCGAAGGCTCCGATGCCGCTCGCCGCGCCGCCAAAATAGTCCTTATGAATTCCAATTTTTCTTCTGTCCCATCTATTATTGACGAAGGTCGTCAATCTATCAATAACCTTGAGCGTTCTGCCACTCTTTTTCTTAGTAAAACCACCTACGCCGTCATTCTTGCCGTCCTGTTTGTTCTCATTCCTATTAAATACCCATTCATCCCTATCGAAATGTCTCTTTTGAATTTTGTTTGTATCGGTTTTCCAGGGGTAATTTTAGCGTTAGAAACTAACACTAGCCGCATCAAGAACCAATTTTTGAGCAACGTCAAAAAATATTCTATCCCCATCGGCATCGCCATCTCTATAGCGATTCTTGTCTTCTCTATCATTGCCACCAATTTAAACCTTACCCAGTCTCAAATGTCATTAATTTCCGCTATCATTGTCTTTGTGATAGACTTTTTCCTCATCTATCGCATCTCGCGCCCACTCAACAAATTCCGCGCCCTCCTTTTGGGCGTGATCTTGGCCATTTTTATCCTAGCCATTTCCATCCCACTAACACGCATCTTTTTCTTCGGTTAAATGAGTTATTGTATGTTACCGAAAAATAAGGTAAAAAACAGCTACACGTGTTTTTCGGACTGTAAGACTCGGTCTAAGCGGCCCGGAGCGTGTCCAGAGGACACGCGTAGCTGTTTTTTACCTCATTTGGTTATATAATGGAAATTCGTGGATAAATATTTAAGCTATAGGGGTCGGTAGGTGTGGTTCCGGCTTGAATTTCAAAATATGCCGCTGCCGCCACCATGGCTCCATTATCACCAGAAAATTTCGGTTCAGGGAAATAAACCGTTAAGTTACCACTGTTAAATTTCTCCATAGCCATTTTTCGTAACTCCGAGTTAGCACTCACGCCGCCGGCAAAAACCACAGACTTCACCTCTGGATAATCGCGCAAAGCCAGCTTTAATTTTTCCAACAAAATCTCCACCGTCGTCTTTTGGAAAGAAGCCGCAAAATCTGCCACCTGTGCCTCTGTTAGATGGTTTTTTAGATCATGGCTAGGGTGCGAAATCGGCAAGCCCAATTCCTTCTGCACTGCGCGCAAAACCGCAGTTTTAAGCCCCGAAAAAGAAAAATCTAGTCCAGAAGTTTTAGGATGAGGTAACTTGTATTTTGAAACATCGCCATCCAAAGCCGCCGCCGCAATACTAGGCCCACCAGGGTAAGGAAGCCCCAAAATCTTTGCCACTTTATCAAAACACTCCCCCACTGCATCATCCCGGGTAGTCCCAATAATCTCAAAATGATTATGCGAATCCATATACAAAATCTGTGTATGTCCCCCAGAAACTACCAGAGCCAACAGGGGAAAATCTGGAGAATAGCGGGTAGCTGAACCTATTTTTTCTACAGCGTGAAATGATTTGGAATTTCGCAAACGTATATTCCTGACGGACTCGACAGGTTCGCCACTCTGTGGCGGTTCTGCCGGCATCCCAGCGTATGACGTTTGCGAAATTCCAAGTCCGGCTGTAGAAAAAATAGGTTCAGCCAGGACCTGCGAGCTACCATTTAGCCAATTAGCATAAATATGAGACTTCAAATGGTGCACGGCATAAAGCGGCTTATCATAGAGAATAGCCAAAGTTCGAGCCGTCAAAGTCCCAATCAAAAGGGAACCAAGCAGCCCTGGCGCATGAGTCACCGCAATAGCATCAATATCATCCCAAGAACAATCGGCATCAGAAAGCGCCTTGTGTATCACCGGCATCATAGCTTCCAAGTGCGACCGCGCCGCCACCTCTGGAATCACCCCGCCATACGCTGCAAAGATATCAATCTGTGAAACCACCACATTAGACAAAATAGTCACGCCGTCTTCCACCACCGCGGCCGCCGTCTCGTCGCAACTGGTCTCAATTCCGAGTATTTTCATATCTTAATTATATCACACCGTGAATAATTTTTTCGAATTAAAAACTATGTTAAAATATAATTATGAATACTCCAGAATCCTTGAGCAACGAAACATCAAAATCAATCAACCGAGTGAGATACTTTGTCGGATGTTAAATTTGCCGGCAAACATCCAGACTGAATCATGGGAAGAATCTTTAGAAGAAGTAGAGAGCGGAACCGAACCAGATATCAACGGTGTGCCACAAACCTTATGGCGCGGCGAAAGATTATACTTAGATAATATCGACGAAGTCGGCCAAAGAGGCCTTTCCACCTCTGGGCACGAAAGGCACGGTAATAATTACGGCGCACTCTCGCTCGCCAGAGACAAAAATTTCGCCAGTAAATACGCGATCAGCACTGATGGTGTAAAATTCTACGACGGGGCACTACCTAAGGAATAAATTCCAATTGGTGTTATCTATAAAATTAAAGATCAAAAAGACATTTCAGCCACAATAGAAAAAATCAAAGCGCGCATGGATGAATTAGATAAACAGAGGCAAAACTAATTATTTGTGGTGATACTTACTACTTTTTTGAATTTCGCTTGCGCGATAAATTTGCTCGGTAACTATTAGCCGCGCAATCTGGTGTGGAAAAACCAGTTTAGAAAAGCTCCACACAAAATCCGCTTGCGCTCGCACCGTGTTATCAAATCCATAAGCCCCGCCAATCAAAATCACCACGTCCTTACTATCCAAAAAAGCGCGTGAAAGTAAGAGAGAATATTCATCTGATGATATATTTTTTCCACGCTCATCGCAGCAAATCACAAACTCGCGCCCCGAAAAAGGCCAATTCTCCAGCCGCTTCAAAAGTTTTTCTTCATTAACAAATTCCCAACTAATTTCATAAGGCTTCCGCAAGCGCTTCTCGTATTCCGAGCAGGCCTCTTCGACCCAATTCAAATGTTTCTTCCCACCAGCAATTATCCGTATCATCTCTTAATTATATCACAAAATGAATAATGCATATTTTTTTAAAACTATGTTACGATAGGCTTATAAATAATGAAAATTTTGAACAACAATTTATGCAAAACGTAAAAACCCCACAGCCGCAACCAGCTCCAGAGAATAACAGCTCCAAGCTTCAACTGGTCGCTATCATTTCCCTCGCGGTACTCACTCTGCTGGGATGACTTTGGTGAGGCTGAAACAGAATAATTTATTCAAAAAACCTCTCAAGATTTTTTGATATTTTTATTCTTTAATTTTGTATTTACTGGTATCTTACAATGCCCAGTTTCTGCAGTTTCAACCTCCCCCACCGGTGCTAAATATTATGTTGGTAATGGTTCAGGCTCTACTTCTTGGCATAGTCAAGGCGCCGGCGGCACCAAAGAGGCTTGTTGGAGCATTTCTTCCAAAAACCAGTCGCTAAATCTAAATGCAGTTCCATCTCGTCATCCGGGATGAACACATATAGCATTCCTCAAGGTTACACTAAATATGGCGATTACTATCTCAGAAGTTTTGGCAATTCCACAACGAAGAACTATATCGTTTTGTATAATAAAAACAAAAAAAATGGCTAGGCTGGCAGGATTCGAACCTGCGAATGACGGGACCAAAACCCGTTGCCTTACCACTTGGCGACAGCCTAACGCTAGATTCATTTTACCACAAATATTTCAAAAATCAACCACCCCCATACCCCTTGTGCTTTTTCTATTTATATGCTATAATCAAACTATGGCTACCAAAAAGCGTAAAACCACTAAAAAACACACCAAAAAACGTTCCAAAAAAGAAGCTCCAGTCGAGCACGAGCTTCCAGGTGGTTTCTGGCGTCAAACCGTAGCAATTCTTATGATTACGTTGGCCTTGTTTTTCGTTATCACATGGTTTGGTCAGGGTGGCACAGTTCTTAATGAAATCCATCAATCCTTCCTAAATATCATTGGTCTTGCAGCCTATTTTATCCCAGTCCTCTTAATTTACCTCGCCATCAAAATTCTTCGCAGCGATAATAATCGCGTCGCCGTTCCGGTCTATATCGCCAGCCTTCTCGAAATCATTTGGATTTCCGGCATCGCCGCCATCTGGCAAAACGGTGGCATAGTCGGTGATTTCCTCAATTCAATCATGACCAACATCCTTAGTCAGGGCGTTGTTATCTTTATTTACGTCGTCTTCATTTTCATTACCACGGTTTTCATCTTACAGATTTCCCCAGTCACTTTGTTTAAAGGCACAAAAAACGCCGCCAAACACAAGGAAAAAATTACCAATAACACTCCAGAGCCTGCAGAAAACAACAAAAAACTCGGCTCTCTCGAAATCAAAGTTAACTCAGAGCTCAATTCGGAACCAGTTAAGCGTGGCAGTTTATTGCATAAAACACCAGCTAAAACCCTAGCCCCAGAGCCACCTAAGGAAGAAAAGGCCCTCGTTGCTATCTCCGACCCAGATTGGAAAATGCCAACTCTCGATTTACTAGAGAAAAAACAATCTCCAGCCGACGCCGGCAACATTCAGCAAAACGCCTACATCATTAAAACCACCTTTGCCGAATTCGGCATCGACGTCGAAATGGAAGGTGCCAACGTTGGTCCTAGCGTCACTCAATACACTATGCGCGCTCCTGCCGGTGTCAACCTCTCTAAAATTTCCGCCCGTGACAAAGAGCTTGCCTATAATCTAGCCGCCAAAACCGTCCGCATCGAGGCGCCTATCCCGGGCACCCAATTAATCGGCGTAGAAGTCCCTAACCTCAAATCTGCTTCTGTTGGCTTGCG
>CAZEYN010000024.1:0-8708 GCA_964516075.1 uncultured Candidatus Saccharibacteria bacterium | reverse complement strand
GCGCCTTGGCGATATTTTTGCTAAAAATACTGGGAAAAAGTTGGAGCAGGTTGAAAAAGATATGGACCGCGACAACTGGATGAGCGCCGAAGAAGCTTTGGAATACGGAATCATCGACGAAATTATAAAATAAGGTTTTGGTTTTTCATAAAAAGGTGATTTTTTCCTTAAAAATCAAAAGTATGGTAAAATATAGAGTATGAAATTATCAGAAGAACTAATTTATCGTGGCTTCAAAGCCGAAACAACAATTGAAAATCCAGCAGATTTGGATACGCGCGCGGTAAAGAAATTTTATTGGGGCGCAGATCCGTCGGCAGATTCCTTAACAATCGGTAACCTGGCGGCAGCAATGATGTGTGCCTGCTTTATTCGCCATGGGTATGAGCCGTATTTGTTGGTTGGTGGTGCAACTGGGCAAATTGGTGACCCTAAGGAAAACGGCGAGCGCGATTTGAAATCTTTAGACGAAATCGAACATAATAAAAAGTGTATTCGCGAACAAATTGAGCGAGTAATTTCGTCTGGTGACGAGAGTGAAGGCGGTGAAACGCCAAAATTAACGATGGTTGATAACTTCGACTGGTTCCGCGATATGAAATATTTGGACTTCTTGCGCGAGACTGGCAAGGCGTTTTCAATGACACAGCTTCTAGATAGACAATTTGTGCAGAATCGTATCGGTGATGGTGGCTCGGGGATTTCGTATGCGGAATTTTCTTACACTTTGATTCAGGGTTATGATTTCTTGCATTTGTATCGCACTTATGGTGTAAATATGCAACTTTGTGGGGCGGACCAATATGGTAACTGTACCTCTGGCATTCATTTGATTCGCAGGTTAGAGGGCGGCGATGCGGACGTGTGGTCGACACCGCTAATTATCGACCCTGTGACTGGCCGTAAGTTTGGTAAGTCCGAGGGTAATGCAATTTGGCTGGCTAGCTCTGATAACGGTTCTGGCAATTACACACCAATCTTTGATTTTTACCAATTCTGGCTTAACCAACCAGACGAGGCTGTGGAATATTTGATTAAAATTTACACGATTTTGTCGAAAGAAGAAATTGAGGAAATTTTAGCAAAACATAAAGAAGCGCCAGAGAAGCGTATTGCGCAGAAGGCTCTAGCGAAGGGCGTTACAAGCGTAGTTCATGGTGTTAAAAATGCCGAAGCTGTAGAGAATTTAACAGAATTATTGTTTGGTAAAGAAACTAATTTTGCTGATTTTAGTGCAGACGAAATTTTGGAATTTGCAGAATACTTGCCAATGGTCAAAATTGGTACTAATTTGGTAGATGCAATGGTAGAAAATGGCTTGGCTGAGTCCAAGAAAAAGGCACGCGAATTTATAGAGCAAGGGGCGATTTCGGTAAATGGCGTAAAAGTCACAGAAGAAATTACACTTGAGCAGACTGCAATTGTAAAGAAGGGTAAAAATAAGTTTTTGATTGCAAAATGAAATATTTAGCAGTTTTGGGTAGGCAAGCGGAAATTTCTTTGGCAGAGCTTGAAGCGCTTTTTGACAACGTAAAACAAGTGGCGCCAGAATTGGCAGTGTTCGAAAGTGATTTTGTGGACATTAACAGACTGGGCGGGAGTTTGAAAGTTGCCAAAAAGTTGGAGCTTGCTCCTTTGGAATTTTTGCAAAATTTGCCAGAGGGGAAATTGACTTTGGGGCTAAGTGATTATTCTAAAAAAGCCACCAGGGAGTTGGCAAATCAAGAGGCGCTTAAACTAAAGAAAATTTTGGTGCGACATGGGCGTAGCGTGCGGGTGGTAGAAAACAAAGATGCTTGTTTGTCAACTGCCACGTCTTTACATAACGGTTTGTCTGGACGTAATCCGCGCAAAGTTGAGCTAATTAAGTTTAATAACGAGTGGTTTAAGGTGGTGGGCGTGCAAGATATTGACGCTTATGCGCGGCGTGATCAAAAACGGCCGGCGCGCGACGCCAAAGTTGGCATGTTGCCGCCAAAATTGGCGCAGATTTTAATAAATTTGTGTGGGCCGTTGCCTGGTGGGGCACGAGTTTTGGACCCGTTCTGTGGAACTGGGGTGGTTTTGCAAGAGGCTTTGCTTTTGGGCTATTCGGCTTATGGTACCGATATTGATGCGCGGATGGTGGAATACTCGCAAAAGAATTTAGATTGGCTTTGCCGCGAAATCGAGAGCGAGCGTGTCGAGAAAGAACATATTTCGGTGGAAAAAGGTGATGCGACGAATTTCAAGTGGCAGGGGCTAATTGATGCAGTGGCTTGCGAGGGGTATTTGGGCAAGCCGATGTCGCAAGTGCCAGTCGAGATTAAGTTGAAAGAACAAAAACAGGAGTGTGTGGCGATAATTTTGGGGTTTTTGAAGAATTTGAGTGGGCAAATTGAATCAAATACACCAGTGGTGGTGGCGGCGCCAGCATGGTTGCGTGAAAACGGCAGATACGAACGCCTAAAAATTGTTGACGAAATCGAGAAACTGGGGTATAATGTAAGTAATAAGACACGCGAGGGGCTTATTTATCATCGTGATAAGCAAATCGTGGCAAGAGATATATTAATTTTAAGGAAAAAGTAGATGTCACATGTAAAAGCTGGCGGTACCGCCAAGAATATCCATAACAATGCTGGTCAGCGTTTAGGCGTGAAGCGTTTTGGTGGCCAAAAAGTCAAGAATGGTGAAGTTTTGGTTCGTCAAACTGGTGCGACTAAAATTGCTGGTCCTGGCACTTATATGTCACGCAACTTTACGATTCATGCCGCTAAAGATGGCGTGGTGACTTTTGTCAAAACCAAGAAAACTCATTTTTCTGGTAAAAGTTTACCAAGAGTACGCGTAGAAGTTCGCTAAATATTATTGAATAATTTATAGTTTTCAGAGACGGGTGGTGCCATATTCGGGTGTCCCGCAAAAACTTTGCTTGCAAATTTTTGTGGGGATGGAATATGGCGACAGGATCCGTCTCCGAACTAATTATTCAATAATATTTAGAAAATCAGGCTGCCTAAAGGCAGATTTTTTTATGGTATAATATAAGTTATGACTGACAAAAAGCCAGTGAAAATTTCATTGCGAGTGGTAATTTTGATTTTGACAGCGGTTTTGGTGGGCTATGTAATCTATCAAAATTGGCCGGATATTTTGGACACTTTAAACCATTTGCAAGATGCGGATGTGTTTATTTTGCTGCTTTTGATTCCGGAGCAATTATTTATGTATTTTGCTTGTGGGCAGATTTTTTTCTCTTATTTGCATGCGCAGAAAAATGTTGAAAAGTTTAGCAATAAAGAGATTTTGCGAATTTCGACGGAGTTGAACTTTGTGAACCGAGCGATTCCGGTAGGTGGCATTGGCGGGCTGGCGTTTTTAACTTATCGTTTAAGGCCACATGGCGTGTCGGCTGGGCAGACGAGTTTTTTGTATGTGTTTCGTTATGCCGTGACCACGGTGATAAATTATCTGCAAGCACTAGTTGCTATTATTGTGCTTTTGGGTTTGAATATGATACTGGATGAAACCAAGTGGATAATTCCAGTAGCACTTTTGATGAACTTTGGGGTTTTGCTATTTTTGAGTTTTGTGATTTATGTGGCCAGCACCGAAAAACGTATTGAAAAATTCGCTAAAATAATTGAGAAAATTGCAAATTTTGGCGGCAAGATTTTGACTTTTGGGCGTAAAAAACAAGTCATTCGCCATGAAAAAATAGAGAGATATTTTGAAGATATACACGTTAGTGTAAAAACAGCTAAAAAGAACAAAAAGTTTTTGACAAAGCCAATGATTTGGGGTGTGATTTATAGTTTTTGCGAAATTGGGGCTTATTGGTTGGTGGCGATATCATTAGGGCGGCCGGAACTTTTGCCGATTATTTTGATTAGCGAAGCGATTGGGTCGGTCTTTGATGGAATTATCCCTTACGGGTTGTATGAATTAGGTATGGCCGGAACGATGATTGCGCTGGGGGTTGATTTTGCGACGGCGACCATTGTAACTGTAATGACTAGAATAATAACTTTGCTATTTACGATTCTGTCTGGTTCTTTGCCGTATTATTTGGCGATTAAGGGCAAGAAAAATGAGCGAAGCGCCTAGGCTTTCTCCGACCGAATTCGTGGTTTTAGTCAACCAAAGTTTGGATTATGCTTTTCATGAAATTATGATCGAGGGGGAGGTGGCAAGCTACAAAGTGAACCAGGGAAAGTGGGTGTTTTTTGATATTAAGGATGAGGAGTCGAGTGTAAGTTGTTTTATGACTTTATGGAATTTGCGAACGCCTTTGGAAGATGGGATGAAGGTGGTGGTGCGGGGTACGCCAAAACTTACGAAATGGGGTAAATTTTCTTTGACTGTAACGGTGGTGCAGCCAGTGGGTGAGGGCAGTTTGAAAAAGGCGTATGAACTTTTGAAGAAGAAGTTAGATAAAGAGGGTCTATTTACGCCAGAAAAAAAGCGTAAAATTTCTAACGATTTAAATACTTTAGGAGTGATTTCCTCTACGCAGGCGGCAGGGTATGCAGATTTTGTTAAAATTGTGAATACGCGATGGGGTGGAATGAAAATTATAGTGGCGCATACGCAAGTTCAGGGGTTGGATGCGCCGAATCAAATTATTAAGGCTTTGGAATATTTTAACGAGCATGGGAACGTAGAGGCGATTGCGATTTTGCGCGGTGGCGGAAGCGCGGACGATTTGGCGGCGTTTAATGATGAAAAGTTGGTGCGCGCGGTGGCGGCTTCGAAAATTCCGGTAATAACTGGTATTGGGCATGAGGTGGACGAATCGCTTTGCGATTTGGCGGCGGATGTGCGCGCTTCGACTCCGTCTAATGCGGCGGAATTTTTGACGCGCGATAAGAAAGAGGAAAAAGCCAAGCTGGCGCGTGCAGAAAAGGTAATGCGCCAAACTTTGCTACAAAAAATTGAGCAAGCCCGAAATGAAGCTGAAACAAAAATACAACAATTGTCGCAGAAAATACAGGGGGAAACCACCAATTTTGAAAATATACTGAAGCAAAAGATAAAACTTTTGGAGGCACTAAACCCGGAAAAAGTTTTACAACGAGGGTATGCGATTTTATCTGGGAAAATTGCTTTAGGAAGTGTTGTAAAAATTACAACACAAGAGCAGGAAATTGACGCCGAAGTCAAAGAAATTCATAAACGATAAGAAAGGAAAATATGAACGAAAAAAATAATTTAAATCAAAAAATTGCCAAATTGGATGGTGAGGTTGAATGGTTTTATTCGGATGATTTCAAGCTAGAAGAGGCGATTTCAAAATACAAAAATGCCGTGAAGTTGGCCAAAGAAATTGAAAAAGATTTGGACGAACTGAAAAACGAGATCGAGGTTTTGCAAAAAGATTTTAGCAAATAAAGGAAGTATGTTATAATAAACTTATGGATAATTATCAGATGCCGCCAATGCAAAATAGTCAGCCTGTAGCGCAAAATGGAATGCCGATGGTGCAGCAAGTTCAGGTGGCGCCTACGCCAGCGAAAGATAACTCTGGTTTAATTAAAATTATCGCGATAATCGTGGTTTCTTTGATTGCGGTGACATTTATCGGCTTGTTTATTTGGATGACGCTACAATATAACGAGGTCAAAAGTGATGTTGATGGCCAAATCGAAGTTGCGGTGGCCGAGGCAAAAGACGAACAAGCTGCCAAAATGGAAGCGGAATTTTTGGAGCGAGAAAAATATCCTTACAATACTTTTTCAGGACCAACAGATTACGGCCAGTTGACTTTTGAGTATCCTAAAACTTGGAGCGTATATATCGAGAAATCGGCAATAGAGGGCGGTGATTTTAATGCTTACTTGAACCCTATACAAGTAGATACCGTGGACGAGGAAACCATAAACGCTTTAAGAGTAATCATAAGGGACGAGGAAATGTCCAAGGTGACGGAAGAATACCAAAGAGAAATGAATCAAAAAGATTCCAACTTAACGATGGAGTCTGTGACGATTGGCGCTAATGGTAATATTACGGCAAATCGCTACACTGGTACAATTCCGGATACAGATTTAAATGGTTTTATTGTGATTTTCAAAATTCGCGACAAGACAGCGATCTTGCAAACCGACAGCGTGTCGTTCAAAGATGAATTCGATAAGTTGCTTGGCACCGTCACCTTTAACGAATAGTTATGATATAATGGGGGTATGGATAAGGAGGTCGACGGAATTTTGGTGGTGGCGCATGAGTTAAAGGCGCCGCTGGCGGTGCTAAGGCAATTGGCTTTGTCTTTTGACGAAATGGATACTGGCGGCGAGCATATTCGCAGCGAAATGGTGAGTGTATCTAACAGAGCGATTAGGCAAGTGAATGATTTGATTAAGATGCGTCGGTTGGACGATGGATTGTTCGAGATGGAGCCGGTGGCGGTGCGCACGGTTTGTGACGAAGTGACGCGCGAGTTAAGCTATTTGTTTACGTGCAATAAGCGGGACTTGTTTATCAAATATTCTAATAGGTCGCGACTGGTGACCGCGAATCGGGAACTTTTACATAGTGTAATTTATAATTTTTTGCTGAACGCGATGCACTATTCTGGTGATGAAACGCGCGCCGAGCTTGTGGTAAAAGATTTCCACGATAAGGTAAAAATTACAATTCGTGATTATGGACCAGCGTTGCCGATGGATGTGTGGAAAGAGATGAAACGGGGTTGGATTGCCAAGCCGACTTCGATTGCGATGCGGCCTGGTTCGAGTGGTTTGGGGCTTTTTATTGCTTCAAGGTTTTCGCGTTATATGAATGCCAATGTGGGTGCAGTGAGACATCGCGACGGCACAAGTTTTTATGTAGAATTACCAATTTCTAAGCAGGCGAGTTTGTTTGATTTATGATTTTTATAATAGATGACGACAGAGTGATGGCCGAATGCGTGGCGAAAGCTTGTAAAAAAGAAACGCAGATTTTTTCGAACGTGATTGAGGCGATGGGTAAAATTGCTGATGGCACGCTGCCAGATTTGATTTTTCTAGATGTTTTGCTGGATGGGCCAGATGCTTTTACTTTTTTGAACGAAATGATGACTTATTCGGATACGGCGAAAATTCCGGTGGTGATAGTTTCGTCTTTGAAGTTTAAATTGGAAAATTTGCAAGAATATAATGTGGTGGGAGTTTTAAATAAGGACACGATGGTGCCACAGGAAATTCGTAGTTATGTCGAAAAATACGCTGGATAAAGATTTAAAAACTTTTGGTTATGTGTTGCGGCGAACTAATTATGGCGAAGCGGATAGAATTTTAAATATCATCACGCCGAGCGGTAAAATTACGGCGATAGCTAAGGGGGCGCGCAAGTCTAAATCGAAATTGGCTGGCGGAGTGGAGCTTTTTTCGCTCACGGATTTTGTGATTCACAGGGGTAAAAGTGAATTTGGAATTGTGACCAGTGCGAAGATGCTAAAATATTACGGTGAAATTTTGAGTGATTTTGGTAAGATGGAGCTGGCTGGGGCGATTTTGAAAAAAATTAACCAGGTGGCGGAAAATTCGGACAGTGCGGAATATTTTGATATTGTGGACCAATGTTTGCGGAATTTAAATAATGGCACGAATTTGGTTTTGGTGGAGAGTTGGTTTTTGCTGAATGTGGCGAGGGCGCTAGGCGAAGAGATGAACTTGCATCGCGATGAAAGTGGGCAAAAGTTGAAGGAGGATACTAGATATGATTTTGATAGTATTCAGGGCGCTTTTGTAGAGAAGTTGAGTGGGGAATTTGGCGCGGACGAAATTAAGATGTTGCGGTTTATGACAACGGCGGAGCTTGACGTAGTGAAAAGGGTAAAAGTTGAGGACGAGTTACTGCGAAGAAATTTGGCGCTAATAAAGGTCGCAACAAGGCAATGATGTGATTTTGTGGTATAATAGGGAAAAATAGAAAGGAGAAATATGGCAGACTTTAACAAAGTTTTGACCCCGGGGGATTATGAAAATGGTAAACTTAATGTGGTAATTGAAATCCCAACTGGTTCGAATCATAAAATCGAATGGGATAGGGAGCGTGCTTGCTTTATGCTTGACCGCGTTGAGCCAATGTCCTTTGCCAAGCCTTGCAACTATGGTTTTATTCCGCAGACGTTGGACGAGGACGGTGACGAGCTTGATGTTTTGATGATTACCGACCAGCCTTTGACCACCGGAATTTGGATGGAGGCTAAGGTCTTGGGCGTGATGAAATTTGTGGATAGCGACGAGGTGGACGATAAAATCATCTGTGTGCCGGCCGACGACCGCAACAATGGTGATTGCTACAATTCTTTGGAAGATTTGCCAAAGCAAACTTTGAAGCAAATTGAGTTCCATTTTAACCACTACAAAGATTTGAAGAAACCTGGTTCTACAGAGGTAAAAGGCTTCTTTGGCTTGGATGAAGCTAAAGAAGTGATTGCGGCTGCGATTGAGCGTTGGGATACTAAATAATTTAGGTTGAAAAATTTCCCAAAAAACCATTACATTTTTAAAAAACCATGCTATAATGATACTATGAACTCAGCTTTGCAAGGTAATACTAAAAATTCTGGGAGCCCCCAACAGAACTGCGCCAGCAATGCGAAGCCTAGTTATTTTGCCGGCGCAGCACTTTTGTTTGGCAAGAATAATAATTGCAACAATTGTCGCAATTGCAGATTTTTCCGTAATTTTTCCGCAAGTCTAGTATTAGGAGGCATCTTAATGCTAACAGGTTTATTT
>CAZEYN010000023.1:1358-8965 GCA_964516075.1 uncultured Candidatus Saccharibacteria bacterium | reverse complement strand
AAAAATTTGAACATATTTTGATCGATGAGTATCAGGATACGAATGTGGTGCAATATAATATTGTAAGGCTGTTAGTGAATGGGCGGCGAAATATTTGCGTGGTGGGGGATGATTGGCAGTCGATTTATTCGTGGCGAGGGGCAGATTTTACGAATATTTTGAATTTTGAGCGTGATTTCCCGGGTGCGAAGGTGGTGAAATTGGAGCAAAATTATCGTTCGACGGGAAATATTTTGACGGCTTCACAAAAAATTATTAATCAAAATTCGAAGCGCACGGACAAGATTTTGTTTACGGAATTGGGTGATGGCGAGCCGGTGGAAATTGAGAGTTTGCGTGATGAAACGGCTGAGGCAAATTTTGTGGCGCGGAAGATTCTAAAGTTGAGTTTGCAGGATGATTTTACGGATGAAAAATACGCTGGGTTTTCGAAATTTGCGATTTTGTATCGCACGAATGCGCAATCGTATAATTTTGAGAAGATTTTTATTAATTTACATATTCCGTACAAGATTGTGGGCGGGGTGCGATTTTATGACCGAAAAGAAGTAAAAGATGTTTTGGCGATTTTAAAGCTGGTGCAAAATCAGCGCGATAAAGTGAGTTTGACGCGCGTGGTGGGAAATGTGCTTTCTGGTATTGGCGAGGCGAGTTTGAATAAAATTCTGATGACTGTGGATGCGGTGGGTGGCGAGAAACCGCTATTTGACGCCGATTTGGCGGATGTTTTGAGTACGCAAAAAGCGAAAGATGGCTTGGGCAAATTGGTGGGGTTTTTGAAGGAAGCCGAAAAAATTTCTACTAACGAGCAGCTAGTGCGCCGAGTGATTGAGTATTTTGATTTTAAAAAATTATGCGATGATGGAACGCCGAGTAGTGATGAGCGAATGCAGAATCTAGAGGTTTTGGCTGGAAATGCGGCGAATTACGAGAGTTTGGATGAATTTTTGGCGGACGCGTCGTTGATGTCATCGGCGGACGAAAAATCTGGGGCGAATGCGGTGACTTTGATGACTTTGCACGCGGCGAAAGGTTTGGAATTTCCGGTGGTGTTTATGGTAGGGATGGAAGAGGGGTTATTTCCGAATGCGCGGGTAAGTGGGGATGATGCGAATTTGGAGGAGGAACGTAGGTTGGCATATGTGGGAATGACCCGGGCGATGCGGAAACTGTTTTTGACTTATGCGGCGTCGCGATTTTCGTTTGGGAATACCAGTTATAATATGCCGTCGCGATTTTTGGCGGAGTTAGGATATGATCCGTATGGCTCGGCTGGGTATGATGATGATTTTGGCGAGGGAGATTTTGATTCGTTCCCGGATGATTTGCCGGTTTATGAATAAAACTTTATTTTAAAATAATTTTGTGGTATAATAGGGGTGCGTCTGGGTGTAGCACAGTTGGTAGCGCGCGACTTTTGGGAAGTCGAGGTCGCAGGTTCAAGTCCTGTCACCCAGACCACCTAAAGAGGTTTTAATGGCCTCTCTTTTTTTTGCTGGTTAGTCACAATTTTTTGTTGCAAAATAAAAAAATGTGATATACTAGAATTAGCATAAACTAAATACATGAGAATGATGATGGCAAAAGTAGCAAGGACTAAAGTTTTGAAAGGGGCGGTTTTTGTTGTGGTTTTGGGGTTGGCTGGGGGTGCGGTTGTAAATACGTTTGGCGCGTCAGCAATCACCTATGAAGGCAGTGCCAATGTTGGCTTTGAAATTACAGATAGTATAAACTTATCTGTTAGTGGCGATATTACTATTCCAGAGCTTGTGCCGGGCAACAGCGCAGATAGTAACGTGGTAAACATTACGGTTTCCACCAATGCTTCTTCGGGATATACCTTAAGCGCTAAAATGGCTACTGCAAGTTCAGATTTAACAGCCAGCGGTATTAGTGGTGGGTTTACCATTGTGGATGCTTCTGGCAGCGGTGTATCTTCGCTTACGTCTGGAAAATGGGGGTATAAGGTCCTTACAGGTAGTGGTGGCGTCTGGAGTGATTATCTTGGCTTGCCGGTTTCCAGTAGCGATGCTAAGATTCTAGCAGATACAGACACTATGCCAAGTGGTGGTTCTGCTGTTACACAATTTAAAATTGGTGCTAATGCTGGGTCTAGTATGAGTGCTGGGGCTTATACTAATTCCATTACTTTTTATGCGGTGGCGAAGGTGCCACCAGTAATATTTGGCGGTATAACCAATATGCAACAAATGACTTCTAGCATTTGTTCTAATGCATCCGAAAATGATACTAAACAACTTATAGACACTCGTGATAGCAAAACATACTGGGTAACAAAACTTGCGGATGGTAACTGCTGGATGACTCAAAACCTAGACTACGATTTAGTCTCGGGGACCACCCTTACATCAAGCGATTCGGATGTTGAAAGTAGCTGGCAAATCAATGCCTCAACCTATACAGCTACGGGAACATGGAATGGTAGCTATGACGCATCAGAATCATACGATCCCGGAAACAATTATATTCCTAGTGGTACCGGCTCTGCCACGTCTGCCGCCAGCCTCGCCTCGGACAGCACGGACCTACATTATCATCAAGGCAATTATTATAACTGGTATGCTGCTACAGCTGGCTCAAATGCCAGTAATATGAATAATGACGACGAAGCTCCCCAATCTATCTGCCCGGCCGGTTGGCGCCTTCCCTATAGTGGCTATACACAGGTAGGCAGCAAGAGCTGGTATTATTTAGTTAACCAAGCCAGTATTACTGAATCAAATATCACGACAGGCCCGTTCTATATTCCGCGCGCTGGCGGCTATAATAAGTCGGTCAACCTTGTTGGCTCCAGTGGCTTCTATTGGTCGTCTACGGCGAATGGCAATGGCTACGCGGATCTCCTCGTCTTCTATTCGTCCGGCGTGTATCCTCAGGGCAGCAATGATGCCGGCAGCGGCTATTCAGTCCGTTGTGTGGCTCAGTAGTTCTAGTGTTTCTGCCCTTCCGTCTTCCGTATCTTTCACCATGAATATTCAATTGTTCCAGGAATGAGATTCTTCGACTCGCTTCGCTCGCAACTGCGTGCGCCTGCGGCGAGCAGAATGACAAGTGAGCGGTTGATTTTTGGGAGATTGTTTGGTATATTTATATCTATAGTTTAACATTATTAGTTTTCGGTAGAAATTAAGGAGGAAACGGTGACGGATAAAATCACTAATAACACAACTGGCAAACCAAACAAAAATGACAAGTCGAATTTGGTTAGAAGTATTATACTGACTTGCTTGTTGATTTTTTTGGGCGTGTTTTTGATTTCCGGGATGGAAAGTGGACAGGCTGAAAAGACCGAGGTGCCGATTTCTGACGTGATTAAGCGCGCGAACGACCCTAACGGCAACATTGCCAAAATTACCGTGATGGGCAATACGCTTGATATTACCTTGAAAAACAATGACCAACCAACGGAAACTTCCATGAAGGATAATTCTGGAACTTTGTATGATCAGGGGTTGGTGGCGCATTGCGATGGCTTGGAGGGCGATAAGTTGACCGAGTGCGAATCCAAATATCCAGTGATTGAATACAAGGAAGAGACCGATGTTTGGGGCGTGGTGTTTGATGTACTCTTGACAATTCTGCCGATTGTGGCGATTGCAATATTCTTTATGTGGGCGATGAAGCAGGCGAACGCGGCGAATAATCAGTCGATGTCTTTTGGCAAATCACGCGCGCGTTTGTATGGGCCGGATAAGAAGAAAGTTTTGTTTAAAGATGTAGCGGGGAACGAGGCGGCCAAGCAAGATTTGACAGAGATTGTAGACTTTTTGAAAAATCCGAAAAAATATGAAAAGTTGGGGGCCAAGATTCCGCGTGGCGTGCTGCTGGCTGGCGACCCTGGTACTGGCAAAACTTTGATGGCGCGCGCGGTGGCTGGCGAGGCCGATGTGCCGTTCTTTTCGATTTCGGGTTCGGAATTTGCCGAGATGTTTGTGGGCGTGGGCGCGAGCCGCGTGCGCGATTTATTCTCTAAGGCCAAGAAAAATGCGCCGTCGATTATCTTTATTGACGAAATCGACGCAGTGGCACACAAGCGCGATGCGCGCGGTGGTGCTGGGCGCGAGGACGAGCAGACTTTGAACCAAATTTTGGTGGAAATGGATGGTTTTGACAATGATTCTGGTGTGATTGTGATGGCGGCGACCAACCGTGTGGATATGCTGGATAAGGCGCTTTTGCGCCCTGGGCGTTTTGACAGACATGTGAATGTGACTTTGCCGGAGCGCAAGGATAGGTTGGAAATTTTGAAGGTTCATTTTAAGAATAAACCAGTGGAAGAAAATGTAGATTTAGAGGCTTTGGCCAAGAAAACGGCTGGTTCGAGTGGTGCAGATTTGGCAAATATCGCAAACGAAGCAGCGATTACAGCGGCGCGCGAGGGTCACAAGGCAATTTCGAACAACGATATTACCGAGGCGTTTGAGTGCATTGCGATTGGGCCGGAACGTAAGAGCAAAGTTATGAACGAGCACGAGCGTAAGTTGACGGCTTATCACGAGGCTGGTCACACAGTGGTGGGGCATGTGTTGCCGGACTCCGATCCGGTACATAAAGTGACGATTATTCCACGCGGAGCGACCGGCGGAGTGACTTGGTTCTTGCCGCCGGAGGACCGCAGCTACAAGAGTATTTATGAGCTGAAAGATATTTTGGCACGGGCGATGGGCGGCCGAATTGCCGAGCAAATCATTTTTGGTAAAGATGCGGTGACGACAGGCGCTTCGTCTGACCTTAAAAATGTGGCAGAATTGGCCAAGTCAATGGTAGTTGAAGAGGGTATGGGTTCCAATACTCGCAACTTGGTATTTCCAAACGAGGCTTCTGGGTATTATACAATCACCACTGGTAAGCCGTATTCAGAAAAAACCGCCGAAAAAATTGACGCTGAAATTAAATTATTGTCCGATGAGGCAGCTAAGCGCGCAGAAACTGTATTGAAAGCAAATAAGGCAGTACTAGATAAATTAGCAGAGGAACTTTTGGCGCACGAAACTTTAGAAGAGGCGGAACTTGAGCCGATTTTGAAGGGTGCCAAGATGCCGGATGTGGCAAAATTGCACTAATTTTGGATTTCGAAAATTAAAATAGGAGGTTTATGGAGAAATTTTTAGATTATTTTGTGCCGGAGCGCTATACTGTTAAGTTGGCTTTTCATAAGGCAGAGAAGACTTTTTCTGGGTTGGTGGTAGTTGATGGCGAGGCGAAGTCTGATGTGGTTAAGTTTCATGTGGCGGATAATTTGAGGGTAGCCTCGGTTTTGATTGGGGAGGAAGAGCAGGACTTTAAGGTTGCAGATGGGGCTTTGATGATTTCTGGGGTTAGTATTGGCACCGTGTCGATTGCAATAGCTTTTGACGGAAAATTGAATGAGAATATGTTGGGTGTATATCTTTCGACTTGCAACATTTGTCATTCTGAGCGAGTCGAGGAGTCTTTGGAGGTTCTTCGACCCGCTTCGCTCGCAACTGCGTGCGCCTGCGGCGAGCAGAATGACAACAGTGATGAGGCGATTATTGCGACGCAGTTCGAGAGTCATTATGCTAGGGCTTGTTTCCCGTGCGTGGATGAGCCGGCGGCAAAGGCGGTGTTTAGTTTGTCGATAGCGGTGGATGATGTAGATGATTTGATATTATCAAATACCGCGCTGGTTTACGAGAAAACAACCGAAAAAACAAAATTTGCAAGATTTGAAAATACGCCGCGGATGTCTACATACTTAGTGGCGTTTGTGATTGGCAAGTTTAACAAAGTTTCCGATAAAACTAAAGATGGGGTTTTGATCGAGACTTATGGCACCAAAAATCATCCGCGCGAGGCTCTAAAATTTGCCAATGAGGTAGCCAAAAAATCGATTGAATTTTACGAAGATGCTTTCCGAGTTAAATATCCTTTGCCAAGGTTGCTACAGGTGGCTTTGCCAGATTTTGACGCTGGCGCGATGGAAAACTGGGGGCTGGTGACTTATCGCGAGTCGATGATGCTGGCAGATAAAAATGCTACGCTCGATACCAAAAAATGCGTGGCGCTGACTGTGGCGCACGAGCTTTCACACCAGTGGTTTGGCAATTTGGTGACGATGGAGTGGTGGGACGATTTGTGGCTCAATGAATCTTTTGCCAGCGTGATGGAATATTACGCGGTAGATGCGCTTTACCCGGAATTTAATATTTGGGAAGGCTTCTTTACCAGCGATTGTTTGGCGGCGCTCAGGCGCGACGCCTGTTCGGATGTGCAGTCTGTCCACCAAGAAGTTCATAGTCCAGAGGAAATCGCGACGCTGTTTGATGGGGCGATTGTGTATTCAAAGGGCGCGCGACTTATACTAATGCTGATTCGCTTGATGGGCTGGGATAAGTTTCGCGATGGTATACATGAATATTTTGAAAAATATGCTTATAAAAATACGGTGGGGGATAATTTGTGGGAATGTTTGGACAAATATGCCGATTTTAACGTGGGCGAGATGATGCATGCGTTTATTGATAAGCCTGGTTATCCGGTGGTTGACGTAAGTAATAATTTTGCGCAGCAAAGATTTTTGCTGGACGGTGAATTCACGGACGACAAGTGGCCTTTGCCAGAGGTGCGCGAGGATATGAGCGGGCATTATGTGCTGAATTTGATGAACGATGAATTTGAAAAACGTTTGGCGAAATTTGGTGATTTGGGCTTGGAAGAAAAGTTGCGACTTTTGATTGATCGTGATTTACTGGCAAGGGCTGGAGCTGTTTCGCCGGCGACTTTGATTCCGCTGGTAGGGAAATTTAAGAACGAAAATAGCGCGGCGGTTTGGCGGATAATTTTGACGATTATTGGGAATTTGAAGATTTATTTTGAGTTTAAATCTAAAGAAGAGAAGAGTTTTAAGAAATTCGTGGGCGAGTTGGTGGCCGCTAAACTGGCGGAAGTTGGTCTAACACCGAAAAGTTCGGATGATAGTAATACTTTGAACTTGCGCGAAATTTTGTTAGCGTTAGATTTTTATGCTGAAACTGAAAATAATTTGCGCGCTTTGGCAGATTTGTATGATGACGATATGGCAAAAATTAATGCCGAAATTCGCAGTGACGTGCTGGATGCGAAAATTTATTTGGAACCAGAGATGATGCCGAAATTTTTGCAAAAATATCAAGAGGTTGCGGACCCAGAAATTAAAGCCGATTTGCTATTTGCGATGACTTTAACGCGTGACGAGAAGATTTTGCCGAAGGTAGTGGATTTGCTAAAGGAAATTAAAATTGTAAAGCCGCAAGACCAGCTGCATCTGTTTATTTATTTGTATCGCAATCCGCGCGCGAAGGAAAAAGTGTTTGATTTTATGACCAAAAATTGGGATTTTATCAAGAAAATGTCTGGCGATAAGAGTTTGGATGGCTATCCGCGATATTTGGCGAACATGATAAAATCTAAGGCGGAGTTTGAAAAGTATTTGAAGTTTTTCGAGCCGATGGGGAATGATTTGGCTTTGGCGCGCGCGATTAAGATTGGTAAAAAAGAGATTGCGGCGCGGCTCGAGCAGATTGAGAAATACAAAAACGAAGTTGCGAGTGCAGCGAGTCGAAAAATCTCAAACTCGTAAAAAAGAT
>CAZEYN010000023.1:0-1348 GCA_964516075.1 uncultured Candidatus Saccharibacteria bacterium | reverse complement strand
TGCCGGTTTGGCGGTTGGTGACTTCGACGGAATCTTTCTCTAAAGTTTTATCTGAGACAACCACGCGGTATGGCATGCCCATAAGGTCGGCGTCGGCGAACTTTTCGCCTGGGCGAACGTCGCGGTCGTCGTAGATGAATTCGTTTTCGTGCCCTTGGTAAAGTTTGTCGGCGGCCTTGATGCCGTTGGCGTCGATGCCGATTAAGTGATACTTATACGGTGCGACGGACTCCGGCCAGACTAAGCCTTTATCATCGGCGAACATTTCGGCGATGACGCCCATTAATCTGGAGATACCGATACCATAGCAGCCCATGTAGATAGGTTGAAGTTCGTTGTTTTCGTCGGAATAGCGCAAATCTAGCGGTGCCGAGAATTTGGTTTGCAGCTTGAAAATGTTGCCAACTTCGGCGGCGGTGGTTTCGGTCATTTCGTCGCGCGTGACGCCGAGCTCTTCTAGAATGTTTGGCTCCATGATTTCTTTATTTAAGACTATAGATTTGTCGGCATTATAGTAAACTGTGTCTTCGCCAACAGGGAGGAAAGTTTGGAATTCGTGTGAGAATTTGGAGAAAATTCCGCCGGAGGCGAAGGTTGGGAAGGTGGTGTCGCCAAGGCCTAAACGGTCGTAAATCTTTTTGTAGGCCTCGAGGACTTTGTCGTAAAACTCGTCTAGGTCCTTTTCGGAAGTGTGAAAGCTATACAAATCTTTCATCAAGAATTCGCGACCACGCAAAATGCCAGATTTGGCGCGTTTTTCGTTGCGAAATTTGGTTTGGAATTGATAAACTGCTAATGGCAAATCTTTATAGCTGGAAATGTAATTTTTGAGCATGTTGGTAATTGGCTCTTCGTGGGTTGGAGCAAGACCGGCCAAGCCGCCAGAGGCGAGTTCGGTTTTGAACCAAATATCGACTTCTTCGTCTGAAAAACGACCGGTTTTTTCCCATGGTTCTGGATTCTGCAAGGCAGACATAAAGAGTTCTTCGCAGCCGATTTTATTGAGCTCGTCGCGAACGATGTTTTTGATATTTTCAATGACCATCATGCCAAGGGGTAGATAGTCGTAGACGCCGGCCATTTCCTTGTGGATGAAGCCTGCGCGAGTAAGAAGCGCGCCATTCGTTGCTGTTTCTTCCTTGGGCGCGTTACGCAAGGTTTTGACGAATGATTTTGACATTTTCATAATATTTAAATTATACTATATACAGAGGTGATAGTCAATTTTGTTTTTTATAGGTTTTTGATATAATTATAAAAAAGGAGGAAAATGATTAAGGTCAATTTTGATTCGCAGGTGGATGAACAGAGAGTGGCGGAAGTTTTGAAAGAGATTGCCAACGACAAG
>CAZEYN010000022.1:0-9447 GCA_964516075.1 uncultured Candidatus Saccharibacteria bacterium | reverse complement strand
TAAATTTTTCGCACCCTTATCGTGTCGGTGCCAGATTTTTCGTTGTCGCCAGACACAATCACCGCCGTTAAATCTTTTTTACCTTCCTTAGTCTGCAAATATTCGCTCTTTTTTAACTCCACTGCCAAATCATAACCAAAATTCTCTGAATATTCCCTTACGAATGCCGTATTAGCATAAATCAACGCCAGCTGGTTTGCCACCCTTTTATTGTAAGTCACCGACACAATCGGCAAATTTGGCCTTTGCGCCGCCGTCATTGCCGCCGTCGCACCAGATGCTGTCTGACAAACTATCACATCGGCGTCGATTTTCTCTGCCAAACGCGCCGCCGCGCTAGAAATCGCGTCGTAAATTTCCGACTTCTCGCTCACCGGCTGCTTAGTCATCGGTGCAATTCGCGAATGATTTTGCGTATACAAAATCACCTTTTTCATCTCTTGTACCACTTCCAAAGGATACTTGCCGTTCGCCGTTTCATCAGAGAGCATCACCACATCTGCGCCCTGAACCACCGCCGTCGCAACATCAGACACGTCTGCGCGCGTCGGCTCCAAACTATCCACCATCGAACTCATCATCTGTGTTGCCACAATACAAAGTTTGGCGTGCGCCCTACAAAGCGCGATTAACTTTCGCTGGACGATCGGCACCACCTCGGCACCAGCTTCTACTGCCATATCACCACGCGCCACCATAATTCCATCGGCCGCTTTTACGATTGACTCTAGTTTTTCTTCCGACTCAATCGCTTTTTTGGTCTCGATTTTCGCAATCACTTTGGCTGTTGAGCCATAAGAAAGCAACAATTGTTTCAATTTCAAAATATCTTCTGCCGACTGCACGAAAGACAGGGACACGTAGTCATAGTCGCAATTCGCGCCGTATTCAATGTCTGCCAAATCTTTCTCTGTTAAAATGTCGCCACCAAAATCTGTATCCGGCAAATTCAAACCCTTTTTCGACATGATAAAACCGTCATTCAAAATTCGCACCTTAATGGCAGTTGCCGAGGAAACCTCGGTAACTGTAGCCTTGATTTTACCGTCAAACATCGTAAGCGGCTCGCCTATTTTAACCTTCTTCGCTAGGTTATATTGCACCGGCACCGTCAGTCCACCGTCGTGTTCAAAATCTGCCGACTCCAAAGTCACAGTATCACCTTTTTCCAAATCTAAATGGTTATTTTTCAGCATGCCCAATCTAATTTTTGGCCCCTGTAAATCTTGCAAAATCGCCACCGAGCGACCCTTCTTTTCAGCCGCCGCGCGAATCCATTTTATCTGCTGATCACGTTCCTCATTTGAGCCATGCGAGCAATTCAAGCGACACCCATTCACGCCAGCCATAATAATATCTTCAATCATTTCCGCCGTATTCGTCGACGGCCCAATCGTTGCTAAAATTTTTGTTCGTTTAAATAATTTGCTCATATTAATATCTTATCACATTATAAAACTTATGCTAAAATATTTATATGAAAAGCTCACGCCGCGCCAAATACAGTCGCAATTTACACGCCTCAAGGTTGCGCCTTGCTTTTTATCCGTCATCTTTTGCTAAAAAATTCATGTTGGTAGTTGTAGTTATTTCAATCGTAGTTGTTCTTATTGCTACAATTTGCTCATTTTTCCTCAGTCAAGAAAACGAAATCAAACGCCAAATCACCATCGCCGCCGCCAATTATTACGAAAATTATTTTTATCAAAGCATTTTCGATTCCGAATCAGTTCAAGACGACAGCGAAGCCTACGCCTCACTAGAAAAACACCACGAAAAAGGTTTTTCCGCCGTCAGCCTCCAAACAATTTTATCCTACAATTCAGCCTATTCTGATTTTCTCAGCCAAAATTGCGAAACCACCAGCACCACCGTCAAATTCTTCCCCGACCCACCATACGATAATAAATCTTACCACGCAGAATACACTTACTCTTGCAATTTCTAATATTTTTGCTATAATAATCATACGGTCTCGTAGTATAACGGTTAGTACATCGGGTTTTCATCCCGGCAACGCGAGTTCGACTCTCGCCGAGATCACCAATTTCAAGAAAAAATGCCCAAAGGGTATTTTTTGTTAAAATTGGTAGCCCCCGCCAGGGGACGAGATATTTTTTTAACCTAAACTTTGACAACAAACCGCCAATGTATAAAAATATAATCCTGGGCAAACAAGTTAAGAAACAAACTAAGAAACAGCAAAAATCTACAAAAATTAAACCTTTTCAGTTTTCCTATGTTATAATAATGGCATTATGATTACGAAAGCTATTATACCAGTCGCTGGGTGGGGCACTAGGCGACTTCCAATCACCAAAATTATTGAAAAATCTATGCTTCCAGTCGGCAACCGTCCGCTCGTAGATTATTCTGTCCAAGAATTAATCAAAGCCGGCGTCAAAGATATTTACATGATTATCTCCAACGTCGAGCCTTGCCAGGTTCAAGAATTCTATAAAGACAATTTAGCTTTAAATCAATATCTAGAAGAACGCGGCAAGTCAGATAGATTAGCTCTTGCCAAGACTCTTCCAGACGACGTCACAATTCATTATTCCGTCCAAGACCCATCTGGTAAATACGGCACTGCTGTGCCTATCGCCATGGTAGTAGAAGAATACAAAATCGACGAACCAGTTTTAGTCTTCATGGGCGATGATTTCATTTGGAATCCTAACGGCGAATCTGCCGCCGAAACACTAATTAAAGCTGCCGACAAAAACGAGTCCGCCATTTTAGGCGTCGAAATTCCATTGGAAAAAGTTTCAAAATACGGCGTTTTGTCAGCTGAAGACGGCAAATTAACTGGCGTAGTCGAAAAACCTGAACCAGAAAACGCGCCATCCAATCTTATTAATGTTTCAAAATACGTCATGGCACCAGAATTATTACAAAAAATCGTCACATATGTCAACGAAAACGATTTCGGCCCTAAAGATCAGGAATACATGGTCACCGACCCAATCGACGAATATATCAAAGAAGGCGGCATCATTCGTGTTGCTCCAACTACTGGCGAATATCTGGACGGCGGCTCCGTAGAGGGCTGGCTCCACGCCAACAACGTAGTCTGCGGCAGCTAAGCTTCTTTAGCCATCTGCTCAAGTTTGCGAAAATCAACCTTGTCGGCACGCGTCAAAGGTAGATCGTCCAAAAAGATAATTTTGCGTGGTATCTCATAAGGTTTCAAAGTAATCCTACGTTTACCTAAGTAAAAAGTTTTTGCCGCAGTCTTTGCGATTTCGCGCCTAGTGTGATTGTTTTTGGGTACTTCGTCATTCAAAACCACAAACGCATAAGGCGCCAATTCCAACTTCTCATCTGGCCCCTTCACTACATAACATTTTTTCACCAAATCAGACTTTGCCACCGCAGCACGCACCACCTCGTAGTAAACCTTCGCCGGTAAATTATTAATAAAGAATGTCGCGCGCCCCACTAGGGTAATATATCCATCCTCAGACACATAAGCCAAATCACCAGTTTTGACAAACTTCCGCCCATGAATTGTCATGATTTTTTTTTCGTCGAGTTCCGGGCGATTAAAATAACGGCTCAAAATATGCTTTCCATTAACGTATAAAATACCAGTTTTACCAAAATCCAATTCTTCGCCAGTTTCGGCATTCAAAACCATCACGTGAACGCCAGCCGGAATTCGCCCCACCGAATCTGGATTATAGGCCGCCGTCCCCACTGCCGTAGAAATCAGACCCAACGCCTCGCCCACGCCATATCCGTTACTTATTTTCACATTTTTAAGTCCCCTAGATTTGAAAAATTCTATTGCCGCAAGCGAGGCCGATTTTTCCAAACGCTCACCACCAGACGCAAACATCTTTAAGTCTGAAATATCAGTTGATTTATCCAGCTTATTTGGCAAAATTTCCAACAAATGCGGAATTCCAAAAATCGTATTCGCATTTTTCCCAATATAATAATTCAAATTATTATCGTCAATATCTGGCGTAAAAATTACTTCGCCACCACCCAAAATTGGTGCCAAAACCGACACCACCAAACCATACGGGCAGTCCATTTTTACATAGCTCATCCAGGTGTGAAGTTCTTTGTCCCACATTTTTACGTTTGAAGCGACTTTCGAATAAATCGCCGATGCAATCAAACTTTTGTTTGTAAATACCATCGGTTTAGGCCCAGAAGTCGAGCCGGAAGTGAACGAAATCAGTGCTTCTTTTTTGGCCGCAAAAATATTTTTCGGCACATGCCCAGTGTATTTCTGAGCAACTTTTGTGATTGGCGTTTTGCCGAGCATAAAAGTTTCCAAAATTGTTTCTTCGAAATTTTTTTCGTCAAAATTCGCATCCAAATTAATTACATTTTTAACAGTCTTGGCATCTTTTTTAAGTTTTTTAATCCCCTTTGCCGTCTTGCGAAAAGTAATTAGTAGCGAACTTTCGAATTCATCCAAATAATGAATCAAACTATCATGCGTAGTTTTTTCGTCCAAAAATGCTACAATCGCCCCAATTTTATTTGCCGCCAAAAATATTACAACATTTTGATACATTGAACGGCCGGTTTTTACCGTAATAATATCACCACTTTTGACGCCTAATTCCAAAAACGCTTTTGCTAAAATCTTGCGATCGCGTTTTAAATCTGCACGCGTAAAATTTATTTCTTTTTGGTTTGCCACCACACTCTGCCAATGACGAAAACTCGACAAGTTGAATAACGCCGATATGCTGATGGACGGAGCTAACGGGTTGCGTTTCTGACCTTTTATTTCTAACATATGAACCTCTCTTACGTAACTACATTATAGCACAAAGTTTTTAAAAAGAACAAGAAATTTATGATATAATTATATTATAAATAGGAGAATATAATGACAATAGCAATCATTCTTTTAATCATCTTGGTAATACTTATTATACTTGTATGTTCCACTTACAATAGTTTGGTCAAGCTCAACGAACGCGTGCGCGAAGCTTGGAGCGACATCACGGTCCAACTTAAATATCGTGCCGATTTAATTCCAAATTTAGTCGAAACCGTCAAGGGCTACGCCAAACACGAAAAAACCGCTTTCGAAGATGTCACCGCCGCACGCAGTGCAGTCTTAAGCGCTAAGTCTATCAAATCAACCACTGCAGCCGAAAAATCTTTAGAAGGTGCTCTTTCCAAAGTTTTCGCCATCGCCGAATCTTACCCAGAACTCAAAGCTAACGAAAATTTCAAAGAATTACAAACCCAACTCCAAGACACCGAAGACAAAATTCAAGCCGCTCGCCGCTTCTACAATAACGGCGCCAAAGAATTCAACACCAAGGTTAAAATGTTCCCATATAATGTATTAAATAATATGGTTGGCCATTTTAAAGTTTACGAATATTATGATGTCGCTGAGTCCGAAAAATCTGCCGTCAAAGACGCGCCAGAAGTTAAATTTTAAACAGCCTACAGGTCAATAAATGTATAAACAAATTGCCGAAAACAAACGCAAAACCGTTTTTATCATCATCGGTTTCATACTTTTAATTGGCATTATTGCTGCACTTTTTGCTTATGCTTATAACGATCCATGGATTGCCGTTTGGACAATCGTCATTGCTATTATTTACGCCGTAATTCAGTATTTCGCCGCCAGCAATGAAGCCATGGCTATCGTGAGCGCCAAGCAGGTCGACAAAAGAGACAACCCACGGCTTTATAATATCGTCGAAAATTTGTCTATTACCACCGGCTTACCTATGCCCAAAGTCTACATTATCGAAGACAAATCTCCTAACGCTTTTGCTACTGGGCGCGACCCACAGCATGCTTCTGTCGCCGCCACCACCGGTCTACTCGACATCATGGACGATAAAGAACTCACTGCCGTCATGGCCCACGAAATGTCTCACGTCAAGAATTACGACATCCGCATCTCAATGATTGTTTTTGGCCTGGTTTGCGTAGTTGGTTTAATTTCCGATATTGCTTTTCGTATGCTGTTTTTTGGTTCCAGGCGCCGTGAAAACGAAGGCAGCCCAGTAGGGTATTTTCTCCTTGTTATCGCCGCGATTTTATCGCCACTCATCGCAGCCATTGTTCAAATGGCCGTTTCGCGTGAACGCGAATATTTGGCCGACGCCTCATCCGTCAATATCACGCGCTACCCAGAAGGCATGATTTCCGCCCTCAAAAAATTACAAATTCATTCACAGCCAATGCACAGCCAAAACGTCGCCATGGAGGCTATGTATATCAATAATCCTCTTCGCAAAAACTTCCTCAACAATCTTTTCAGTTCCCATCCACCCATCGAAAAACGCATCGAAAGGCTAGAGCATGGCAAAAAAACCTTCTAAATCTAAATCGGCTAAATCTACTGCAAAATCAAATTCTAAAAAAAGCCGGTCCCTTAAACAAAAATTCGTTGCTTTTTTCAAAAAACCTACGCCAGAATTTTTTCATAAATCATTTAAGCGTTCTTACCGTGAAGATTACGTCAGACGCGAAACTCCTACACCTGGCATCATGCATCACATTTTATCTAGCTTTAAAATCATCTTCAAAAACTGGAGATTATTCCTACCACTTTTAATTATTGTTGTTATTTTCAACGTTCTTTTTACTGGCATCATGAGCGAGTCTAGCTATCAACAATTCCAGAGCGCATTAGACGAAAGCAGCGAATACGTCACTGGCGGCAGTTTAGATAACGTAGCCAAAGCCGGCTTACTATTAATTTCTACCGTCACTACTGGCGGTCTTTCCGAAGACACCACCGAATCAGCAACCGTTTTTGCCGTTTTATCGTTTATGATTATTTGGCTCGTTACAATTTTTCTTTTGCGCCATCGCTTAGCGGGTAAAAAAGTCAAACTCCGCGACGGCTTATATAACGCCATGACGCCATTAATCTCTTCTTTTGTTGTCTTTTTAGTCGCCCTCATCCAATGCATTCCTATTTTTCTATTAATCATTGCTTATTCCGCCGCCGTTCAAACCGAATTTCTCGCCACGCCATTTTATGCTCTCGTTTTCTTCATTTTTGCCGCCGTCATGATTTTAATTTCTGGGTATCTTTTATCCAGTTCTATCATGGCTTTTGTTGCCGTTTCCGCCCCTGGCCTTTATCCAATGCGAGCTTTACGCGCCGCCTCCGAACTCATGATTGGCCGCCGCATTAAATTTATTCTCAGGCTTATCGCCCTAATTTTCGCTATTGCCATAGTTTGGGTCATTGTCATGTTACCTCTCGTTTTGTTCGACTTATGGATGAAAACTTTTGAATGGACTGCCAACATTCCATTTATCCCAATTTGTCTAAACATCATGACTTGCTTTACTTTTATTTATGTTACCACTTACCTATATTTGTATTATAGATGGATGTTGAATTATGAAGAAGAATGAAGCTGAAGCCAGAATTATCAAATTACGTAAGTTAATCGACGGTTATCGTTACCATTATCATGTCTTAGATGAATCAATCATGAGCGAAGCCGCCGCCGATTCGCTTAAACACGAACTTTCATTATTAGAATCTGAATTTCCAGAGTTAATTACTCCAGATTCTCCTACCCAACGCGTGGCCGGCAAGCCATTAGATAAATTCACCAAAATCACTCACAAAAAACGCATGATTAGCCTAGCCGACGTTTTTTCCGAATCTGAAATTGACGATTGGATTTCACGCAACGAAAAGCTAATCAAAGGCGGCAATATTCAAGAATTCTTCACCGACATCAAAATGGACGGCCTAGCCTGCGCCATTAAATATAAAAACGGTTTGTTCTTTCAAGCCGTCACGCGCGGCGACGGTTTTACTGGTGAAGATGTCACTATGAACATTCGCACCATTCAAAATGTTCCACTAAGAATCGAAACGACTGAGCCAGAAGTCGAAGTCCGCGGCGAAATTATCATCTTTAAAAAAGATTTCGAAAAGTTAAATCAAATTCAAGTTGAAAACGGCTTGCCGGAATTTGCCAATCCACGCAATTTGGCTGCCGGCTCCATCCGCCAACTCGACCCCAAAGTCGCCGCCAGCCGCCCACTCAAATTTATCGCTTACGATTTAGTCACGCCAAACTTGCCTACCCACCAGCAAGCTTATCAAGCCTTGCGCGAATTAGGTTTTCAAACTTCAGGCGAAGATAAAATTTTCACCAGCAAGCTCAAAATGTTCAAATACATCGCCGACCTAGACGAATATCGCAAAACTTTGCCATTCAATACCGACGGCATAGTTATCAAAATTAACGACCGCAAAATTTACGACGAACTCGGCATTGTCGGCAAAACGCCACGCGGTGCTGTCGCCTTCAAATTTCCTGCCGAAGAGTCCACCACCAAAGTCCGCGATATTGTCATTTCCATCGGTCGCACTGGCGCTGCCACGCCAGTTGCCATTTTAGACCCTGTAGTTGTCGCTGGCTCCACCGTGCGCCATGCCTCTTTGCATAACGCCGACGAAATCGCTCGCTTAGATGTTCGCATTGGTGATACTGTAATTATCTACAAAGCTGGCGATATTATTCCGCAAATCAAAGAAGTTTTAACCGACCTGCGTCCAGACAACACCGAATCTTTCAGCTATCAAAAGGCCCTTAAATCTCAATACCCAGAATTAGAATTCGAACGCCCAGCCGGCGAAGTCGTTTACCGCGTCAAAGGCGCTTCATCAAATCTAATTTTAGAGCGCGCTATCGAGTATTACGCCTCCAAACCGGCTCTTGACATCGAAGGCTTGGGCGAAAAAAACGTCGTCGCATTAGTAGAATCTGGCTTAATTTCCAGCATCGCCGATTTATATCGCCTTAAAAAATCTAGTATCGCCCAACTAGAAAGATTCGGCGATTTGTCCGCCGAGAACTTAATCGCCGCCATTGAAAATTCCAAATCTCCAACTTTAGCCAAATTCATCACCGCGCTCGGCATTCGCCACGTCGGTACCCAAACCGCCAATATGCTCGCCAAAAAATTCCAAACTTTAGAAAATCTCCAAAATGCCACCGAAGACAAACTCCTACAAATCAATGACATCGGCAAAATTATGGCCGAGTCAATCTTGGCCTGGTTTTCAGACGAAGACAACATCAAATTGCTAGAAGATTTGAAATCTCTTGGCGTCCAGCCACAAACCGAGTCAACCAAAGCTAAACCGCTAGATGGTAAATCTTATGTCGTTACCGGCACCTTAGAATCTATGGGCCGCGAAACCGCCGAAGATGAACTCCGCAGCCTTGGTGCTATCGTCGCCGGCTCGGTCACCAAAACCACCACAGCATTAATCACTGGCGCAAACCCTGGCAAATCTAAAACCGAAAAAGCCGCCAAATTAAATATCCCTCAAATCTCAGAAACAGATTTTCTCAAATTAATTCAAAAATAATTTATTCCGAGCAGTAAGCGTCTTCAGAAAACTCTTCGTAATTTATTGTATACTCAGCCAATAAATTCGCAGGAATCGTTTTTAAATATTCATCC
>CAZEYN010000021.1:0-9857 GCA_964516075.1 uncultured Candidatus Saccharibacteria bacterium | reverse complement strand
CATTAGGGGACCCCACAAGAAATTTGTTTACAAATTTTTGTGGGGATAAATGTGGCGACAGGACCCGTCTCTGTAATATTTTTTGCAATCCATTTTCTCAAATAAGCTTTCTGTGTTATAATTAAAAAAAGGAGGAATATGAGCAGAGCCGGTCAACCAGCACAACCACAAGATTTAATCAATTTAGAACAAACTTTACAAGCTTATTATAATTTTATACCAGATGTAAATAACCCGCAAGAAGCAGTCTCATTTGGCACTTCAGGGCATCGCGGAGCCGCCATCAAACGCACTTTCAACGAGGCGCATATTGTCGCCATTACGGCCGCCATCATCGAATACAGACGCAACAACAATATCACCGGCCCTGTTTTCGTTGGTTTCGATACCCATTATCTTTCTTTGCCAGCTTTCAAAACCGTCGTAGAAGTTTTGGGCGCCAGCGACACCAAATTCCAAATCGATTCGCATGTTACCACTGGGCTTTTCGATCAAGCCATTTCAGGTAACGCTCCGGTCGGTTGCGCCATCTGGACTCCTACACCAGCCGTTTCGCGCGCCATTTTAGAATATAACCACGGGCGCACCACAGAATTAGCCGATGGCATTATTATCACGCCAAGCCATAACCCACCAGAAGGCGGCGGCATCAAATACAACCCACCAGAGGGCGGCCCGGCCAACAGCCAAACCACAGATTGGATCGCTAATCGCGCCAACGAAATTCTCAAAACTGGCTTCACGCTTATCCCGCGCATTGAATTTGGTGCAGGCCTGAACAAGACAATCAAATTTGATTACCGTGCCCATTATATCTCTGCACTCAAATCGATGATTGATTTTGACGCCATCAGAGAGGCTAATTTACATGCTTTAGTTGAGCCGCTCGGTGGCTCCTCGGTAGATTACTGGACCGAAATCGCCAAAGTTTACGATTTGAATTTATCCGTAGTCGAAAAGGTCGACCCTACCTTTAGTTTTATGACCCTAGATCACGACGAAAAAATTCGCATGGACTGTTCTTCGCCAAACTCCATGGCCGGAGTTTTGGCGCGCGCCAACGGCACAAATTACAATATCATTATTAGTAACGATGCCGACGCCGACCGTCACGGCATCGTCGCTTTCAACCAAAATTCTCAACAATTCGTCTTGCTTAATCCAAATCATTATTTAGCCGTCGCAATTTCTTATCTTTTTGGCGGCGCGCGTCCGTCCTGGAACCCATCCGTTGGTATTGGCAAAACATTAGTCAGTTCCAGCCTTATCGACAGAGTTGCCGCCGGCCTCAACCGTATTCTTATAGAGGTCCCAGTTGGTTTTAAATGGTTCGTAGATGGTTTAGTTTCCGGCACCATCGGTTTTGGTGGCGAAGAATCTGCCGGCGCCTCATTTCTACAAATGGACGGTTCGGTCTGGACTACCGACAAAGACGGCATCATCATGGGACTCTTAGCATTAGAAATGACCGCCAAACTTGGTAAAAACCCAGTCGCCATCCATCAAGAGTTGGTAGACACTTATGGCCAAAGTTGGTATAAACGCATCGACGCCCCGGCCACCCCAGAGCAAAAAGCCAAACTCAAAAACTTATCCTCAGAACAAGTCACGTCAAATACTCTAGCCGGCGAAGAAATCACCGCCAAATTAGTCGCCGCCCCTGGCAACGGCGCGCCAATCGGCGGTCTCAAAGTCGCCACTAAAAACGCCTGGTTCGCAGCTCGCCCAAGCGGTACCGAAGACATTTACAAAATCTACGCCGAAAGCTTCATCTCGAAAGAACATTTAGAGCAAGTCCTAATAGATGCCCAAAGCCTCGTTAACCAAGTTTTATTCCAATAATCTCCACCTAAAACCACCTCACAAAAAAATACCCCTTACACAGGGGTATTTTCGCCAGTAATCTTAAAATCTTACCAAACCTTCACCAAAATTTCGCCGCCCAAGCGATTCTTCTTGGCTTCGCGACCAGTCATCAAACCTTTAGAGGTTGACACAATCACCATACCGCGACCAGATTTCACCGTTGGCAAATCTTCTGCCGCCGAGTAGACTCTACGGCCAGGTTTCGAAACTTTTGAAATCTCGTTAATTTTAGCTTGTGAACCAGCTTCGTTAATCATGATTTTTAAAATTCCGCGTGGCTTGTCGTCCAAAACTTCGTAGTTAGCAATGTAGCCGTTGTTTTTCAAAACTTCCACTACCTGAACTTTTAATTTAGAAGTTGGGACGAGGATTTCATTTTTGCCGACCATAATTGCATTGCGAATTCTGGTTAACAAATCTGCTATTTGATCTGTGGATTGTAATGACATATCTCTCCTTTCTCCTACCAACTACTCTTTGTTACACCAGGAATTTCGCCCTTGCTTGCTTTTTCCCGGAAATTAATACGACTTAACCCAAACTGGCGCATGTAACCGCGTGGACGACCGTCCAACAAGTCGCGATTTTTAAGCCTAGTCGGCGAGCTATTGCGTGGAAGTTTTTGTAAACCATCCAAGTCTCCAGCCGCTTTAAGCTCTACGCGCTTAGCTTGATATTTTTCATACATTTTGCGTCGTTTTTCGTCACGAAGGACTGCAGATTTCTTCGCCATCTATTTGCCCTCCTTCTCAAACGGCATTCCAAAGAGTTCTAACAATTTTAGACTTCCTTCCTTTGAACCATTTTTAATTATAAACGTTACTTCAAGACCGTGCAAAACAGATGCGTCTTCGAAAGTAATTTCCGGGAACACAGTTTGCTCCTTCAAACCTAAATTGTAATTACCTTGTTTATCGAAAGCCTTGCGAGACACACCGTGGAAATCGCGCACGTGTGGCAAAGCGATATTTACCAAACGGTCCACGAATTCATACATCTTGTCGTTGCGAAGCGTAGTCAAATAACCAACTGGCGCGCCCATTCCTTTACGAATTTTAAACGTCGCAATTGATTTCTTTGCCAACCTAGAAGTTGAAGCCTGGCCAGTAATTTTAGCCAAAGTCAATTCCACAGTCTCAGTAAAGCGTTTGTCTTCGCGCTTTTTACCAACGCCAGCAGAAATTACTACTTTTTTAAGTTCTGGTACTTGATTAATATTCTTAAGCCCCAATTCTTTCTGCAACTTGGCTTTAAGCTCGTTATTGTAAAGAGCTTTCAAACGCGGCGCATCAGTTTTGGCAACTTTTGCGGTTTTTACTGCTGGCTTTTCGGTCTTAGTAGTAGCTTTTGTAGCTGTCTTTTTCTCCGCCATTATTTAGCTCCTTTCTTCTCTTTTTTATCAGACTTCTTATCTGATTTTTTTGCTGATTTCACGAATTTAGCCGCTTCAACTAATTTCAAATTAGACATTTCGATACCAACGTGAATTGTCTTTTTGCCACCAGCTGGGTTAAATTGTGTCTTCTTCATATGGCGCTCGACCAGACCGATACCCTCAAGGTAAGCCTTGCCACCAGCGCGGTCGATCTTGACGATTTTTGCGGTTTTACCCTTGTTGTCGCCAGCAATCACCATTACTTTGTCGTTAATTTTCAAACCTTTAGCCATTTTAGAGCACCTCCGGAGCCAAGCTCACAATCTTCATAAAGCCCTTATCACGCAATTCGCGTGGAATTGGCCCAAAGACACGTGTTCCTTTTGGCATCTTATCATCGTTTACAATCACTGCGGCATTTTCGTCGAAACGAATTGTCGAACCATCTGGACGACGAATTGGTTGGCGCGTACGCACAATCACAGCTTTCACGATTGCTTTTTTCTTAACGTTACCGTTTGGAGTGGCCTCCTTCACCGAACAAGTCACAATGTCGCCTACGCGAGCATAGCGAGCCCTAGTGCCGCCAAGCACTCGAATTACTCCGAGTTCTTTCGCGCCACTGTTGTCGGCCACTTTTAATCTAGTTTCTTGTTGAATCATTACGCCTCCCCCTCTTCGTCAGCCTTGGCAATTTTGTCTGCGCCAATTTTTTCGGCTTCGTAAGCCTTATTTACATCTTCTTTAAGTTCAATGGTGCCACGTGCTTTTTCAATCACTTTCACCAAAGTATAAGCTTTGGTTTTAGAAATTGGGCGAGACATAGCAATTTGAACACGATCGCCAAGTTTGGCTTCATTTTTCTCATCATGTGCCGTATATTTACGAGTTTTCGTATATTGTTTACGGTATAGCGGATGAGTTTCCCGATTCGCGATGGAGACGGTAATGGTCTTATCACGCTTGTCGGAGGTCACAGTTCCAATGAGTGTGTGTGCCATCTTAAAACTCCTCTTTCTTAATTATTTTACATTTCACCGGCAACTTATGTGATGCTAATCTAAGTGCTTCGCGTGCTTTTTCTTCGGTCACATCAGCAACTTCAAACATCACAGTCCCAGCCTTGACTTTTGCTACATAATATTGTGGTTCACCTTTACCAGAACCCATTTTTACATCTAATGGCTTCTTAGAAACTGGTGTATGTGGGAAAATTCGAATCCAAATTTTACCACCACGTTTCAAATAACGGGTAATCGCCTGGCGAGCTGCCTCGATTTGGCGGCCGTTAACACGTTCGTTATCGAGTGACATCAAACCGTATTCACCAAACGCTACGGTGTTACAACGTGTAGCAACACCACTGTTTTTACCTTTACGCACTTTGCGGTGCGGAACTTTTTTCGGAATCAAAATCGCCATCTTACTTTTCCCCCTTATAGATCCAAACTTTTACGCCTACGATACCAGCGATAGTTGGTGCGTGATGACAGTAAAAATCGATATCTGCTCTTAAAGTATGTAGCGGCACCGAGCCCTCGATAAATTTCTCGCGGCGTGACATTTCAGCACCGTTCAAACGACCAGCCACCTCAATACGTACACCCTTAGCACCAGCATTCATCGAAGACTGCAAAGCCATCTTCACTGCGCGGCGGAAATTCATACGCTTGCCCAACTGGAAACCAATATTTTCGGCCACCAATTTAGCATTAAGTTCTGGTTTTTTGATCTCTTCTACGTTAATACGTACTGGACCATCTACGATTTTTTCAATCTGTTTCTTGATTTCATTGATACCTGCGCCTTGCTTACCAATCACAGCACCAGCTTTTGCGGTGGCAATCGTGATAGTAGTAAGATTTGCAGAGCGTTCAATGTTGATTCGCGCAATAGTTGGGCGATTCTTAAATCGGTCCTCAATCAACTTGCGAATTTTGTCGTCTTCCACTAACCAGCGACGGAAATCTGCCTTGCGAGTAAACCACTTCGAAGACCAGTCCTTGCTAATCTGGAGACGGTAAGAGATGGGATTAACCTTTTGACCCATATTACTTTTTCTCCTCTTTCGCTTCTACCGTTTTTTCAGCCTTTTTGGCAGGCTTCTTTTCGGCAGTTTTTTCTGCGACTTTTTTAACTTTCTCTTCGCCGGCGACCTCGACGAATATGTTGCTACTAATCTTTTCATAAGGTAAGGCACGACCACGCGAAGCTGGTTTATAGCGACGCATTCTCGTCCCACTAGTTACAAAAATTCTAGCAATACGAATTGACTTTGGATCAATCGAAACCTTGGAATTGTTAAGCAAATTTGCATTTGCCGATTCCACCGCCTTCAAAACTGCGCGTGCAGCTTTGCGTGGCGTGTGTTCCAAAATCACCACAGCATCAGCGACATAACGGTCACGCACCAAGCTAGCTACAATGCTAGTTTTGCGTGGTTGAATATCAACACCCTTTTCATATGCATGTGCAAAAATTGTTTCCGCCATATCCTAACCCCTTCCTTTCGCAGCCTCAGCAGCTTTTTTGCCACCATGGCGTCTAAATTTACGAGTCGGCGCAAACTCACCTAATTTATGACCAACCATATTTTCTGAAATATAAACTGGAACATGCATCTTGCCATTGTGAACAGCGATAGTTTTGCCAACCATCTCTGGCGAAATAGTAGATTGACGTGCCCAAGTTTTAATTACAGTGCGATCTTCGTTAGAGAGAGCAGCGACTTTTTTAGCGAGTTTGTAGTCCACAAATGGACCTTTCTTAAGACTCCTAGACATTATCTCCTCTTTCCTTCGTGGCGACTGCGCACGATCATTTTATTAGTTTGCTTATTATGACGAGTTCGGTAACCAAGTGTCAACTGACCCCAAGGTGTGCGTGGAGCTTTACCAGAACCATGACGACCACCGTCACCACCACCGTGTGGGTGATCACAAGCGTTCATCACAACACCACGAACCGTCGGACGAATACCTTTACGACGATTTCTGCCAGCCGCACCAACCTTTACGTTTTGGTGTTGCAAGTTAGAAACGGTTCCAATCGAAGCTTCACAAGCAGCCAAAACCTTGCGCACTTCACCAGATGGCATCTTAAGAGTAGCATAATTACCCTCTTTAGCCATAAGTTGCGCAGAAGTTCCAGCCGAGCGCACCATTTGTGCACCCTTACCAGGTTTAAGCTCGATAGCATACACAAAAGTACCAACTGGAATGTTGCTGAGTTTCATACGGTTAGAATCTTCAACTTCGATTTCGTCACCAGTCTTGAAAGTTGTACCTTTGGTCATCTTAGTGTCTGCCAGCACATAGTAATAAACGCCATTTTCGTCTTTCACGCGTGCAATGCGTGCGCTACGATTTGGGTCGTATTCGATTTCTTCAACTGTAAAAGTCAGATTTGCTGGTAATTTATAAGTCACAATACGATAATGTCGCTTGACGCCGCCACCACGATGGCGCACGGTAATACGACCACTATTATTGCGGCCAGCCTGTTGTTTTTTGCTCGCCAAAAGCGATTTCATCGGCTTGTTCGTCGTAATCTGATCGTAATCTTCGGTCGTCTTTTGACGTTGCGCCGGCGTGATCGGGCGATACGCTTTAATTGCCATTATTTATTCTCCTTCCCTGCATTCTTGTCGGCCTTTTCAGCTTCCTTTGCGCTGGTTTTTACTTCTTCAGGCTCTTCAAAAACTTTAATTGAATCGCCTTTCTTCAAACGAACATAGGCAAATTTCTTGTCTCTACGGAAAGTTGTGCCAGGATAGGCATGTTTGCCGCGATTAAAACGAGTCTTTTTGCCTTTGCGAATTTCAGTTCGCACATCTGTTACAGTTACCTTAAATTCATCTTCCACCATCTTTGCGATAGCTTGCTTCGATGCCTTAAGGTCAACTGGGAAAACATAAATACGATTAGTTTGCTCTAAATAGCTTTTCTCGGTTGCGCGTGGCTCGAGGATGTTTAATTTGATGTCAGATTCTGCCATTTTATTTCTCCTCTCCGATTAACCATTTTTCGACTTCTTTAAGAGCGGCTTCAGAAAATACGATCGCATCAGCATTCATAATATCAAAAACGTTCAGATAAGTCGCGCGGACCAATTTAACATTTGGCAAGTTATTAGTCGAGCGCAAAACTTCTGGAGTTTTCTCTGCCGCCACTGCCAAAACGTTCTTGCCATCAAGTTTCATATCTTTCAAAACTTTAACTGCAGTCTTGGTTTTGCCGTCCAATTTAACCTTGCTATCCAATACGAAAACTGCTTTATCAGCATTTTTCATGCTCAAAGCTTGGCGAACTGCCAACAATTTGCTCGAGCGTGCGATTTTCTTGGTAAAGTTTTCGTTGCCAGTGCGACCAAAAGCCACACCACCATGACGCCAGATTGGGTTACGAGTCGAACCGAAACGTGCGCGACCAGTCCCTTTCTGTTTCCAAGGTTTCTTACCGCCACCACGTACTTCACCACGCTTCAAAGTTTTAGCATGCGAAGAACGCGAATTTGCCAAATATGCATCGTAAGCCAACTTCACGAGTTCGTGGTTTTCTACGGTCAAATCGAAAATATCTTTATTCAAAGTTGCCATATTACTCCTTTCCCTCCAAGCTTACAATTCCCTTATTTGGACCAGGCACAGCGCCTTTTAAGCCGATTAAGTTTTTCTCTGCGTCGATATAGGCAACCACCAAGTTTTTTACGGTAACTTGCTCATGACCCATACGGCCCGGCATCTTTCTACCCTTGAAAACTTTTTGTGGATACATAGAACCAATCGAACCAACTCGACGAATATTCCCCTTAAAACCGTGCGTATTGCGCGATTCAATAAAGTTGTGGCGCTTCACCGTACCAGCAAAACCTTTACCTTTGCTCGTCCCAGTAACAGCGACCTTGTCGCCAAGTTTGAAACTCTCAACCGTGATATTGTCGCCAAGTTTCATGCCCTCTGGAAGTTCCTCAACGCGGAATTCCTTCAGGACTTTAGGATTGATATTTTCATCAGCCTTTTTCACATGGCCGGAGACCGACTTGCTCAGATTCTTACCCTGACCGTAGCCCATTTGCACAGCGTTATAACCATCGGTTTCGACAGTTTTAATCTGAGTCACCGCGCATGGACCGGCTTCGATGATGGTAACTGGGGTAACCACGCCATCTTCACCGATAATCTGGGTCATACCAATTTTGGTGCCGAGAATGACTTGCATCCTATTCCTTTCTTTGCTCTGTTTTGTCTCTGTACAACAGACAAAACACCTCGCAATTATTTTAACATTATTAAAACTAGATTTTTAAGCCGGTTTCCTCTTGAAATCAATCAGACCTAACTTTGTATCTAGATAACAAATTTATTTTATCACAATTTCACCCCAAATGCAACCACTTTTTTCCAAGAATTTATTGCTGCCGCCATATTCAATAACACCCATCTACGGCATAATAACTCTTTAAATTCGTTATTGGTGAATGGGTGACGGACTTTTAGGGGTCCCAAAATATCGCATTACTATTGACATTTTTTAACATAAGTGGTATAATTAAGACAACTATCGCACATTTACTTTAAAGGAGGGAATAATGATGAAAAAAATATCATTCATAGTTATGATAATTATTTTAGCAACAGTTGTTGCTTTTGCAAATAGTCAGGAACAGAATTTTGGAGGTTGTTATACTACAACTTCCGAATCAGCCAGAATCATCGTTGTAAATGAGAAGTTAAACGTCAGAGAAGATCCTCTAGAATCACTTCAATTTTACACTGAATACTCTGGTACCGAAGCCGGTGCAGCTGGATTCGGCGTTGATACAACAGAAGTTAAAAATTCTCTTGGTAAAATCAAGGGCGCTTCCGTATCAAACGTTGTGTCGTTCAGAGTAAAAAATGTTTATTACCCTGAAAACTGCACTTGGGACGACTGTTGCGAGGATGGCATCGGAGACACAGCGAACGGTCCATATATTGGTCTCGCAGTCGACGACATCATCGAACTTAATGACAATTGGGAGAAAATATTCCCAAGAAGCATTAAGAACGATCTAGACGGAATCGTTTGGATCTCAAACTTCGATGACAATATTTGTGTCATCGCATAATAAAAACCCCTGCTCTAGCGGGGGTATTTTTTATGCCAAATTTTCTAGATAAGACTCGATAAAATCGTCGATTTCGCCATCCAAAACCGCGTCTGTATCTGTAGTTTCAAAGCCAGTTCGCGTATCTTTGACTAGCCTATACGGTTGCAATACATAATTTCTAATCTGTTGCCCCCAGCCAGCCGATTCACCAGCGCGCAGTTCGTTCAAACTTTCCGCATGCTGTTCAAGCTGCATCTGCGCCAATTTGCCACGCAAAATTTCCATCGCTCGCTCTTTATTCTGTAATTGCGAACGCTCATTTTGAATCGCCACCACCGTGTTAGTCGGCAAATGCGTAATCCGCACCGCCGAATTTGTGGTATTTACAGACTGCCCGCCATGCCCACCAGAATGATAAACATCAATTCTCAAGTCTTTATCGTCAATCTGCACCTCTGTATCGGCTTTTATTACCGGCAAAACTTCTACCAATGCAAACGAAGTTTGCCGCAAATTATTTGCATTG
>CAZEYN010000020.1:0-10362 GCA_964516075.1 uncultured Candidatus Saccharibacteria bacterium | reverse complement strand
ACACGCGTCGCAAAATTCGCAAAGCTTTTTCCGTTGCGGTTTTGCCATAAAACGGTCCCACATAAGTCGCGCCATCGTCTAGTGGCGTGCGCGTAAAACTCACATATGGCACGGCGTCTTTCATTGGTATTCGCACATAAGTAACGGTTTTTCCGTCCTTCAGTAGGATATTCCATTTTGGCTGATAGCGTTTTATCATCTCGGACTCTAAAAACAGCGCGTCCATTTCGGTATCAACCACTATCCAGTCGGTGTCATCAATTTCGACCACTAGTGCCGTAGTTTTGGGGTCTTTTTGCGACTTTTGAAAATATTGCCTGACGCGATTTTTCAAAACTGCCGCCTTGCCCACATAAATAATTTCCCCCGATACGTTTTTATGAAAATAAACTCCCGGACTGGCCGGGAGTTCTTTTAGTTTTTGTTTAAGCGCTCCCTTCACCTTTTAATTATATCACGCTTATCCCAAAATGTCAAATTTGCCTCTATTGATTGACCTCGGTAACGACCTCTTCTACGTCATCTGTCGCTCCGTCTACCAAGCCTTCCAACGCGTCGCCTAAGCTTTCGATGAGGTTGGTGTATTCTTCTGGCGTAGCTACGTTGATGTTGCTTGGATAAGTTAAATCAAGGTCGGCGACCATGTCCATGCCAATGGTGCTGTAGCTTTTCTTAGTGTAGAATCTAGTGAAGTTATAATCGCTGTCGACTTCTACATAAATGAGAGGAGCGCCTTCGTTCTTGACTTCGTCGGTCATGCTAAAGGTAGAACCAGTACAATTGTTAAAATTAGTAATGGCGCTCGAAGAATCTAACTGTTTGGTGAAATTATTAAACTTTTCATTATCAAATACGACTTTGTAGACTTGGCTATTTTTGCTGGTTAGGCTTACTTCGTCGGTCGTAGAAGAAACGAAAGCGTTGTCGTTGTAGAGTTGAGCGATTTGATTAGTGCTATTTTTCAAATCTCCGGTTAGCGATGTGACGCAGCTGGTGTTGCTCATCTGGAAGATTTCAGTAAATAAAGTATTGATGTCTGATAATGGCAACATTAGCCATTGACCATCGAGCTGTTCAGCGGCGTTGCTGGCTACAACTAATGGTTCAGCTGCGCTAGTCATGGTTTCTTCTACGGTGGTAGTAACTGCGTTTTCGCCCAAGATAGTTTCGCTTATTTCACCTACGGTTTCTAATGCGTTGGCGTATTCGTCTAGCGATGTCTTGAAATTGTCGATTTTGAAATATAAATCGCCATTGCTTGGGTAAAGTTCGCTAGCCGTAAATGAAACCTCGCCTAATTCGTCAAACGCAATTGTTACGTCTGCTGAAGATGAATCCATGAGTGTCTTGGTGGAAAGTTGCGAATCGAGATCGATTTTAATGCTGCTAACCAAGGAAGACTCTGTGTCTGTTGGCGTAAATTCAATTGTGCCATCTATCGCGGCATATTCTGGCATTTCGCCATTGGCGATTTTCTCGACCGCCTTAGATACTGGGTCGTTTTTGAGCAAAAGTGCGCAAGCTACACCCACACCCACGCCAATCAAAACTAAAACACCTATAATAATGCCGATCGTACGACCCGTGTGTTTTTGTTTTTTGCCTTGTGTAGTCATGCCCTGAACTGGCGCTTGCTGCATTGGACGCATTGGCTCGCCGGTTGGAACAGTCCCCGCATTTTGGCTGAGAGGGTTAGTATTTCCTCTTAAGTTTCCGTCCATAAAAAACTCCTTTAAATTATTCTTACACTCATTTTAGCACAAACATAAACAAAATGGTATAATAAAAATATGGACAATGTAACGATTTCTTATATCAAGGCAAGGCAAGTTTTAGACTCGCGTGGCAACCCTACCATTGAGGCCGAAGTTGTATTAAGCAATGGTGGGTTTGGGCGCGCACTCGTGCCATCTGGCGCTTCAACTGGTTCAAAAGAAGCTTTAGAGCTTCGCGATGGCGACGAAAAATACTACCACGGAAAGGGAGTTTTAAAAACTGTCTGGAATATTAACTCCACGATTAGCGATGTTCTAATTGATAATACCGCCGAGCCGCGTACCGTCGACCAAATGTTGGTAGATTTAGACGGCACCAAAAACAAGTCCAATTTAGGCGCCAACGCGATTCTGGCTGTTTCTATGGCCAACGCCAAAGCCAACGCCAACGGTATGGGTGTGCCATTTTATAAATATATCGCTCAGTTGGCCGGCACGGAAAACCAAATGTCCATTCCGATGCCTATGATGAACGTTATAAATGGTGGCACGCACGCTTCTTGGTCTACCGATTTCCAAGAATATATGATTGTTCCTAAAGGTGCCGGCAATATCGCCGACGCCGTGCGCATGGGCTCAGAAATTTTCCACACTTTAAAAGATGTTTTGAAGGAGCGCAACTATCCTACCACGGTGGGCGACGAAGGCGGCTATGCGCCAGCTTTTCACAACGGCAACAATGAGCCGCTTGAGTGTATTGAATATGCCGTTTCTAAAAGTGGTTACGAGTTTGGCAAAGATGTTGCTATTGCTATGGACATTGCGGCCAGTGAATTTTTTACCCAAAATCAATATATCTTAAAAACCAGCGGCGAAACCAAAACCGCCAAAGATTTAATTGACTGGTATGACTGGCTATCTACCAAATACCCAGTTGTCTCTATTGAAGACGGCCTTGCCGAGGATGATTGGCAAAATTGGCGCATTATGACCGAGCGTCTTGGCAACAGGGTTCAACTTGTGGGCGATGATTTGTTTGTAACTAATACAGATTTGCTAGAACACGGCATTTCCGAAAAAATCGCCAACGCAATTTTAATAAAGCCCAACCAAATTGGTACTTTGTCCGAAACCATCGACGCAGTTTTGCTGGCTAAACGTGCCGGCTACAAAACTATCATTTCGCATCGCTCTGGCGAAACCGAAGATGTTTCCATCGCGCATTTGGCTGTGGGGCTCGGCGCGGGGCAAATTAAAACCGGCTCACTTTCACGCTCTGAACGCATTGCTAAATACAACGAGCTGATTCGTATTGCCGATTTTAATTCAAATTTGGGACTTGCCCAGTCATTCTAGATTTACGCAGATTTTTTAGCGGCTTCAGCGGTCGATTGTTCTTCTTTTGTTTTCTTCATGGCGCTAATTTGTCTAAAGCCGTCATAGAAGTTTTCTGAAACTCTTGGGTGGCCAATTTTATTAGCGGCTCTGACGATTTCTTTCAAATCGTCAGTAACTTTGTAAATGCTGGTGTCTTTGCTAGAAATCAATTTAAAATCAATCATTTTTTTGATGATTTTGTCGAAAGATTTCCAATAACTTTTACCAATTAAGAACACTGGCATTTTTGGCATTTTGTTTTCCTGCATCAAACAAAGAAGCTCGGAGATTTCGTCTAACGTGCCAAAGCCGCCCGGGAAAAACACGAATACTTTAGCCGCCATCGCCAAAGTAACTTTCCTGGCAAAGAAATATTTAAAAGTGATACAGTCAGTCAAGTATGGATTTGGATGCTGCTCATGAATCAAGGAAATGTTTAGGCCAATCGTGCGACCGCCAATTTCGTATGCCCCGCGTGAAGCTGCCTCCATGATGCCAGGCCCACCGCCAGTAATAACCGCGTGACCATTTTCCGCCAGCAACTTCCCTAAATCGCTCGCCATTTTACAAAATTTTGAATCTTGCGGCAATCTTGCCGAGCCAAAAATCGTGACACCCTGCGGGAATGAGCGGATAATTTGCAAACCGTTGCCCAGATCTTTTGAATAAGCCTCGGCGCGTTCCAAATCTGCAATATTTAACTTTTTTAATAAATCTTCTTCGTTTTGTAACATTTTTCTCCTTATATTTTTTGAATAGGCATTGGATGAAGTTTTTCGCTGCCGTCCAACGCACCTTTATTTGCTCCTATTTTCGTAACCACCGCCGTAGCATTTGCTGACGCAAAAATCAAAGATTCGCGGAAAGATTTTCCGCTCGCCAAATGAGCTAAAAATCCAGCCCCAAAAGCACATCCTGCTCCGGTTGAATCTTTAATTTTTACGTCCTCATAAATTCCAAAACGATAGCTTTCCTGGCCGTTAACCGCAATGCCGCCCATCACCCCGGCAGTCACAATCGCAATATCTACATAATTATTCAAGCGATAAACTAACTCGGTCAAGTTAACACCAGGCACTAATTTTGCGGCTTCTGGTCTGTTTAATATTAAAATGTCAACATATTTTAGTAATTTTAGAACTTCTTTTGGCTGCGTTAATTCGCCAGCGCCAGGACTAAACATAATTTTTACATTTAACTTTTTCGCATATTTAAAGAAGCGTTCAATAGTTTCAAAATCACCATACAAAGTTGAAACAAAAAGCCAGTCTGGCTGAGCTAAGTCCAAATCTTGCTCTTTAAAATTACCGAATTGGTTACTTGCCCCGTGACAAGTTAAAATTGTGCGCTCGCTATTTTTGCTGTTGAGCAAAATCACCGAAGTTCCAGTCGCCTTTTTTGTCATAAAATTGACGTAGCTACCGTCGATTCCCTCTCTGTCTAGAGTTTTCACAATGGCAGTTCCGGCCGAATCTCTGGCAATATTTCCCATGTAAATTACTTCGTGGCCATGCCGAGCCAAGGAAACCGCCGCATTAACGCCGTCGCCACCGATCTCGTATAATATATGGTCAATTTCGACTGCGGAGCCAACTTTAATTCTGTTCAGCAAAAATGAATCGTCCACCGGTTTAGCGGTCAAATCGTCGTGGTCAACCAAATAAATATCCTGTAAAGCCGATCCCAGCGAGACGATACGTGCCATTTACAAAACCACTCCGTTCTTATCGATTTCTTCTACTAAGTTTTGGAACATGCCAGCTGGGTTGTCGGACTGCGAAATTGCCGAGCCTACATTTATTACGTCTAAATCGGCATGCGCCAAAGCGCGCACGTTGGTCATGTTGGCGCCACCGTCCCAGCCAATTTCAACTTCTGGTTTCATGTTGCGCACCAGTGGAATTTTTTCCATCTGCATTAAATCTGCTTGACCGCCCTGCGCGCCCAATTGCCCAGCAAATATCAAAACGTGGTCCGCCATATCAATATATGGTTTCACGTTACCAGGAAAAGTAGATGGCAAAAGTGCCACGCCGACTTTGATATTAGCCTCTTTCAATGTGGTAAAAATTGGCTGTAAATTTTCTTCAGCCTCGGCGTGAAGAATACAAAGTGCAGGATTCAATTTTAAAATTGTCTCTAAATATTCGGACGGCCTTGCCACCATCAAATGTAAATCGGTCTCCCAGTTTTTAGGCCACCAAACATTCGTGATGTCTAAAGTTTCGGTTGGTGCAAAAATTCCATCCGTCACATCAATCTGAACGCGCCTAGTAAAAGCGTTGATTTTCTCCACTTGCTCGCGATAATCTTTTTTGTTATCGGTCAGAATCGATGGTACGATTGAGACGGTCCTAATCATAATCTTCCCTTTCGTCTAAGCGTTTAATGCGTCTTACGCGACGTTCCAAATTTTGAAATTCAGTATTCAAAAATGTTTCGATAATTTCGCACGTCTGCGCATCGTCCAAAAAATGCGCCGACAAACACAAAATATTAGCATCGTCGTGCTCACGTGCCAATTGCGCCGATTCCGGCGTGACACAATGCGCTGCGCGAATGCCCTTAAAACGGTTAGCCTGTATCGTCATGCCGTGTGCTGAGTCGCAAATCAAAATACCAAAAGCTTTGTCATCTTCTAGTACGGCTTTGGATACTCGAACCGCCGAATCGTTAAAATCGCTACCTTCATCGTATTCGTAATCGCCCAAATCGGCAAATTCTAAATTTTTCTCGGTTAAAAAGTCCAAAATGTTTTTCTTTTTTTCAAAACCTCGGTAATCGGCGCCAACAAAAATCATTATTTTCCCTTTCCAAAATCTATCACCAGCTCGACCAGGCGATTTGAATAGCCCCACTCGTTATCGTACCAGGCAACTATTTTTATCATATTGCCACCGATTACGTCGATAAGTGGCAAATCTACAATGCAGGAATGCGGGTCACCGATAAAATCGGACGACACTAATTGTTCCTCAGTCACGCCGATAATTCCTTCGTAATATGGTTCGTGTGCGGCATTTTTAAAAGTTTCAATCAAAGTTTCTTTAGTTACGTCAGTTTTTAAAATTGCGGTAATATCAGATAATGAAACCACTGGCGTTGGCACACGCACGGACAGGCCGTTAAATTTGCCTTGTAAACTTGGCACGGTTAAAGCCGCAGCTTTTGAAGCGCCGGTCGTAGTTGGCACGATGTTCTCTGCCGCCGAACGTGCCTCGCGCAAATCTTTGGCTGGCGCATCGAGCAATCTCTGCGAAGCGGTATAGGAATGAACGGTGGTCATCATGGCTTTTTCAATGCCAAATTCGTCTTCCAAAACTTTTATAATTGGCGCAATGCAATTTGTGGTACACGAAGCATTGGAAAGAATTTCGTCGTTGTTGTCAACGATTTCTTCGTTCACGCCCAAAACTATGGTTTTGGCGCCCTCGCCTTTTGCTGGTGCGCCGATTACTACTTTTTTGGCACCAGCTTTTATATGTGCTCTTGCGTCTTCTGGCTTAGTGAAGCAACCAGTTGATTCGATGACCACATCCACGCCCAAATCACCCCAAGGCAACTTTGCTGGATTTTTTTCGGTAAAAATCGGAATTTCTTCTGAATCTACAATAATGCAGTTTTCGCCTGCCGACACTTTTTTATTGTAAGCCCCATAAGATGAGTCATGCTTTAACAGATGTGCCATAGTTTCGGCATCTGAAATATCGTTAATGGCCACTACTTTGGCATCGTGTCTTTCGAGCAAGATTTTCAAGGCATTTCTGCCAATTCTTCCAAAACCGTTAATCGCAATTTTGAGCATTTTTACCTCCTGATTCTACTTACGTTTTATTATAACACAAAAAATCTCTTCCGTGGAAGAGATTTTTTAATTTTCGTAAAACTAGCGAGCAAAGTGTGCAAAAGCGCGGTTTGCTTCGGCCATACGATGGCAGTCTTCTTTCTTTTTGAAAGCAGCGCCGGTCTCGTTGCAGGCGTCTACGATTTCAGCTTCCAAGCGCTTAGCATATGGCATGCCACTGCGTGCGCGAGCTGACTGAACCAACCAAGAAAATGCGAAATGCATTTGGCGATGGCCAGAAATTGGGAATGGAATTTGGTAGTTTGCACCACCCACACGACGAGATTTGACCTCGAAATCTGGCGACACATTTACAATAGCTTGTTCCAAAACCTCAACCGGATTTTCAGATTTCAATTTTTTGGCTGCGCCTTCAATTGCGGCATAAACTGCACGCTCAGCTGCTTGGCGTTTGCCATCGAGCATTGATTTATTGATTAAGCGTTGCACCAAAATCGACTGATATTTGCGATCTGGATTAACTTTGCGTTCCAAAGATTTAGTCTTTTTACGTGGCATAATTACTTACCCTCCTTCTTGGCACCGTATTTAGAACGACCTTGTTTGCGCCCATTGACGCCCTGTAAATCTAAAGCACCACGCACGATGTGATAACGCACACCAGGTAAATCTGGCACACGACCACCACGTACTAAAACTACGGCGTGTTCCTGCAAGTTGTGGCCTTCACCACCAATGTAAGCCCAAACTTCTTGGCCATTAGTAAGACGCACACGTGCAACTTTACGCATAGCGGAGTTAGGCTTCTTTGGAGTTTTGGTTGTGACTTTGATACATACACCACGCTTGAGTGGGGATGCTTTCTCATAACGCTTGGTTTTAAGAGTGTTAACAATTGAACCAAGGGCTGGAGATTTTGATTTTTTCGCAGCCTTTTTGCGTGGCTTGCGAATCAACTGATTAATAGTTGGCATTAAAATTTCCTTTATAATTAATTATATTTTGCCTTGTTTGTTTTACAGCAATAACAAACAAGATGAAACTCTTTAATAAATTATATCACACTTGCCGAAAAAAGCCAAATTATTTATTCTTTTCAGCTAAAAAGTCCAATGTTGCCTCAATTATCATGCGATTTTTGATGTCGGATTTTACGTTTGGATTTTTCAGGCTCTTGATAGCTTCTGGCGATTTTTTGTAAACATTCTTAAGTTCGGCAATTTTGGCCTCTACTAATTCGTCGGCGACGTCGATTTTTTCTTTCAACGCCAAAGTTTGCAATGCCAGTGACGCCTTAACGCGCGCTTCTGCGACTTTTTTAGCCTGCTTTTCCCAGTTTTCCAAAGTTTCGTGGTTGACTTTCAAGAAATCTTCAAAACTCAAACCTTGCGCTGCGGCGTTTCTAGTGATATCGTCACGAATTACGCGCATTTGATCTTCGATTAAAATCTCTGGCACTGGCACGGTAGATTTTTTCACTAAAGTCTCTACTAGGTCATTTTTGAATTTTTCGCCCAATTTATGTTCGTTTTGAGCTTTCAAATTTTTCTTAATATCTTCCTTTAGCTCAGCCAAAGTTTTGAACGGCCCACATTTTTCGGCCATTTCGTCGTTGATTTCGGCTTTGTTCACCTCGTTAACTTGTTTGAGCAAAGTTTCAAAAACCACTTTTTGCCCAGCTAAATCTTCCACGCCGTAATCTTTAGGGAAAGTCAAATCCAAATCGAATTTATCGCCAGGTTCGTGGCCTACAATGCCATCTTCAAAGCCAGGAATAAAAGTTTTTGAGCCCAAAACCAATTTATAATCTTTGGCCGAACCACCTTCAAAGGCTTTGCCATCTTTTTTGCCCACAAAGTCAATAATCACTTCGTCGGTCAATTTTGCTGGGCGTTTGACCGCCTTTTTCTCGGCGAAAGAAGTCGCAATGTTGTCTAAAATCTCCTTAACATCTTTTTCGGTGACTTTGACTTCGTCTTTCTTGACGCCTAATTTTTTGTAGTCGCCAAGTTTGACTTCTGGCATTATTTCTGTCACGGCGGTATATTCAACTACCTCGTCTGGCACAAATTTAGTCACATTTACATTTGGCATCACCAGCGGTGATTTCTCGGACTCTTTAAACGCCGGCACCACGGTAGTGCGAACGGCCAAATCTACAGTTTCGGCATTTAAATCATTTTCCGGGATGAATTTTTTTGCCACTTCTACCGGCACTTTGCCCTTGCGGAAACCTTCTACTTTTACTTCTTTGGCTAATTTTTCGATAGCTTTTGCTTTAGCTGCTTTCAAATCTTCAGCGTCTAATGCTACGGTCAACTCAACTCGCGAGTCGGAAAGTTTTTTTAACTTTGTCTTCATATTTACTCCTATAATTTATTATATTATAACACAATTTTTGGCATATTTTCAGTCCTAAGGTGCGTCAAGGTAAATTTACTATCTGCGCCCAATTTGGTAGCCAGGTTCAAAACACCATTATGGTCAAAAATTTCCTTAATTTCTTGGTAAATTTTTTGCTCTTTTTCCGGCATACTTGCATTAGTTACAACAGCCTTTAGTCGCCCTTCCGAAGTGCCACCAGCCAAATTGCCACCCTGTCGTTCAATAATAAAATTTCCAGCCCTTAAAAATGCAGCAGCTTTTTTATTAAAACTGGCTTCCGTCAAGTCAAACTTTGGTCGCAAGTTATAAATGGAAGTTGCGAGCGAACCGTAAAGTTCGAATTTCATTTTAGTTTTGTCTTCCAAAACTTTCAAATCTTGTAAAAAGTCCGCCAAGTTTTCTTTGGACAAATAAAAATCTGCCAAAATCGGCACGCGCTCGCCATCTTTGGCGGCGTTCAAATAATGTGCCAAGGCGTTTTCGAATTCGTCTAAAATCGGCTGGTTGTTAGTGGTCTCAAAAATAAATTTTGTCGTGCGTGACAATTCCGTGCGCAGGCTTTCGATTTTCTTGAAAACAAAATTGCGTTTTTCGTCAAAATTCGCCAAAACCGCAAAGCCATCGTCCATTTTGCGAATAATTCCGTCCAGATTTTTGCCAGCCTCGCGCGCCTCCACCAAAATTTTCAAATCGTAAAGCTCAATTTTGCGCGGTCTCAAAAGTTCTAATTCGCTGGCGTATTTTATAGCCGTATTAATATTTTTAAAAGTCGCCACCACGCGTTTTTGTTGGTTTTTAAGCGGCACGGCCTTCAAAATTACCTCTGTAATAATTCCCAACGTGCCCTCTGCGCCAAAAAATAGCGGCATCAAATCTAAAGTATCTCTTTTTTGTAACTTTGCGACTTCCGGATAACCAGCCAAATTTTTGGTGTTAATTTGATTTAGCGTCAGCTCATTCTCTTTGATAATTTTGGCCATTTTTTGGTAAATTTTGCCCTCGAAAGATTTTTCCGCCGCCTTTTCGCCAAGGCGTATTTTTTATAACGCTCAGTCTGCAAGCACTCGCCATTTGCCAAAA
>CAZEYN010000019.1:0-11066 GCA_964516075.1 uncultured Candidatus Saccharibacteria bacterium | reverse complement strand
TAATTTTTCCGCAAGTCTAGTATTAGGAGGCATCTTAATGCTAACAGGTTTATTTACCACGCAAAGTGCTTATGCCGCTACAATAAGCCTAAGTGTAAGTGGCAGTATTACAACCACAGCATTACCAACCAGTGCTAGTGGTACCACAGCAGTATCAGACACTAATACTACAAATATTTCCATAACCACAGACAACACCACCGGCTACACACTATCATTAAAAAGCTCTAGTGAAACAGCCCCAGCTTTAACCGGCGCTACCAATAACAGCAATACTATCCCATCCATCTCCACAGAAACCGCCACATTAGACAACTTCGCTAGTGGCACTTGGGGTTATAAACCAACCAAGAAGGTAAGCGGAGTATGGACTAATTTAACTGTAATACACGGAGATACTGACTATACTTCTGGTTATTATCTCCCTGGTCCAACCACCACAGCAGACGTAATAGACGTAACCGATGCCGCTAACTCCACTGCCAACGAATACAATATCGCATTAGGAACAAAGGTAAGCACTAACACTGCCATAGATAGTTATACTGGGACTTTTGTAGTAACGGCGGTAGCAAACAAACTGCTTTATCTACAAGATGTAGCAGATTGGGAGGATACCGAAATCCCAAATACCGGCGACACTGTAACGGCTGTAGATAAGCGTGATAATGAAGGATATCTTGTAGGGAGGCTTGCGGATGGCAGAGTGTGGTTATTGGATAACCTCCGCCTAGGTAGCACTAGCACCACGGCCCTTACATCAGCAAACACCAACATTGCTAGCAATTATACCCTCCCGGCTTCTACCACAACTGGTTTCGATTCTTCCACCGGCTATACTACTGCCGCCATCAACACCGCATCAAAGGACAAAACTACAACGTCATACGGTAGTGGTAGCGGTAAAATAGGCACATATTACAACTATTGCGCAGCATCTGCTGGAACAATTTGTTCAAGTTCAAATAGCAGTAATGCATCATACGACATCTGCCCTAAAGGTTGGCGTATGCCAACTGGTGGAAGTAGCGGAGAATATAACACACTTTATACAGCCTATGGTAGTGACGCCTCTAGTTTTCGCTCTGCGTTGTCTACTCCTCTTTCTGGCGGCTTCTACGATGGGTCGGCATTCAATCAGGGGTCCCTCGGGCTCTTCTGGTCGTCTACTCGCTACGGTAATACCTATATGTGTAACCTCTACGTCAATTCCTCGAATGTCCTTCCGACGAACGTCAATAACCGTTATAACGGTATCTCAATGAGGTGCGTAGCGAAGAAGCCATCTAAAACCGTTACGATTTCCGAAAACAATTCCAGCTATGGTTCGGTATCGTCTGCTTCAGTATCTGTGGAAGAGGGCTCGGCTATCAGCACTAGTAGCAATACTATTACGATCGGCTCTACCACCGTAACTGCCACCGCTAGCTCTGGCTACGCGTTTGATTCTTGGACTAATAACTGTGGCTCTACGCTTACGGCGAATTGTAGTATTACGGCGAATTTCAAGGGATTAAAACCATATATGCAAGACTTTTCTTGTAGCAGTCTAGCTAGTGGTGCTACGACTACGTTGTATGACTCCCGTGATGGAGAGGCTTATTTAGTTGGCAAACTCGCAGATGGCAAGTGTTGGTTATTGGATAACCTTCGCCTAGGTAGCACTAGCACTATAACTCTTACGCCAGCAAACACCAACATTGCTAGCAATTATACTCTTCCGGCTTCTACCACAACTGGTTTTACTAATACTTCCACCGGCTATACTACTGCCGCCATCAACACCGCATCAAAGGACAAAACTACAACGTCATACGGTAGTGGTAGCGGTAAAATAGGCACATATTACAACTATTGCGCAGCATCTGCTGGAACAATTTGTTCAAGTTCAAATAGCAGTAATGCATCATACGACATCTGCCCTAAAGGTTGGCGTATGCCAACTGGTGGAAGTAGCGGAGAATATAACACACTTTATACAGCCTATGGTAGTGACGCCTCTAGTTTTCGCTCTGCGTTGTCTACTCCTCTTTCTGGCCGCTTCGTCGATGGGTCGGCATTCTATCAGGGGTCCAGCGGGTACTTCTGGTCTTCTACTCGCAGCAGTAGTACCGGTATGTATCTCCTCTACGTCAGTTCCTCGAGTGTCTATCCGTCGTACGGCAGTTACCGTTATTACGGTTACTCAATGAGGTGCGTATCTCAGTAGTTTGCTCTTTTTAGTTGTTGTTTTGTGGGCTTTTTCTTGCCTTTCCCTTGGACCTTTGCAATATGTAAGACCACCTAGCCACCCTAAGGTGGCTAGGTGCGGAAAAGTTAAACAATAAAATGAAAGGAGAAAAAATGCAGAAAATAGAACAGAAAAGTTTGTTGGATGGGTGCGATGCGCCTTCAGGCGCATCGCCAAAAAAATCTGCAGAAAAATCAGAAGCTACCGAAGTAATGAAAATTGTCGCCGCCAAAACCAAGGCAGACAAGGATGCGCTTAGGAAAACATTTACAGAGAGCGAAATTAGCGAAATCCTGGCAAAACGCGACAAAGGCAAAGATTTAAATACAGAAGAGAAAATTGCATTAAAAACCCAATATCGCCGAATTAAGAGATTTGTAAAAGAGAACGAAAAAGGTAATAAACAAAAAATATATGTATTTCCAACCTTCACTGGCAATGACGAATGGTATAAGGTGATTGAATTTTCGGCACTCTATTATGTGTATAGGTTGGCAGCGCGTATGGGGAGAACCGCCCGAATCTATAATGATTCTGATAAACATTCGCGAGCATTATTTTCTGCAAGTTTTCAGGGCATTGATAAATTTATAGAACAAATAACAAGGTTAGAAGACCCCGAGATGGAAATTACAGATGATGGGGTCTATATTTTTACTTTGAAACATCCAGTGACAGATGAAGAATTGACACAGCTTAGACATATGGAGCAAATCCGCCGCGAAAAGATGTATAACATTATGAAGCCAAAGAAGATGGATGCGGCAATTTTCCAGCAGATTTTACTGATTTCTCGCCAAGTAACGCCACGAGCGAAGAAACTGAAAAAGGAATACTACAATACAACCGGCGAGGAAATGGTACGAGATGTACAAAACTTATTGGCATTATACTTTGACTACAGCGAAGAACTATGTGAGAGAAAAGACGCACTGACACAAGCGATGAAAATCATTAACAGAATGATGGCTGGCGTAACAGTGCTTTCTGAAAACAGGATATGGGAATATGATATTGCCGTGGTAATTGGGGCTGGAATTGCAGATTTAAAGCGGATGATTGAGAAAGATTTGAAGGTGAAAAATGGATGACTTTTATGGATTAGTAGAAAAGAGTGAGAGCTCTATTTTTGGAGAATGGTTAAGCGAAAACCCTCGTAATCTGCTAATGGCAGAACTTTTTTTGGCTGAGTTGCAGGCACGGAAGGGCGGTAAACGCAAAACTTGCGACACGCATAGCTTTGAAGTTAATTTATTTGAAAATTTGAGGAGATTGCGCGATGCGATGTGGGAATATACTTATAAGCCGAGCCGTGGCACGGCACATGTGATTTTTAAGCCGGTACAACGCGAGATTTTCGCTGCGCCATACGTAGACCGCGTAGTACATCATTGGATTGTGGGTGCGCTTACGGATTGGTGGGAGCGACGACTTTGCTATGATTCTTATTCCTGCCGGAAGGGGCGAGGGACTTCTTTTGGGATTCGGAGATTGAATTACCGGATGCGAAAAGTATCTGATAATTTTACTAAACCTTGTTATGTGATTAAGATGGATATACGGGGATATTTTATGCATATTCGGCGTGACCTATTGTACCAGCGTGTGATGTGGGGGTTAAATCGGCAGTTTAAAAGTAATTATAATAAACGGTATAAAATTTTAAAGTATGTGATTCACGAAGTGATTTATGACGATCCGATTCGTGACGTAAAAATACAAGGATCGTATGAAGATTGGCGAGGACTAGGTGCGGATAAAAGTTTGTTTTGCCAGCCGGCTGGGCGTGGAATTGTGATTGGAAACCTTACAAGCCAGTTTTTCTCGAATATTTATTTGGATGTATTGGACAGATTTATAATGATAGATTTGGGATGGAAAAACTATGGTAGGTATGTGGATGATTTTTATATTGTGGTGAGCGAAGAAGAGTTACCGCAAACGAAACGCGATATCAAGGTGATTGGAACTTTTTTGGAAGGACTGGGGATGAGCTTGAATCCGAATAAGACGAAGGTTTTCTTGCCTGGGCAAGGCGTGCCATTTTTGGGTGCGGTATGTCGTAATGGAATAATTATGCCGGATAAACGAATTGTGCGGAACTTTAATGTGGCGGCGGATAAAATGGTAGCTGGTGATGGCTCTTTAGAATCTATTACATCGTATTTAGGAATGATGAAACAATTCAGAAGTGACAAGGTAGTGCGAAAGATTTTTGATAGAGTTGGCTGGGAATTTAACAAATAAAAAATTGGGCCTCCTGTGGCAACGCCCAATAATTTATCGCAATATTTTTTACCCAGAGTAAAGGTCCAAGGGAAAGGCAAGAAAAAGCCCACAAAACAACAACTAAAAAGAGCAAACTACTGAGATACGCACCTCATTGAGTTACCGTTATAACGGTTATTGTTGTTCGTCGGATTGACATTCGAGGAATTGACGTTGAGGTTATACATATTGGTATTATTGTTGCGAGTAGAAGACCAGAAGTTCCCGTTGGACCCCTGATTGTTTGCCGACCCATTGTTGAAGTTGCCAGAAAGAGGAGTAGACAACGCAGAGCGAAAACTAGAGGTTTGTCGCAACTGGTCCTGCCAACGATAAAAACCGTGACCATATGTAGGAGTATAAAACGTAAATCTTGAATGAAGCGACTTGAGAGCGATTTTAGTTTTGCTTAGCCGTAGCCAAATTGAATTGATGCTCTGCTCGACGCAAAGCACGCTCTAGACCTTTGCTTGTTTAGGTACGAGTAGCAGATGGCACTTTGCTCGGTCTTGCTACTAGCGATATTGCTTATTGTTATTATAACAAATTTTTACATAACTATTGTTTTATAATTCGCTGATTGGAGTGCGGATTTGCTCGGTAGTGTCGCGATCACGAACGGTGACGATACTGTCTGCTAAGGTGTCGAAATCGATGACTACGCACTTAGGCGTGCCGATTTCGTCTTGCTTGCGGTAGCGTTTGCCAATGTTACCGGAATCGTCCCAGGCGACATTGGCGTATTTTTGACGTAAAATTTGGTAGACTTCTTGGGCTTTGGCGACGAGTTCTGGTTTGTTTTTAAGAAGTGGGGAAACGCAGAAACGATATGGAGCGAGATTTTCTGGAAGTTTAAGTACTAAACGCTTTTCGCCATTGATTTCGTCTTCTTGATAGGCGGCGGTTAAGACTGCCATAATTAAACGTTCAACACCAAAAGATGGCTCGATAACGTGCGGAATAAAAGTTTCGCCGGTGACCTTGTCGCGATATTCCATGTTTTTGCCGGAGGCGCGCTGAATGTTGGAAAGGTCGAAATCTGTGCGGTAAGCGATGCCCATAAGTTCTTCGCGGCCGATAGGGTAATCGAATTCGATGTCGATGGTGCGTTTGGAATAATGGGCGCGGTCTTCTGGGGCGACTTCGAGTTCGTGAATCATGCTTTTTGGTAGTTTGATGACATTTTCGAGGAAGTCGTGGCAAGCAGCGCGTAGCTTTTCGAAGTTATCTTCCCAGGTTTTAGGGCTGATGAAGTATTCGATTTCCATTTGTTCGAATTCGCGTGAGCGAAAGACAAAGTCGCGTGGGGAAATTTCGTTGCGGAAGGCTTTGCCCTGCTGGCAAAGACCAAATGGCAAATTTGGGTAAATAGAATCGACGACGTTTTTGTAATTTGTGAAAATACCCTGAGCGGTTTCTGGGCGCAGGTAGGCAATGGCTGAATCGTCTGCTACGGAACCTACATGGGTGGAGAACATCATGTTGAATGGCTTGACATCGTCCCAATTTTCTTTACCGCAGTTTGGGCATTTAATATGAAGGGCGCGGAATTCATCCGCGGTAACCTTTTCGGAAACGTCGGCGATTTTGTCGGCGCGGAAACGGTTGTGGCATTCTTTGCATTCTACTAATGGGTCGGAAAAAGTGGCGGTGTGCCCAGAGGCGACCCAAGTTTTAGGGTTCATAATGATGGCGGCATCGACGCCAAACATATCGTCGCGCGAGTCGACCCAATAATTCCACCATTCTTGCATAATTTTACGTTTTAAAATGACGCCGAGCGGGCCAAAGTCCCAAGTGCCGGCCGTGCCGCCGTAAACGTCTGAGCCAGGAAAAATGAAGCCGCGGCGTTTACATAAGCTTACGATATCTTCTAATTTAGTCATAGCTATATTATATCATAACTTGGGGGCGTTAGCTTGCCCAGAAATCTTTGGAATTTGAGGAGACGTTGAGGTTGATTTCGGTGGTTTGGCCGGTGGCGTAATTTTTGGATTGTAATACTTGGGAGCCGATTTCGTTTTCGCCGATGACAATGCCACTGGCGGCGATTTTGCTGGCGTAGTTGATTTTGTCACCGAGTTTTTTGTTGATTAGGACGACGGTGGCACTGTGGTTGTCGTGGCGTAATTTGTCTGCTACGAGCATGGCTTCGTCGATTTCGGCTTCGGAAACAGGGATAATTGCGTAATCTAGTAAGTTTTGTGAATTTTCTGGCAGTAGATTTTCGGCATTTAAAACGTAGAATAAGCGCGTGAGACCAATGGAGCCGCCGACGCCAGGGAAAGATTGATCGGCAAAGAAGCTGGCGAGGTTTTCGTAGCGGCCGCCACCACAAACTGAGCCGATGTGCTTGTATTCTGATAAGATAAATTCAAAGACGGTGCCGGTGTAATAGTCTAGGCCGCGCACGATTTTCATGTCGGCGATGATTTGGTCGCCTAGTTTGGCGGATTCGAGCAAATAAAGGACTTGGTCTAGTTCGGCGATGCCGGCACTAAACATATCGTCGTCGATTTCGAGATTGTTGAGTTCTTTGACGACGAAAGAACGTTCGCCGTGGAGGTTAATAAAGGCTAAGATTTTTTTGATGGAAGATTTATCTAAGCCGAGTTCGCTTAAGTCGAGCTCGGTTTTTTCGACGGTGACTTTTTCGGCGTGATCGATGATATTGTAGATGCTTTCTGCCTGGCTTTCGAGACCGAGGGCGCGCAAAAGTCCAGAAAGAATTTTGCGGTTATTGATGCGAGCGAGAACTGGAGTTTTGAGCTCGAAACTTTGAAAGACTGAAAGCAAAGTAGCGATGACGCTGGCGTCGTAAGCGATTGGTAAGTTGTTGCGACCGATGATGTCGCAGTCGCACTGATAGAATTCGCGGAAGCGGCCTTTTTGGGCGCGTTCACCACGGAAATTGGTGCCGATTTGGGAAACTTGGAAGGGAAAACTGAGGTTGTTTTCGTGTTCGACTACATAGCGCGCTAGTGGCACGGTGTGGTCGAAGCGCAAAGCTTGGTCGGCTTCGTCGGCGGTTTCGGCGGTTTTGACGACTTTGTAGATTTGCTTTTCGGTGTCGCCGCCGGCTTTAGCTAAGAGAATTTCGGTGCGTTCGATGGACGGAGTTTCGATGTTGAAAAACCCATGATTGTGAAAAGTTTGGGAAATTTTGGTTTTAAGATTATCAAAAATGGCTTGCTCTTGGGGTAAAAGTTCTTGCATGCCAGAAATTGGTGTGGTGTTGATTTTTTTCATATTTTAATTATAACATAAAAAAATCCCTTATGGGATTATTTGGAAGTTGGTGGGCGATAGAGGAGTTGAACCTCTGACCTCGTCTACGTCAAAGACGCGCTCTAGCCAACTGAGCTAACCGCCCTTGGAAAATGGTGAGTGCACTTTGTGCCTCATCTGCTATTTTTCTCTCGAAATTTTGGTGAGTCGGGAGGGGCTCGAACCCTCGACACCGGGCTTAAAAGGCCCGTGCTCTAACCTGCTGAGCTACCGACCCATTTATTAAATTGCTTGGTGGTCCCGTTGGCGAAGCCCGGAACACGTTTTTTGAATACGAGCGTAAGCGAAGTATTCGTGACTGGTGGTTCCGACTGGACTTGAACCAGTGACACAAGGCTCTTCAGGCCTCTGCTCTACCAACTGAGCTACAGAACCAATATTCACATTATACCACAGTTTTTATTTTTAGCCAATAAAAATATTCATTTTTGAATATCGTTGCATAATTATTTTTTCTTGGTGTTGTCAGCGATGTCGCGAGTGTTATGCCAAATCATGATAAGCATCATTAATGCCTCGTAAACTAACCTGATGGCAATTGGACCAAAAACTAAAACTGCAAAGAAGTAAATGATACCATCGATACTGGTAGTAAGGAACGTGAACGAGAATAAAACTATGAAAATTGTGGCAATATAATAGATAATTTTGAGAATTGGTTCAATCCACATAATTTTGAAATTGAGAAAATTTTTGAGCCATTTGGCGAAATTGCTTTTTGGTTCGTTGGCGTTCCTAACAAAAAGAAAATAAGTTAAAATTCCACCGACGATAGCGATAACTATTGCCAGCAAGCACCAAGCAGAGGCGCCGTCGCTCATAGTGGTGGTGTAATTGTCGTCGTAATAATCTGGGTTGATATTATAAAGTTGTTGATATTCGTAATTAGACATAATTCTCCTTTTCTATGAAATTATTTTACCATAAATGTTTTTATTTTTGTGAAAAAAAAGTATAATAAAGGTATGAACAGAGTGCCGTTGGCAGAAAGAATGCGTCCGCAAAAATTATCTGAGGTGGTGGGGCAGAGTGAGATTATCGGTAAGGGCAAAATTTTGACGGAGATAGCGCGTAAGAAAGAGCCGACTAACTTGATTTTTTGGGGGCCGCCGGGGACTGGTAAAACGACTTTGGCGCGAATTTTGGCACGCGAGTTCAAAGCAGATTTTGTGGAAATTTCAGCGGTTACGACTAACAAAAAAGACGTAGAAGAGGTGATTGCGCGAGCAAAAACTAATTGGAATTTAAAGATTCGAACGGTTTTGTTTGTGGATGAAATTCATCGGTTTAACAAGGCGCAACAGGATGCGTTTTTACCGCATGTGGAGAGTGGTCTAATAACTTTGATTGGCGCGACTACGGAAAACCCAAGTTTCGAGGTGATTGCGCCGCTTATTTCACGCTCACGCGTGGTAATAGTTCGGTCTTTGGCGAAAAAAGATATTTTGAAAGTTTTAAAACGTGCGGCTTTGGCGGAGAAAATCGAGATAACAGACGAGGCACTGGACTATTTGGCGGAGATTTCTGGTGGCGATGCACGAAGTGCGTTGGGTGATTTGGAACTGACGGCATCACTTGCGAAAAAAGTTGATAAAAACATAGTAATTGGGACGACTGGTAAAAAACTGCCTGGTTACGATAAAAAAGGTGATAAGCATTACGATACGATTTCGGCGTTTATTAAGTCGATGCGGGGTTCGGATGCGGATGCGGCGCTTTATTATTTGGCACGGATGGTGGAATCTGGCGAGGACCCGAAATTTATTGCGCGGCGAATGGTAATTTTTGCGAGTGAAGATATTGGGTTGGCTGGGAATGGGGCTTTGTCTTTGGCGACGGCTTGTTTCCAAGCGGTGGAGCGTGTGGGGATGCCGGAGTCTGGGCTAATTTTGGCACATACCGCGGTAGCTTTAGCGAAATCTAAGAAAAGTCGTGCTACGACAAATGCTTGGTTTAAAGCTTTGGATTTGGCGCGGAAGTCACCTAACGAGCCGGTGCCTTTGTGGTTACGCAACGCTCCGACTAAGCTGATGAAAGATTTGGGGTATGGGGCGGGGCAAAAATGGGAGGCGGGGTTCCACCTCGACAAAAATTATTTACCGGACAGCATTAAAGATATTAAAATAATAGATTAACTATCTAGCCCGGCCTGGAAATACATTTGGACATAGTCCCAGCCCCAAGAAAGGTCGAAGCCGGAGCTGGTGTAGTTGTTGAATTTGAAATATGGCATACCATTGGCTAGTTTGGCGGTCTTTTTGGCAGTTTCTTTGATTTCTTCTAGTGGGTCTTGATTTTGAACGCAAGTTTCAAAAGTATCGCCTAAGCCTACGTCTTTACCGAGTTTGGTCCAGTAATCTTGATCGAGGTTAGACATTTTTGAAACGCCAGATTTACCGGAAGAAGCAAAATAGTTGTTCCAGACTTCGGTGATGGCATGCGTGTAATAATCCCAGAATTTACCTTCGTTTTTGGCACAATAAGTGGCGATGGCCGAATAGCGCGACTGAATTGGTGAAGATTCGCCGTATTCATAGAGGAAGTCAGATAAGCGAACTTCAAATAAAATATCGTTAGATTCGATGTATTTTTGAAAATCTTCTTCATTCTTGACAATAGCGTTTTCGAACGCTACACAATATGGACAGACCAAATCTGAATAAACGACGAAGTGGTTTTTGGCCTCCATATTGCCAAGGGTGGTTTTTTCGTCCCAGACTTCGCTTGAAGTGGACGGTTTAGACGTGGTGCTGGTAATAATTGCGACTGCGATGATAGCTACTAGAGCTAAAATTCCGATAATTCTAAGCGCTTTTTTCACTTTTTCCTCCTTTATTCTTGCGGGCAAGATATTTTTCAGTTATTATTATAGCATAAATTTCTACACCCAAGCGTTTGGCGGATAAGATTGCAATAATAATGGCTAACCAAGTGACAATCATAGAAACGGTGCCAGCGATGGCGAGGCTGCCAGTGGAAAAAATGGCGCCGAGTAAAGGTGTGAGCAGAGTAACGCCACAAGTTGGGCAGCCGGCGCCGAGCGCGATGAGACCAGTAATGATGCCGGCTTTTTCTAGGCTAGCGGAGCTGATTTCGCGTTTTTTGCCATACAACAAGACGATTAAACCAATGAGAATTCCCTGTAGAACCGAGATGGCGAAAATTGGTAACCAGTCTAAAAACGGTTGATTGATGCCAAAAATGGCCAAGAAACTGCTACCTAAGATTGATAGGCCGTCTGGAAAGCCAAGCGCAAACATCAATTCGAATTTAGCAGTGC
>CAZEYN010000018.1:0-11366 GCA_964516075.1 uncultured Candidatus Saccharibacteria bacterium | reverse complement strand
TAGGTTTATTTTGAACCCGGAAATTAGGACGCGAATTGCGGGGTCGATTGAGCAAGCTTTGGAAATGGGGCAGGGTGTGATTCAAGTTTTGAAGTTGAATGATAATGCGACGGCGGTGGGGAGTGCGAAAATTAGTGCTGATAAAACTGAGGTAATGACTTATTCGCAGCGATATGCTTGTGTGGACCATCCGGAGGAGTTAATCCCTGAGCTTTCGCCGCGGTTGTTTTCTTTTAATGCGCCGGAAGGGGCTTGTCCAGATTGTATGGGGTTGGGTATCAAGATGGAAATTGACCCCGGACGAGTGTTTAATAATAATTTGACGATTGCGGAAGGTGGAATTCGACCTTTTAATCGAATTGGGCAAGATTCTTGGTGGCTGAAGCGACTGATGGCGGTGGGGGTGAGGCATAATTTTAATGTTTATACGCCAATTGGGGAATTGTCCGAAGAGACTAAACATATAATTCTTTATGGGACGGGTGAAGAAAAATATGAGATGCGAATTAGTGGGTCTGGGAGATTTGCTGATGGGACGGTTTATGAGACGACTTATGAGGGGGTGATTCCGATGCTGGAACGACGTTATCGCGACCCAAAGGTTTCAGATTTTACGAAGCATGACATTGAGCGATTTATGCGCGAGAAAAAATGCCAGACTTGCCATGGGGCGAGGTTGAAACCGGTGATTTTGGCGGTGACGGTGCATGATTTGAACATTGTGGATATGTGTAATATGGATGTGGACGCAACATTGGAAGTTTTGAATAGTGATTTGAAATTTACAGAGACGGAGATGGTGGTTGCAGGGCCAATTTTGAAGGAAATTCGTGAGCGCGTGAAATTTATGCAAGATGTGGGGTTGGGATATTTGGAGCTTGGGCGGGCGGCGAATACTTTGTCTGGTGGGGAGGCGCAACGAATTCGATTGGCTACACAGATTGGATCTGGGTTGCAGGGAGTTTTGTATGTTTTGGATGAGCCGTCGATTGGCTTACATCAGCGTGATAACGATAAGTTGATTGCGACCTTGAAACATTTACGAGATTTAAAAAATACGGTTTTAGTGGTGGAGCACGACGAAGATACGATGCGGGCGGCAGATTATATTATTGATATTGGGCCGGGTGCTGGTGTGAATGGTGGGCGATTGATTGCGGCTGGGACTCCTAAGGAAGTGGCGGCAAATAATGAGTCGGTGACAGGGCGATATTTGGCTGGGAAGGAAACTATTCCGACGCCGAAGAAACGCCGTAAACCGAAGGTCGGTAAGGAGCTGGTGGTTTATGGGGCGCGTGAGAATAATTTGAAAAATATTGATGTGCATTTTCCGCTTGGGGTGATGACGGCGGTATCTGGGGTGTCTGGCTCTGGTAAGTCGACTTTGGTGAATGATATTTTAGCGAATGAACTTTTGGCACGTTTGCATCGAGCGCAGACAGTTTCGGGGGCGCATGATAGAATTGAAGGAATTAAAAATCTGGATAAGGTAATTGTGATTGATCAGTCGCCGATTGGGCGAACGCCGCGTTCGAATCCGGCAACTTATACTGGGGTGTTTACTTACATTCGTGATTTGTTTGCGGCGCAGCCGGAGTCGGAAGTGCGTGGTTATAAGGCTGGGAGATTTTCGTTCAATGTGAAAGGTGGGCGATGTGAACATTGCCAGGGTGATGGGGTGAATAAGATTGAGATGCACCTTTTGCCGGATGTGTATGTGACTTGTCCGGAATGTAATGGTAAGCGATATAATCGCGAGGCTTTGGAGGTGAAATACAAGGGAAAGGATATTTCGAATGTTCTGAATATGACGATTGATGAGGCGGCGGAGTTTTTTGGAAATATTCCGTCGATTGTGCCAAAATTGAAGACTTTACAAGAAGTGGGACTTGGGTATATTAGGTTGGGGCAGCCGGCGACGACGTTTTCGGGTGGAGAGGCGCAGCGAATTAAGTTGGCGACGGAATTGGCACGACGTTCGACCGGGAAGACTTTGTATATTCTGGATGAGCCGACGACTGGTTTACATACGGATGACGTAAAAAGACTACTCGCGATTTTGGGGAAATTAGTGGATGGTGGAAATTCGATGATTATTATTGAGCATAATTTGCATGTGATTAAAAGTGCAGATTGGGTGATTGATATGGGTCCTGAGGGTGGAATCAAAGGTGGAATGGTTTGTGCTGAGGGGACGCCGGAAGATTTGGCAAAAAATCCTAAAACTCCAACTGGGGAATATTTAAAAAAAATTTTATAGAGATGTAATATGAGCTGGAAAAATGACCAAGTTTTAGAGAACGAGGCGCAGATTATTTTAGGCAAAGCGCGTGAGTGCTTGAATTTTGATGGAGATTTCGTGGAGCTGGGTTGTTATAAAGGTGACACTTCACTGATGCTGGCGGAGATTTTGAAAGATAGTGAGAAGCGTTTATGGATTTACGATTCTTTTGAAGGGTTGCCAGAGAAAAATGAGGCAGATTTTTCGGAGTTGGGTCGAGATTTTAAAGCCGGAGAATTGACGGTTTCTAAGCGCGAAGTGAAGGAGCGATTTTTGCGAGCAAATTTGCCAGTACCAATTATTAAAAAAGCTTGGTTTGAAGATTTAAAAGAGTCAGATTTGCCGGAAAAAATTAGTTTTGCGTTTTTAGATGGTGATTTCTATCAATCTATTAAAATAAGTTTAAAATTGGTAGAAAATAAGATAAAAAGGGGTATAATTATAGTGCATGATTATAATAATGCAGCATTGCCTGGGGCGAAAAAAGCGGTGGACGAATGGCTGCAAAAAAATAATTATAAAATTACAGAAAGAGAGACGCTTATTATAATAGAAATAGAATAAAGGTGCGACGTGAAAAAGGGCAAAAGAAATCAAAAGTTTATGAGGGCAGAATCGGCTATATTGATGGCCTTTTTTGTTGATAAAGGGCTACCGAAACCAGGAGTGGTGGCAAGGCGGGCTAAAATTTCGCGATCGACGTTTTTTAGACACCATAAAACACCATACGATATGATTATAGATTATGAAAAAGTAATTCATAGCCGATATTTGGGGATGATAAGGAATATTTCAGGAGACAAAAATGCAAGATTAAAAGAAATTTATTTAAGAATGTTGATTTTTATAAATAGGAATCAGCAAGAGATAAAACTGGTTTTAAAATATAAAAATAGCCAGATTTTTGAGAAGATGATTTGGCGGTTGAAAAATAAGATTTATGAAGAATATGATTTGCCAAGTAATTTTGAACAATTTTTTGGAATTTACGCAAAAGAAATAGCTGGAGTTTTGGAAGGATGGGGAAAGCAAAATTTTGATATTAGTCAAATTGAAGCGATTTTAAAAAAGATACTATATTTAACAGATACACTAGGGGAAAGACTGAAGCCAATATTGGAAAAAAATTAAAAATTAGCACTCTGGTGTTTACAGTGCCAATTTTTGTGCTATAATAGGGGGTAGAAAAGGAGACAATAAATGTTAAAACCGTTAAAAGATAAAATTGTGGCGGTGGTAGAGAAGCCGCTTGAGAAGACTAAATCTGGAATTTTACTGGGTGAAGCAAAAGAAAAACCGGCTTATGCAGTGGTAGAATCGGTGGGTCCAGAGGTGAAAGAAATAAAAAAAGGCGATAAAATCGTGTATAAAGAATATTCCACTACGGAAATTAAAATGGACGAGAGTGATTATATTATTTTGAAGGAAGAAGATGTTTTGGCTACGATGTAGCTTGTGAAAAACTTGTGGAAAACTTTAATTTTGTATCTATAAAAAGGAGAAAATATGGCAAAGAAAATTTATTATGAAACTGAGGCACGCGAGAAGATGCTTTCTGGCGCCAAGCAATTATATGATGCTGTAAAAGTAACATTTGGGCCAAAGGGCAAAAATGTAATTATTGAGAAAGAATATGGTGCACCGGTGATTACACATGATGGCGTGACGGTGGCGGAAGCGGTGGAACTACCAAATAACGAAGAGAATTTGGGTGAAGCCGTGGGGGCGAAGTTGATTAAAACTGCGGCGCAAAAATTGAACAAGGTGGCTGGTGATGGAACTACTACAGTGACGGTGCTAACTTATAATATTTTGAGCGAAGCAAATAAATTGATTGCGGCTGGGATGAACCCGATGGAAATTCGTCGCGGTATTGAGAAAGCTGGTGTAGAAATTGTGGCGGGAATCGAAAAATCGGCAGAGAAAATTGCTGGAAATTCTGATAAGGTGGCGGAAGTGGCGACGATTTCAGCTAGTGATGCCGAAATTGGTAAATTGATTGCCGAAGTGATTGCTAAGATTGGTAAAGACGGCGTGGTAACGGTGGAGGCCGGGCAAGGCTTGGAAATGGAAGAAGAAATTGTGGAAGGCTTTAGCTATGATAAGGGATATTCTTCGCCTTTCTTTGTGACGGATGTAAATCGCCAGGAAGCGGTGTTTGAGAAGCCTTTGGTGCTGGTAACTAATAATAAAATTTCGGCAGCTTCGGATATTTTACCTTTGTTGGAAAAGGTCGCACAGAGTGGTAGAAAAGATTTGGTAATTATCGCCGAAGAAGTTGACGGTGAGGCTTTGTCGCTTTTGGTTTTGAATAAATTGAAGGGTGTGTTTAATTCGTTAGTTTTGAAGGCACCTTCGTTTGGCGAGCGTCGCAAGGAGATTATGGAAGATATTGCGATTTTAACCGATGCGACGGTGGTTTCTAGTGATAAGGGATTGAAACTTGAGGAGGTTGGGCTGGAAGTTTTGGGCTCGGCGGCGAAAGTTTTGGCGACGAAGGACGAAACAACGATTATTAAGGGCGCTGGCGATGCAAAAGTGGTGAAAGAGCGAATTGATTTGATTCATGCGCAAGCTGGCATGGCGAAGTCTGATTACGAAAGGGAAGAGTTTGAAAAGCGTGCAGCGGCTTTATCTGGTAAGGTTGCAGTAATCAAAGTCGGTGGCGTGACGGAAACTGAAATTGAAGAGAAAAAATTCCGCGTGGATGATGCAGTGGCGGCAACTAAGGCGGCATTGGCTGAAGGAATTGTGACTGGTGGCGGTGTGACTTTGGTGAATTTGGCTGGCAAATTAAAAGGTGAAGAAGCTGGTGAAAAAATTGTGAAAAATGCACTGAAGGCTCCGTTTATTCATATTATGGAAAATGCAGGACTTAACGCACAGGCTTTGTTGGCTGAAGTGGAGAATGCTAAACCTGGGATGGGCATAAATGTAATGACGCCAGAGAAAGGTTTGATTGATTTGAAGAAGGCTGGCGTGATTGATCCGGCAAAAGTCACTAAGGAAGCGGTACAAAATGCGGTTTCGATTGCGGCGACGGCGATTACGATGGGGGCGCTGATTGTGAATATTCCAGAGGAAAAGCCGGCAATGCCTGACGCTGGGATGGGGTACTAAAAAAATAACCCCCGTGAGGGGGTATTTTTTTGAAAGGAGGTTACATTTTGTCGATGGCTTCTACGAGATAGAGAAGTGCTTCGGCGCGAGTGGTTTCATCTGGAATTTCGCGAGCGGCTTCGTAGGCAGATCCTAGGACTGTATAGTCTCTAAGTTCTTCGAAAATGTCGCGATAGATTTTGAATTTTTGCACGCTATTGATGTTGATTTTATCGAGGACTGGGATTAAATCGCGAAGGGCGGCTTTTTTAACTTCTGCAGTGTTAAAATTATGCACAGGCATTTCTGATGATGGGGCGAATGGTTCTGGCTCTAGATGCGGCATAGCTGGCTCTTGAACTGGTGGAACGATAGGTGTTGGTTCCATGGTGAAATTAGCTGGTTCAGGCACGGTTGGTTCAGGTACGGTTGGCTCAGGCATAACTGGTTCAACTGGAGCAAATTGCTCGGTCGGAGTGGCTGGCAAAGTGGGAGTAACTGGTGCTTCTGGTTCTGGAAATGGCCCAACTGATTCGTCGAGTTCGCCAGTGTCGCCTTCTGGAATTGAAGAAGGGGCTGCGACTGGATCTGAAAAAACTGGGTCTACACTGGTAGCGTTAGTAATATTGTCGATTGCTTTTTGCAAATCGTCGTCGATATTTTGATTGTCTATAATTTGATTTTGGTCCATTTTTGCCCACCTTTATATTATGATTATGTTAATGATATCACGAATTAATTAAATACGCAAGAAGTTTACAATTTTATCAAGAAAATCTAATTTGACTTCTTGCATGGAAAGACGATTGCCCAGTGCATCGACGATAGCCTCACCGCTACCCTCGGGGAAATAAACTTTGACGCTTAATGCGAAACGTTTTTTAGGAATTAAAATGGCGGAGAAATGTGAATTTTCTTTAAGGATGCCGAAAGCTTTGAATTCTTCGTAAGGGTGGAATTTGTCGCCCTCTTTTAGTCCTTTGTCATCTAAGGAATAATGAATTTTGCGTGGCGGGCGAAGATTGGAAGTGAGAATTGCAATGATACTAAGAACAACTAAAGCGAGGAAGGTCCACCATTTTTGCCAGACGGAAAATGTACAAAGAATGCCACCTACGGCAAAAAGCCCGATATACCACCAAGTGTTGTGGTCGCGGACGATGTATTCTTCGGCTTGCCAAGAAATATTAAGTTTTTCTTTTGCCATAAGTTGATTATAACATAAAATAGATTATTTTGTGATTTTTCGTGATGATGACGGTTAATTTTATGAAAATATAAGAAAAGTGTGGTAGAATAGGTATATCGCGGAGGGTTACCCAAGTGGCTGAAGGGGACGGTTTGCTAAATCGTTAGTCTGGAGTGATCTGGAGCGGGAGTTCGAATCTCCCACCCTCCGCCATTTTTTGTTCCACAAAAAAACATCAAAAAAGAAATAATAACAGAAATATCGTGGATACTACTGGGCTACACAGCGGATTGCTACAGCCTGAGATAAGGGGTCTTGGTCAGATTCTGTGAACGAATTTGTAGAAGTTATAGTGATGGCATTTGATGTACTTCCTAGACTTAAATTGTTCATCTGCATCGGCTACAATAATTATTACTATGCTTATTCAAATTCATCGAATTAGCTCCGCAGGAGCTACTCTCTCGATGCGCAGCTTCGCGGAGCAACTATCAGCAATCATTTTTGTCCTTATTATTTAGTTTATGCTAATTTTATTATATCATAAAAATAGAAGTAGTGCGGAATAGTGCGCTGAATATTAAGTTGAATAGTTTTTCTTGCAGATTTGGAATAATGTAGTATAATATAGAGTATGAAAAAGTTTTTGAGAATTTTATTGCCAGTTTTATTAATTGTGGGGGCTGTGTGTTTTGTGGCAGTGCCAGAAGCGTCTGCATTAACTTTGCAAGAGGGTGCAGAGGCTGCACGCTGTGATGGCTGCCCAAGAGATTTGTTTGGTGATAATGGTGCTTTTAGACAGATTACAAATACAATTTTGTATATCGTGGGCATAGTAGCGGTCATTATGTTAATTATAGGTGGGATTAAGTATGTGATTTCCGGAGGTGACGCTAAGAAGGTAACAGATGCAAAGAATACGGTTTTGTATGCGATTATTGGGCTTATAATTACGTTTTTGGCGTTTGCGATTGTGAATTTTGTGATTTCAGCGCTTCCGTCTAGTGATAAACAAGAATCTAATCAAACTTCACTTGTCATCGAGAGTGCTAATAGCTAGGATAGCAACGACTAAATTATTAACTCCGGCTTCTCGGAGTTTTTTAATGGCGGCGAACATGGACGAGCCGGTGGTCCAAATGTCATCAAAGAGTAAGTAGGTTGCATTGGGGTCAACTGAGATGCCGCGATTGATTCCGTAGGCGTCTTTTGCTTGTATAAAACGAGTACTGCGATTGGTACCTACTTGGACGGTATTTTTGTTGCGGATGAGGAGTTTTTGAGTTTGATATTTGGTGCCACGAAGTTTGGTGAATTTTTTGGTGATGGAATAAGTATGGTCGAAGCCGCGACTACGAATGTGATTGGAATTGGTGGGCAATGGAACGACGACAACTTCGCCGTTGATGGCTGGTAGGGTTTGGTGGAGAATTTCGGCTAGGGGATTTTTCAAGGCACGAACCGAATTGTATTTGAAATCGTGAATTAGACTGCCAATAATACCGGAGCGTTTGTCGATGATGAAGATTGGCGGTAAGTTGTGACATTTTTGGCAAATGCCGTCGCGATTTTTGGTTTGGCAAATTGGACAAAAATTTTGGTGTGACGAAATTATGTCTTTTTTACAACATTCGCAAAAAACCGTTCCGACACGTCCGCAACCCCTACAGGTGTGAGGAGCGAGGAGGTCTAATGGATTTATTAATGCTGTATTTTTTACAATATTTGGCATATTTCTCTTGATTTTACTACAAAGATGGTTTATAATAAAGCATAACAATATAAGTGGAGGAAATATGGCTCGTACAAACAGTGACGATTTGCTGATGGAAGATGATTTAGCCGCCGCATTTCTAGGTGGAGAGGATGATTTAATCTCTCCAGCTGAAGAAGTGGAACCTGTAGCGGAAAATCTACCACAAGAAACCATTGGTGAACCAGTTGAAGATGAGTGGGAAACTGCCGACGATTTTCCTGGACAGCTCGCCGTAGATGTCTATGAAACCGCCGACAAACTAGTTGTAAAAGCTCGCACCGCTGGCATCTCAAAGTCTGATTTGGATGTTAGTATTTCTGACAATATCTTGACTATTTCAGGAGTTTTGTCTGGTGGCGAAGACGAACAGACAACTAGATGGCATGTTCAGGAATGTTATTGGGGAGAGTTTTCTCGAACAATCGCATTACCTGTACAGGTGCGTGAGGATGAAAATAGCGTAAAAGCAGAATTGAAAGATGGCGTACTGACGATTATGTTCGAGAAAGAGAAAACTGAAGCACCAAAAAAGATTGCAATTCAATAATTTATCAAATAGAAAATAAACCAATTTAATTGGTTTATTTTTTATTTGATAACAAAAAGCCTCTCTTTATAGAGAGGCTAGGAATAAAGATTTATTATTTAAGAATGCTCATAATGACAAAGTTGACAAGAGCGAAGGCAAGTGCACAGATGATAAGACCAATCAAACCATAAAGAATGGTGTTTTTGGCGGTTTTGACTTTGCCAGCATCGCCAGAAGAAGTCATATATTGAACGCCACCAATAATCATAACGATTACACAAACTATACCAAGTACGCCAACAACGGCATTGATGATATTAGTGATATCATCGGTCAATGTGTTGCCACCCTGAACTGGATCAATTGTTGATCCGGTAGCGAATTTTGTAATTATATCTTTCATCTTTGTTCCTTTATAATTAATATACTTATTATTTATATTTTACAACTATTTTTTATATAATGCAATACCTAAGCGATGATTTTACGGGATGATACCAATGACCCAGTTGACGATGGCAAAGGCTAAAGCACAAATAAGTAGTCCGATTGCAGCATAAATGATGGTGTTGCGAGCAGATTTTAATTTGTTGGAATCACCAAACGATGTCATATAATTTACGCCACCAATAATGATAAATACTACGGCGACAAGACCGCAAATGGCAATAATGGCATTAAGGATATTAGTAATTAACTGTTGGAGATCGCCACCACCATAACAGCCGGCAGCTTCTTTGACGCTCTTGCTGGCGTCAGTGTTACAGACGTCATCGACAGCGAAAACTGACGAATATGGCAAAAGTGTGGTAAAACCAAAAATACTGATAATGGCTGGGATAATAATTTTAGTTAAGTTTGTTTTCATAAATCTCCTTTGAAATAATAGTTTCTTTAACTTGCGCATTTTCATTGGCTTCTCTGATTAAATTAGAGACAAAGGCAGTAATGGCTTGGGCGAGAGCGACGATAACTAGGCCAATTAAAGCATAGACAATCATATCTTTGGCTTTTTTAAGTTTACCGGTATCGCCTGCGGATGTAACATACATTATGCCACCATATACTACAAATATAACAGAGACTATACCAGCGATGCCTATGACCCATTCGATAAGGTTAGTGATCATGGTATCTGGCGTAACACAACCACCTGACGAGACGCAATCACCGATATTGCCAGAACCACCGACTAAGGCAATACGGATACCACTCATGATAATACTGGCAGACATAACGATAGCGAGACCGATAAATGCCTGTGAAAGCGTTTTTATGCCTTTGACGGTTTTAGCGGCCTCGCCTGCTGATGTAATATAGAGATACCCGCCATAAATAACGTAACCGATAATTAAGTAGGCTGCTATAACTGTGATATCTGTTAGGACGTTGGCGGCGATAGTCCAAATGCCGGTTTTAAGAGAATCTTCATCGTTAATATTAACTCCACAGTTCCACGAAGTGAGGCCGAGGAGATAGTCGCAAGTACTATCTATGCCGAAATTATTAGAGTTTGCAGCGCTGACTGGAGTGGCTGCAAAACTAAGAGAAATAAAAGCAAATGAAGCGATAAAAGCCAAAAGAATTTTCTTAAACATACTTTTATATTAACATAAAATTTCATAAAGTCCATATTTTGGGAAAAATTAGAAAGAAAAGTGGGGATAACCCCGGAACTTACCCCTTGACAAAAAAGCTTATGCGTGCTATAATGTGGTTACGCCTTAGAATATCTTTGAAATGAGAGTTTTTGGAAGAAAAGGGAGGCGGTTTTGTTATGAAAGATAAGAAATCTTCAAAATTTGGAAGGTTGAGGGCATTTGTTGCCAGTTTTTTGGTGTTGATCGGATTGGTGTTTGGTATTGGTGGGGCTATTACTACTGATGCGTATGCGGTAAATGAAGGGGGAACGACAACCCAAAACGAGCAAAATATAACAGAAGAAAGTGATAATAAGGCCAAGGAAACAACAGCTACAGCAACTACGGCTGATTGTAAAGATAGCTTAGGTTCGATTGGGTGGTTAGTGTGCCCGACTACTGGCAAAATTGCTGAAGCGGTAGATTTCTTATATGATAAAATTGAAGATATTTTGGTGATTCAGCCAATTTCAACAGAGGATGGAACACCAGTTTATGAAATTTGGAAATATTGTTTAAATATTACTAATATTATTTTTATTATTTTCTTGCTCGTAGTGATTTATTCACAAATTACTGGGATGGGTATTTCGAATTATGGGATTAAAAAGGCTTTGCCGAAGCTGATTATTACGGCAGTGATTGTGAACTTGAGTTTTTTGATTTGTTTGTTAGCGGTTGATGTCTCGAACATTATAGGGAATAGTTTGAGGGGACTATTTACGTCGGTTGAAGAGGCGGCTTTGGCATCTAGTTCAATAACGAATCAAAACGCTCTGAATTATTCTAGTATGTATAGCAGTTTGGCTGGTGGGACGGCTTTGGCTATAGGTGGCACCGCGGTGGCATTTGAAACTGGGGCAATTTGGATG
>CAZEYN010000017.1:0-12067 GCA_964516075.1 uncultured Candidatus Saccharibacteria bacterium | reverse complement strand
TGACTGTTGAAGATTTTGATGAATTCTTAAAACAACGTAGAATATTAATGGCAAAAAAAATAAAAGACTATTATTATTCTTTATAGTTATAACTATAATGTCATAATGTCATTATAAAATAAAAAAAGATGAGTAACTGATGAGTATTTCTACCCATCAGCTACCCATCAAATTCATGTAAATTTATCAATTTTTAGTTAAATTTTATTAAACTCTATATGAATTATATGCCGATATTACGGGGATTTTAAACAATCCTCTTTTTTAATATAATAGCCCCACAGACGGCTCCATTTTTTTGCAAATTTTGTGATACAATAATTTTACGGATAAAAGGGGGCGCTCTAAAACACCAAGATTTTGTGGTTTTGTTGGAATCGCTTGAGTTCTAGGCGAAAATAATTTAAGTTATTAGCTAGGAAAGCCGGCGGCGAAAAGTTCTTCGCCGTAGTTCTTTTTGAGACGGGCGCGGACGGCGCCTGGGTGGCGGCCGGTGGCTTCGACGATGTCGCCGACGGAATTGCCGCTTAAAAATAGATCTTGTAATTCTAGGTCGTCCTCTTCGGTCCATTCGCAGTAGGCTTTGGGGTAAACTTCGCGCATTTTGACTATGCGCTCTTGCCAGGAGGATTTTTTGACATTGTCGGTAATTTCGCATGCGCTTGGTTTGGATTTTTTAGGGGTGGATTTTTTGGTTTCTTGTAATGGGGTTTTGAGGTGCGCATATTCTTTGGCGGCTTCGGCGGCGGCCTTTTCCCAAATTTGATTCATTTTGATAGCCTCTTCTGAAACTAAAACGGCGGATTTGGAAAGCCCGACGAGCGAGAGGGAGTCGAGTGATTTGACGCGCGAAAGAGCTACATAACCCATGCCCGGTGCGAAAGTATAGGATAAGTTAACGACGGCAGCGTCCAGAGTCATGCCTTGAGATTTGTGGACGGTGATGGCCCAAGCTAATTTTAATGGAATTTGGGACATGGAGGCGAGTTTGATATTGTCGTCGCGGCGCTCCCAAACGTCTGGCACGACGGTGACGGTGCGACCGTTATTAAATTTGACGATTGGGCATTTTAGGGCGCTGTCGAAATCGATAATTTCGCCGATGGAGCCGTTGACAAATTGCTTGCTCTGGTCGTTTTTGAGTGCCATGACGGTAGCGCCTTTTTTAAGCGTAAGAACTTCTGGCGCGAGGACAGATTTTTTGAGGCTTTCGATATGAGACTCGCGACCAGTGAAAGTAGCGTGAAATGTGTGCTCCTCTTCTAGGATATCGGATAAATGTTTAAGATTTACACCGTCGACATTGCGATTCATGGTGTGAAGTTGGGTGACTTTGCCCGGCAGTTCGGCGCCGCGACGTGCGAGAATTTTTTCGATGTGATGGCGACGATAAGTGCCGGTGCGAATAGCGTTTAAGATTTCGGCGAAATCGCCGTTGTCTTCTTGGCGGAATTGGGTGTTTAAATAGCAAATGACTGGGTCGGCTTCTTGCCAAGCTTTTGAAAGGTAGGCAAAATTGCCTTCTTTGTTATATTCGGTGTTGATGGGTGGTAACTGGGCAAAATCGCCAGAAAAAATTACTTGCAAGCCGCCAAAAGGTTTGGTGCTGATGCGCACGATTTGGCAAATTTCGTTAACCAAGTCCAAGAACCAATCTTTAACCATGGAAATTTCGTCGATAACTAGAATGTCGGCGCGAGTGATGGCTTCGCGGCGCGATTTGGGCATTGAATCGAAAAATTTGGGAGTTAAATGATCGCGCAGGCCGATGCCGGACCACGAGTGAATCGTGTTGCCGTTTAGCAATGTGGCGGCGATGCCAGTAGAAGCTGTCTTGGCAACGCGTTTGCCAGATTTTTTGGCGCGTCTCATAAATTCGTTGAGCAAAAAAGTTTTACCAGAGCCAGCGGCGCCGGTAATAAATGCGTTTTTGCCACTGAGCAGAATCCCCAAAGCGGTCTTTTGATCCATGAGACTATTATAACAAATTGTATGAATAATTATAAAGGTTAAATATTGGTGTTTAATGAATCGAAACTTTGCTTGATAGTATTTTTTATGTAATTCATATCGTCGTTAGGGTAGATTTCTAGCCTAGTATTTTTAGACCAAACCTCGTATGGAATTCTTTCGTGTGATTCAAAGAAAAATAAAAATATGGTATAATTTTAGCGTGAAATATAATGTTTTGGTAAAGCCGGGCTCGAAAAAAGACCCGCTAGTAGAAAAGACAGATGAGAATCTGGTGATTTTCCTGCGTGAAAAACCGCACGATGGCGAGGCAAATGAGGCCTTGATAAAAATTCTAGCGAAATATTTTGATATTCCAAAAACATCAATTAAGATTATAAACGGTGCAAAATCACGTCAAAAAGTTATTGAACTGCCCGAATAAAAACTCTTGAAAAAATAAGACAGATATGTTATAATATGGGTATATTTTCGATCTGGGAATTTCCAGATAGTTTTTTAACAATAGGGAGGATATTATGGGAAAATTCTTGAATACAATGGTAAACTGTGAAAGGATTGCCTTCCAGCGGGTAACCAAATTGCACCAACGCTACACTGACGTCCTTAAAAAAGAGAACGATGCGTTTGGCATGATGTATTTGGTTAAGCGCGACAGAAACAAGCTCGGAGCGCAGATGATGATGCTCGATAACGAGAACTGTCAGAGCGCACTAGAGGACTACAGTAGTCTGTGCGACAAAGGAAACAGAGTATTAGCTGTGTTAAATAATGACTATTCAGAAACATCCGGCGACACAAGCGTTTATAACGATTATCTGCTGGATGCAATGAAAACTCACAAGCCAGTAAACGTGCGCAAATACGTGGTTGGCAAAACAGAGCTAGAGCAAGGTTTGTCGCGTATTAAGCACGAAGTTGATATGGTTACCTTGGAGCGTGAACGCGCTAGAAAGAAGTTCGAAATTGGCAGAGATGCTAAATTCGTAATGGCGCAAAAGAGTTTTAATAACTCGGATGCGGAGCTTAAGGCTTTAGAGAAGACTCACAAAGCCTTAAGGCTAAAGAAAAACGTATTGGCTATTGAGCTGGGAGCATGTAGAAAAATGCAGAAAATATTGTCCAGCTTAGTGATGAAGAAGATTTGGGAAGAAGAAATGAGCTCTCGTTATCTGAAAGAGCCTAGCGACGATAGAAACAGAATGGTCCCTTACGATAAGGTGATCTTCTGATTCCATAATACTTCCTTGAGGCGGCCGGTCCACTTTGGACCGGCTTTTTTTGGTCTAATCTTGGCTGGAAGTGTTATAATAAAAATATGAAAAAATTAGTTGTAGCAGGTGGTGGAGTTTTGGGAAGTCAAATTGCGTTTCAGGCGGCGTATTCTGGCGTGGATGTGGTGATTTGGCTGCACAGTAAAAGTACCATCGAGCAAACGCAGGCAAAATTAAACAAATTAGCCGAGACCTACGCTAAGTGTATAAATGATATGGCGAGCAAGCACCCAGAAGTGTGGTGTAGTGGTATTTCTACGCGCGAAGATTTTAACAAAAAATATTGTTTGCGGAAAGTTAAAAATGCCGATAGCAAAATTACTCTTGAGTTGGATCTTGAAAAAGCGGTGAGCGGAGCGGATTTGTTGATAGAATCTATTACCGAGAAGAAAGAAATCAAGATTGATTTTTATAAGAAATTAGAGCCACTTTTGGACGCAAAAACTATCGTGGCGACTAATTCTTCCACGCTTTTGCCGTCGACTTTCGCAAAATATACCGGCAGGCCAAGCAAATATTTGTCGATGCATTTTGCGAACTCGATTTGGAAAAATAATATTACCGAGATTATGGCGCAGCCGGAAACTAGCGATAAAACTTTTAACTTTGCGATTAAGGCTGCTGGCGAAATTGGCATGGTGCCTTTGCCGGTAAATAAGGAAAAATCTGGATACTTGCTTAACTCTATGCTGGTGCCGTTTTTGCTAAGTGCACTAGATTTGGTGGCGAATAAAGTTTCTGACCCTCAGAGCATCGATAAGGCTTGGACCACTGGGACTGGTTCGCCAAAAGGGCCATTTGTGATTATCGACACCGTGGGGCTTGAAACCACCTATAATATTGTCGAACAATACCAAAAAGTCCCTACGCTGATAAATCCATTGCTGAAAAAGATGATGTTACCGTATAATTTTAGGGCGATGAAGCGGCTTTTAAAATCCTATATTGATGAGGGTAAGCTAGGAAAAAGTGCCGGCGAGGGGTTCTATAAGTATTAGTATGGCGATAATTGTGCTATAATTAGTGAAAGATAAAATAATTTTGAAAAAATAGGAGGGACATGTATAAAGGGACAAAAACCGAAGAAAATTTGAAGGCAGCATTTGCGGGCGAAAGCCAGGCACGCAATAAATATGATTATTTTGCCTCAAAAGCTAAAAAGGATGGCTTTGAACAAATTGCGGCGATTTTTGCCGAGACCGCGTTCAACGAAAAAGAGCACGCCAAAATGTGGTTTAAGGAATTGAACGGCGGCGAAATTGATGCAACCGAGGGCAATTTAAAAGCCGCAGCTGAAGGCGAAAATTATGAATGGACTGATATGTATAAAGGTTTTGCCGAGACTGCGCGCGAAGAAGGCTTCGATGCTTTGGCGGCAAAATTCGAGGCTGTGGCGGCAATCGAGAAAACTCATGAAGAGCGATATTTGAAGTTGCTTGGCAATATGAAGGATAAGAAGGTTTTTTCGCGCGATGGCGATATGATTTGGGTTTGTCGCAATTGTGGCCATGTAGTAATCGGCAAAGAGGCGCCACAAGTTTGCCCAGTTTGCGCCCATCCGCAAGCTTACTTCGAGATCAAACCCGAAAACTACTAAAATTTGATATATAAAAAAATGAGCCTAAGTGCTCATTTTTTAATTTTCTCTCGTGGAGCCGAGTGTCGGGCTTGAACCGACGACCTGCCGCTTACAAGGCGGCTGCTCTACCAGCTGAGCTAACTCGGCATGAGATTATTATATCACATAAATTATGAATATGGTATAATTTTATTATGGGAATATTTTTAGGTGCGTTGGGAGTTATAATTATCATATTATTAATTGTTGTAATTTTGATGCTGAAGAATTCAACCGGCGGCAAAAATTCGGCCGATTTTAAAGATATGAAGGAGCGGATGATTCGCATGGAAGGTGAAGTTGGTAAAATTAACCCATCGATTGATCGAAATTTTCGTGAAAACCGCAAAGAGATTGCTGATAATTTGGAACGTTTGCAAAATGGCAACGAGAAAAAACTCGAAGAAATGCGTGAAACGGTGGACGAAAAGCTAAAATCATCGGTAGAAAAACGTTTTAACGAGAGCTTTAAGTCGATTTCGGCGCAGTTGACGCAAGTTTATCAAGGTTTAGGCGAGATGAAGAATTTAGCCACTGGTGTGGGTGACCTGAAAAAGGTGATGGAGGGCGTTAAAACTCGCGGTATTTATGGCGAGGTTCAGCTGGGCGCGATTATTGAAGACACATTAAATAAATCGCAATACGAAGAAAATGTAATTACCAAACAGGGGTCAAACGATCGCGTAGAATTTGCTATCAAGATGCCGGGCAAAGAGAGCGATGTGTATTTGCCGATTGATTCGAAGTTCCCGGTTGAAAATTATTCACGATTGATTGCGGCTTATGATAATGGTGACAAAGCGGAAATTCAGGCTTACCAAAAGGCTTTAGGGAATGATGTAAAAGAACAGGCGAAAAAGATTTCGACTAAATATATCGACCCACCAAAGACTACCGATTTTGGCATGATGTTTGTGCCGACGGAATCTTTGTATGCGGAAATTATTCGAATTCCTGGATTGTCAGACGAAATTCGTAAGAAATATAATATCACAATTGCCTCGCCGTCGACTTTACCAGTGATGCTATCTGGGCTTTTGATGGGCTTTAGAACGGTAGCAATCGAAAAACGTTCGGCAGAAGTTTGGCAAACTTTGGGTGCGGTAAAAACGCAATTTGGTAAATTTAGCGAACTTCTGGAAGGCGTGCAAAAGAAATTACAAGAGTCAGCAAACAAAATTGAATCTGCTAAAACTACTTCGCGCCAGATTGAACGCAAGCTGAAAGATGTAGAAGAATTGCCAGAAAGCGAATCGGTAAAATTAATAGGAGAAATTTAAATGGGTTTGAACGCTAAACAAAAAGAAGCCGTAGAATATTTAGAGGGGCCACTTCTGGTTTTAGCGGGGCCCGGAACTGGCAAGACTCAGCTTCTAAGCGAAAAGGTCGCTTATATCTTAAAAAATACCGACACCAACCCGGAAAACATCCTTTGTATGACTTTTACCGAGAGTGGTGCTGCCAATATGCGCGAGCGTCTGAAGACTATCGTTGGCAAAGATGGCGCTAAAATGAATATCGGCACTTATCATGCTTTTGGGTTAGATATTTTGGCGCAATATAAAAATTATTCCGAGAGTTTTGACCGTAATTTGAACTCTTCGATCGACGAGGTGACGCAGTTCAAGATTGTTAAAAACATCCAAGCTGAATTAGACGGGCGCGATATTTTGCGTGGCGACCCAGTGAAAGATATTATTTCTGTTATTTCGTCGGCCAAATCGGCTGGGCTGACGGCAAAAGAGTTGAAAGAAATTGGCGAAACAAATTTAGCAGATTCAGAGATTTTGTCTAAGGCAATCTCGCCGCTGTTAAAAAATATTGTGCCAAGAAATTATGCAGAATCTTACAAAAATGCCTACTTGCCTATTTATGAAATTTTGAAAGATTATCAATATATAGGGGTGATTTTGAAGAATGTTGAGCGTTCAATTGCGATTTTGGCGCGCGAATTGCACGAGGCAATTATAGAGGCTGAATCTACCGAAAAGATAAAACCACTTTCGAATTGGAAAGATAAATTTTTTGAAAAAGACCAGCATGATAACTATCGGTTGAAGGACCGCGTGGCGAATAAAAAACTTTTGAGCATCGCTAATGTAATGGAAAAATACGACAATTATCTGGCCAAAAATGGTCTTTACGATTTTGACGACATGATTCAGGAAGCGCTAAAAATTCTCAAAACGGATGCTGGGTTTAAAGCTACTTTATCTGAGCGTTATCAATTTATTATGCTGGATGAATTTCAAGATACGAACCCATCCCAATTTGCGATAATCAAGGAATTAACAGATTACGAAAAACCTCTGGTTATGGCCGTAGGCGATGATGACCAGGCGATTTATGAATTTCAAGGGGCGTTATCGACCAATTTAACAGATTTTCAAAAACATTATAGCGCCAACGTGATACCTTTGGTAGAGAATTATCGTAGCACGCAGGAAATTTTGGATTTTTCGCGTAAAATTATCAATCAAGCGACGGACCGTTTTGCCGATAAGGAATTAATCTCCCACCAGGAAGCCCCTCATGAATCTCAAATTTACAGGCTCGAATTTTTGTCTTCGGATATGGAATACTATTTTGTGGCTGACGAAATTGCTAAGTTAATAAAAAGCGGTGTGCCCCAGAGTCATATTGCAATTATCTCTTACAAAACTAAATATTTTATGCCGCTTTTGCCATATTTGAAAGCTAAACCGGAAATCAAAATCGCCTATGAAAAACGCGACAACTTATTTGAGGACGAAAAAATTCACGAAATTTTGACGATGGCGCGATTTATCTATGAGATTGCGAACAATAAAAAAAGTACCGTACCATTGCTCGAGGTATTTACTTACCCGTGCCTGAATCTGCCGGTCGTTGAGATGATAAGAATTGTCGACAAAGCAAAGCACGAAAAACGTTCGGTTTTCGATGTGATGAGCGCGTGCGAAAATGCCGAAATTAAAGAGGCGGTGGAGTGGTTTACCGGGCTCGTAGTCAAATCTTTTAAGGAGCCGCTAGGTGTGATTTTGAACGAACTGGCAAAAAAATTGGAAAGCCTAGAAATGGACGATTACGAGAAATTCCATTTTTACGAAAATTTGGCCTCTTTAGAGGGGAAGCTATCAAAACATTTTGGTGAAAAAAGCTTAAAATTGAGCGATTTAATAGAGATGGTTGATGATTACGAATCGGCCGAAATGGCGATGAATACAACTTCGCCATACAAGGATGCCGACGAGGCGGTGCAAGTTTTGACTGCGCACAAGGCTAAGGGCTTGGAATTTGAATATGTCTTTATGATTTCGGCCGACCATACGGCGTGGGGCAAGGGCAAGGGCAATAATAATATGCTCAGCTTGCCAAAAAATTTGCTACAAATTAGGCATACCGGCACTACAGACGGCGAAAAATTGCGCATTTTATATGTGACTTTGACGCGCGCTAAACATACTTTATATATCACGAATTCTTTGCACGATTTCAATGGGAAAAACCCTGAACGATTGGAGTATTTTGGTGAGTATCTTGACGGCGAAACGGTTGTGGCGCCGCTAATTCCGCGTAGGCAAGTGATTACACACTACGAAAATACCGACGAAAAAGTCGCCAATGAATCTTTGAAGAATTGGCTAACCCCATACATAAACTCTACGCCAGAAATGCGCGCAATTTATAAGGAGCGCGTGAATAAATGGCGCATGTCGGCGTCGGCTTTGACTTCGTTTATCGATATTGTCTATGCTGGGCCAAAGGAATTTTTCAAATCTTATATTTTGCAAGCCCCGCGCGAGCCAGAAACCGAAGCTTTGGTCATGGGCGACTTGGTTCACAAAACTTTTGAGGCCGTGACAAATAAAAACTTGACGTGTGAGCAGGCGGAGGAATTTTTCCTGAATGAGCTCGAGAAAAAGGAGCTATCATCGGATATTGTTCAAAAAATTCGCGAAACTGGCCCAAAAAATTTGCTGATCGCATTGGAAAAATTTGATAATATTATACGCAACGGCAAAGCTGAAATAGATTTAGGTGTAGAAAAAATTTCCGTAAGTGGTGTGCCAATAACGGGCAAAATTGACCATATTTTGGTTGATGAAGAAAATAAAACTATCGAGGTCTTTGATTTTAAAACCGGCAAATTCCATAAAGAAAAATGGCAATCGCATGCCACTCTTTACAAATATATGCTGCAGCTGGAGTTTTATAAGTTACTCTTGAATAATTCGCCAACGTATAAAAAATATAGAGTCACCAAAGCTCATATCTTGTTTGTGACCCCAGACGACGACGGCGAAGTCTACGATAAAATCTATGAGTTTGACGACGCAGAAGAAGAGAAGTTGTTGAAACTAGTAGAGATAGTTTACCAAGAGGTAAATTCTTTGGACTTCTTGAGCGACCCAGAGATTTTTGTAACCAAAAATGAGAATTTAGGACTAAAAGATATAAATAATTTTATCGCGCTCTTGCTTGCAAAGAATAGCAAAAGCCAGTAATATATTAGTAGAATCATCAAAATATTTTCTAATATTGAGAAGATGTGGTACTTTATGGGGATGTTTTGTCTTACTCTATTAGGAAGGGGGTGATATGGTTGAGTTTTGTAATCGATGGTAAATTTTATACCGGTTGCTCTGGCGATGGATACAAGGAAGCTGCCCAGAAATTATACAATGAGGGGAAGTCGACTTTCGACCCATATTCAAGCAACGTTGACCCAACTAACGCACGTTATATCCAAGCAGAATTAGATAAGTTGCAGGGCGTTAAAAAAAACCTCTGGTAGCACTGATTAGAAAAACAAAAACGCACAATGCAAAACATCCCCATGACAAGGCCTAGGTCTTGTCTTTTTTTTGAATCTGTGGTAGAATGGTGGTAATTATGGCAAAGAAGAATAATACTAAGAGAAAATTGGTTGGTCTAGTTTCTGAGGAATCTGGCGTGCGCGCTTATTACACCAAGAAGAATACAATGAACACCCCAGATAAACTTTCGCTTAAGAAGTATGACCCAACTTTGCGCAAGCATGTTTTGTTCGTAGAAACCAAGAAAAATCTTGGTCGCAACGAAGTCAAAGAAAAGAAACGCTAAAAATACCCCGCCAAGGGGTGTTTTTATTTGTATTTTATTGATTTTTTGTGGTAAAATAAGGTAGTGTAGGGGCGTAGCTCAGTTGGTAGAGCAGCGGTCTCCAAAACCGCGTGTCGTGAGTTCAAGTCTTGCCGCCCCTGCCATTTTTTGTCTAGAAAAATATCCCTATCTTTGAGCGAAAAAATCTTTTAAATTTGAATTATATGATATAATAAAGTCATGATGGAAGGTAATAAGAAATCCAGACCACGCGCATTGTTGTTGTTCGGGGTGCCGTGTAGCGGCAAAACTACTTTTGCGGAAAAATTCGCCAAAAAATTTGATTTGGCTTTTTATGATTTAGACGGGATCAAGGAAGAAAATGGTCTTTCTAACGACGTGATTCTATTAATCTTGGAACAGGTATTAAAAACTAAGCATACTATAATCTTAGAGGGTTGTTTAGAGACCGAGAGAGAACGCATTCAGATCCGAAACTTGTTGCGAGAATACGGCTACACGCCGGCTTTAATCTGGTTCCAGACAGATATGGCCACCGTTCGTCGACGCCTAAAAATGCGATTAAAAAGCGTATCTAAAGCTAAAGCCGCATACGAGGACGCCGTAGCTAGGCTTGAGGCGCCATCCGACACCGAACACCCAATTGTATTATCTGGCAAACATACTTTTGAAACTCAAACCAAGCACGTAATTTCTGGGTTGGCAGATATTTAGACTGTGATTATCCACGACGACGAATTTGGCGAAGTGACCGTGCGGAAAAATCCCTTGTCGCATGGGGCAAGATTTACGGTTTCTACCTCTGGTAGACTGATGATGTCTGTGCCAAAATATACTTCTGATTTTTTGGCAAAAAGGTTCTTAAATACAAATCGCAAAGCGATACGTGAAAAATTACCGCTTAAAAACCCGGCCGAACAAAAAGCGCGCGATTATCAGAAGAAAATTTTGGCAAAGAAAGCGCGTGAGTATTTGCCGTATCGGCTGGAATATTTCGCTAAATTATATGGTTACAATTACGAAAAATGTCGCTTGACACATGCCAATACCAGATGGGGAAGCTGCTCCTCGCAACGCACGATTTCTTTAAATATCGGGCTGATGAATGTGCCGGAAGTTTTGCGTGATTATGTAATTTTGCACGAATTGGCGCACCTGAACCATATGGATCATTCGAAGGCATTTTGGGCGGAAGTGGGTTCACATGACAAGAATTATAAAGCGCATGAAAAACGCTTAAAAATGTTTAATCCTGGCGTTTAAAATTCTCCACTTTTTTAATTCTTATGCTATAATAGAGGGAAAGGAGGTCATGTGGAGCTGAAAAAGCGCTGTAATCCAAAGAATATATTTATAGGATTATACATTGTAGCTTTTTTGATTTACATTATTTTTGGCCTGCAGCCGGCAGAGGCGGCAAATTATGAAATTTCCGCGCAATTAAATATTCCTGCTATAGGTTTAACTTCTGGTGTCACAAGCTTAACTTTGGGTAGCGATGGGCTAGAAACTCCGAATACGATTGTTGGCAGTTTTTCAAATGCCGAAAATAAGGTCCTACTGATTGGTCATTCGAGCTCGGTTTTTCAGAATTTAAATCAAGTTAAACTGGGTGAGCGCATAGAATACAACGGCAAAAATTACAGAATTATCAAAAAAGAAACCGCAATAAAATCACTAGTCAAAATGAGCGAGGTGCTAGAGTTGGAAGATAAAGACACTTTGGTGTTAATGACTTGCGCTGGGCAGATGTTAGAGGGTAGCGACGCTACGCACCGTTTAATGGTTACCGCTATAGCTGAACAAGATTGACGTTTCGTGTTATAATAACCTTATGGAGCAAAGACGTCGCAGACGAACAAAATCTTTCTGGGGGATAGCATTTATATTTGCGGTAGTTTTTACGGTGGTTTTTGTTGGCTTTCAATTTTTCACAAAGACCGGCATTTTTAGAGTGCCTGGCGCAGTAACTTATGATGAAAGCCTGAATGATACAGAGCTAGGAGTGTTGAATGGAATTTTTACAGAGGAAGTTGATTTAGATAAAGATGTCACGATTTCGGCATATAGTGTAACTACTAAACCAAATTTGACCGAGGGCGAGTATTTGTATTCAATT
>CAZEYN010000016.1:0-12736 GCA_964516075.1 uncultured Candidatus Saccharibacteria bacterium | reverse complement strand
AAAAAAGAATTAGGGCAACATTGGCTAAAAAATCGCGCGATATTAGACGAAATTGCAGATTTGACTTTTGACAAAAATGCAACATTTGTTGCAAAGTTGACAGGGGAAGAATACAAAAAAGCCAAACTTTGTGTAGAAATTGGTCCTGGACTAGGCACGCTAACTTCGTCACTTTTGAAACGTTTTGATAAGGTAATTGCGGTGGAGTTTGATAAACATTTGGCGGAGAATTTGCCTAAATCGTTCCCTGGCACAAACTTGAAAGTGGTAAATGCGGATATTTTGAAGTTTGATTTTTCGACCATTTCGGAAAAATATGTGGTAGCCGGGAATATTCCATATTATATTACAAGCCCAATTATCGTGCGGCTTTTAACCTTGGAAAATTTACCAGAGAGAATTGTGCTTTTGATTCAAAAAGAGGTGGCAGAACGAATCGTAGACGACAAAGAAACCATGTTGTCTTTGTTTGTAAAAAATCGTGCCAGGGCGTGGGCGGGGTCAGTTGTCAAGGCAAAGGAGTTTACGCCGCCACCGAAGGTTCATAGCCAAGTAATTATTTTGGAACCACGCAAGAAGCCACAAGTGAGTAACGAAGTTTTGAAAGTTATAAAAATTGGTTTTAGCGCTCCGCGCAAGAAACTGGTTCATAATTTGGCAAAAATAAAACCGCAAAAAGAATTAGTGAAAATTTTGAAGGAAAACGGAATTGATGAAAATATGCGACCGGGCGATTTGAGTTTGCAAGATTGGCAGAAGTTATATCAAAGTTTAAACAGGGGTCGATGATGAAGATTTTATGGACGGATGGTAGCGCGGTACCAAATCCCGGAAAAGGTGGATTTGCAGTAATTGAGCAAACGACAAGTGGTGGTAAGCTGGCGGTTTTGGGGCGTGAAGAAAATAGCACCAATATTCGGATGGAGGGCAAGGCGATGATTGCGGCGATAAAATATGCCGATGGTGAAGAGTGCGAAATCCATTCGGATTCGGAGTTTTGGATTAATGTTTTAACGAAGTGGGCTGAAGATTGGAAAGCTAAAGGTTGGCGCAAGACCAAGGGGGAAATTATGAATTTGGATATCGTGAAAGAATTATACGAATTATATTGTAATAATTCGGTCAAATTAGTGTGGGTGCGTGGACATGTGGGGACCGAACTGAATGAGATGGCAGATGAATGGGCTAATAAAGCACGCGAAGGTGTAAAAATACAGAATGCATAATCGTGTGGAAAACTTGAAAAACATAAATATTTTAAGAAAAACATAAAAAGTATGATATAATCGTATTATATTAACAAAAAGGAAGGCAATACAAATGTCTAATACAATGAAACTCGTAGGCGCGGCTGGTGGGGCTGTGGCGATGTTGGCAGCAATTGCTTTGCCGTTTGGGGCAATGGCTGACGCAGGAACTTCTGTAACGGCTATAGTTGGTAAAACTATAGATTGCAGTGGTGGAACTGCTGCTGTTGGTACGATTACTCCTGGGCAAGCTAAGTCTGCGGATGCTACGGTGAGTGTAACAACTAATGCGGTCGGTGGGTTTAAGGTAACTTATAGTACTCCGGGCAATTTAACATCTAGTGGTAATACCATTGCTTATAATACTTCCGCAGCGGCTGGGACTCAAGGTTGGAAAGCGGTCGTGACCGGCACTTCCCATACTTCCGAATGGAGCTCAACTTCGATTGCTAACGGCGTAACTTGGACTCATAGTTCATATAGCGCATCAGCAGTAACCGATAAAATTACTGTAACCGTTGGGACGTCAACCACAACTGCATCTGGCGATTATAGTGGAACATTGAGCGCAACTTGCGTAGCAAACTAAATATTGGGGATAATAACTGAAACGGTCGTAATTATGAAAAATAAGAAAACAGCAATTGAAATACTGGCATCCGTAGCCGTAACCGTAATGGCGGTGGCGTTCCTTGCTATGCCGGTGGGGGCCGCTTGTAATACTGGCGTAACGGCGTCTGTTGATAAGATTATTGATTGTTCCGGTGGTGGCACGATAAACGTCGGCACTGTTCAGCCTGGTAATGCTGCCACTAAAACTTACACAATTAGTGCAACAACCAATTCGGTAGATGGATTTAGTATCACGTCTTCAGCGATAAATAATTTATCTCATAGCGACGAGGCTGATACTATTAGTTATACTTCATCTGCTGGTGCTGGCACTCAGGGTTACAAAATTGCACCTGCGACTTACAGCGAGTGGAAAAAATCTGGCGGAACAGCATTCACAAGTGATTCTATTGTAGAAACTGGTTCGGTATGGCGACATAGCGCAGCAACTGGAACCGAGACTTTGACTATAACGGTGGGAACTACTGCTGCGACAGTTGCCGGAAGTTATTCTGGCACGGTTTCGTGGACTTGCGCAGCAAATTAATTTTTAACACCAATTTTAGAAGGAGTGACGGGATATGAGAAAAATATTTCTGATACTGACGGCGTTGACACTGCCGTTATTTAGTATAGGGTGGAATTTAGCCGATATAAATATTGAAAACGCGGTAGCCGTTGAAGAGTCTGATTCTGCTGCAACAAATAATAAACTAGTCATCGAAGACGATGGTAGAACGCACGTAGGCGTATCTCCGTATGATATTCATTTAGATTTGACGCCAGGTAGTAGTTACGACGAAACTTTTAAGATATTAAATTATGGCGCGGAAACTATGGAATACAATATTAAAGTTTCGCCATATGCCGTGAGCGGTGAAGATTATAATCCAAATTTTGAGACGGAAAACAACTATACGCAAATATCAAAGTGGATTATGCTGGACAAAAATTCTGGCACGCTTGAAAGTGGCGGTATCGAAGAAATTACTTATCATATAAATGTCCCTACAGATGTAGCGCCGGGTGGTCAGTATGCGGCCATTACGGTTTTTGCTACGAGCCAGCAAGACGAAAATAACGATGGCGGGTTCCAAATTGCAGTAAACGTGGGTGTGGCATACGTTATCTATGGCAATGTAGTTGGTGGGGAAACGCGTGCGGTGGCCACGGTATCGGAAAATTCAATTTCGCCTCTGCTTTTGGATGGTAATATTTCGGCCAAATCTTTGATTGAAAATACCGGTAATACCCACATTACAGCCAAATATATTTTACAAGTTTTCCCGGCATTCTCTGATGAAGAAGTTTATACCAATGAAGAGGAGCCAATAGAAAGAACAGTATTACCTGGGACTTCGCGCGCGGCCGATACTGCTTGGAATGGAACTCCGGCGTATGGTATTTTTAGAGTTGTTCACACAATTACGATTGGCGATGAATCTTATCAACAGGAATCTTATGTGGTGAAATGTCCGGTTTGGTTGATGATTACAATATTAATTGTAATATTCTTTATCTTGATGACGATTGTGGCTTTTATAGTAAAAAAAGTCAAAAAGAGCAAAAAGGTTAAACAAAGCCAAAAAGCAAATACGGAAACTGGCACAGAAGTTTCTAGATAAATAACAAATTAGTGATATAATTGACTTATGTTAGATGTGAAGTTTATCCGCGAAAATACGGAATTAGTGGCGAAATCTGCCAAAGAAAAAGGCTACAAAATTGATATCCAAGAAGTTCTTACGCTTGATGATAAGCGTAAGGAAGTTCTGAATGTGGTTGAGAAATTGCGTCGCGAACGCAACGAGACGGCAGCCCAGATGAAGGGCGGTAAGCCAGCACCGGAATTAATCGAAAAAGGCAAAAAGATTAAAGCTGATTTAGCAGAAGCTGAATCAGAATTAGCAAAAGCAGAATCTGATTTGAACGCTATTTTAAAGCGAGTACCAAATGTTTTAAAGCCAGATGTGCCGCTTGGTGGCGAAGAGTGCTCGGTGGAAGTCAAGAAATGGGGCGAAAATCATACTACCGGTGTGGACCATTTGGACTATGCAGTAAGTCGTGATTGGGTAGATTTTGAGCGCGGGGCCAAGGTAGCTGGCGCAAAGTTCTACTATCTTAAAAATGAGTTGGCGCTTTTGGAAAATGCGCTTTTACAATATGGTTTACAGAAAGTTTTGGAGCACGGATTTGCTTATATGACAGTGCCAGATATGGTTTCGTCGCGAATTCTAGAGGGGTGTGGTTTTAACCCGCGTAGCTCTAAGCAATCCGATGAATTCTTTGTAGAAGGCGAAGATTTGGCTTTGATCGCAACGGCCGAAATGTCGTTAACTGGCTATCATATGGACGAAATTATCGACGAAGACAAATTGCCGTTATTATATGCCGGTTATTCACCATGTTTCCGTAAGGAGGCTGGAACTTACGGCAAATACACACGCGGTTTGTTTAGAGTGCATCAGTTTAACAAACTAGAGATGTATGTATTTTGTTTGCCAGAACAGTCCGAAAAATTACACGAAGAAATTTTGGCAATTGAAGAGGAGATTTGGCAAGGTTTGGGTATTCCGTATCATGTGATAAATATTGCGGCGGGAGATTTAGGTGCGCCAGCAGCTAAAAAATATGATATGGAATATTGGTCACCAGTAAACCAAAAGTACCAAGAGATTACAAGCTGTTCAAACTGTACAGATTTTCAGGCGCGGGCGGTAAACGCTAGGGTGCGTCGCAAAGACGGCACGATAGAATTTGTCCATACTTTGAACGGGACGGCAATTCCTTTGGCAAGAGCGCTTGTGGTAATTTTGGAAAATTATGCTACGGAAAATGGCAAATTGAAAGTGCCAGAAGTTTTGCGCTCTTACTTAGGTGGTAAGGAAGAAATTTAAAAAGGAGGAAAATGATTGACAAAATTGACATTTGCGGCAGCAACTACAAAGTCGAGGAAACTCTCAAAAAATACATTCAAAAACGAATTGGTAAACTAGATAAATATTTGCCAAAAAAATTTAAAAAAGATGCAATCTGTAAGGTGGTAGTAACCGCTGGCGGCAAAGGTAAAAATGAAAAATATGAAATTTCAGCAGCAATGGAAATTCCGGGCGGCAAAGTTTTGGCAGCGCGTGATCAATGCACAAATTTGTTTGCCGGCACCGATTTATTAGAGGCTAAATTAGTAGAACAAATTAGGCGTTATAAATTAGATATGCAAAAACATCAAGAAAAGAGGAACTGGAAAAATCTCTTCCGAAAGCATTAAGAGTGTGATAAAATAATACCAGATTGGAGTTATATGGCGAAAAAAGAGAAAAAACCGAGCGACAAGCTTGCAGATAGGACTGCGCTAACTAAATTCTTACAAGGGGTGTTTGGTGATGCCCAGAAAAAAATACTGAAAAAACTGTGGAAACGCGCACAGGAAATTACCAAGTTGGAGCCCAAATATGAAAAGATGAGCGACGAGGAGCTTCAAGAGCAAACCGAAATTTTTAAGAAAAAAATCGACAAAGCGCTCAAAACTGCCAGGGCAGAAGAAGGTATTAATAAAACTGGCAAAAAACGTAAACCAATTGACGATACTAAGATTTTGAACGAGATTTTGCCAGATGCGTTTGCGGTGGCTAGGGAAGCGTCAAAACGTGTAATGGGTATGCGTCCATACGATGTCCAGCTAATTGGTGGTATGGTTTTGCACGAGGGTGCGGTGGCCGAAATGAAAACCGGCGAAGGTAAAACTTTGGTGGCGATGCTGCCGGCCTATTTAAATGGTTTGACTGGGCGTGGCGTTCATGTGGTAACGGTAAACGATTATTTGGCACAACGTGATGCCGGTTGGAATGGTCCAATTTATGACTTTTTGGGGCTTTCGGTAGGTGTAATTGTGAACGAGGCTTCATATATTTATGATGCTGAATATACTAATGAAGAGCACGATGATGAGCGTTTTTCGCACTTAAAACCGTGCACGCGCAAAGAGGCCTATGCGGCAGACATTACTTATGGAACTAATAACGAGTTTGGTTTTGATTATTTGCGCGACAACATGACCAGCGAAGTGCAATATTTGCGCCAAAGGGAGTTAAATTTTGCAATCGTGGATGAGGTCGACTCGATTTTAATTGATGAGGCGCGCACGCCGTTGATTATTTCGGCTCCGGCTGGTGATAACCCAGAAGCTTATTATCAATTTGCCAAAGTGGCAGCTAGGTTAACGCCAGACGATTACATTTTTGACGAAAAACGCCGTTCGGTGACTTTAACCGACGCCGGTATTGAAAAAGTCCAAGACATTTTGGGCGTAGAAAACATTTATTCTACCAAAAACACGCGGCTAGTCTATCATTTAGAGCAGGCAATTCGAGCAGAAATTATTTTCAAACGCGACAAAGATTACGTAGTAACGAACTCTGGCGAAGTAGTGATTGTGGATGAGCACACTGGGCGTTTGATGCAGGGGCGCCGTTACAACGAAGGTTTACACCAAGCCATCGAGGCTAAAGAGGGTGTGGTGGTTAAGCAGGAATCAATGACTCTGGCTACAATTTCATTCCAGAATTTCTTCCGTCTATATAAAAAGTTATCTGGTATGACCGGAACGGCCTTTACCGAGGCAGAGGAATTCCAGCAAATTTATGCGCTTGATGTAATTCAAATTCCACCAAATAAACCAATTGCTAGGATCGATAAAGACGATTTGATTTATCGCTCGAAGGCTGGCAAGTTAAAGGCGATTGCCGAGGAAATCAAAAAATACCACGAAAAAGGTCAGCCGGTATTGGTGGGTTCTGGTTCCATCGCCAACAACGAGGAAATCGCGCGCTATCTAGACCAATTTGGTTTGCCATACGAAATTTTAAACGCCAAAAATAACGAGCGCGAGGCGGCAATTGTGGCTAAAGCAGGTGAAAAGGGTGCCATTACTTTGGCGACAAATATGGCTGGTCGTGGTACGGATATTAAGCTTGGTGAAGGCGTAGCAGAGCTGGGTGGTTTAGTGGTGATTGGCTCGGAACGTCACGATTCTAGGCGCGTAGATAATCAGTTGCGTGGTCGTGGTGGTCGTCAGGGCGACCCAGGTACTACTCAGTTCTTCGTCTCTTGCGAAGACGATTTGATGCGTATTTTCCAGGGCGACAGAGTTAAAACTTTGATGATGCGATTGGGCGTAGATGAGGACACACCAATTCAAACACGTTCGATTTCCAAGACTCTGGAAGCAGCGCAAAAACGCATTGAGGGCTTTAACTTCGATTCTCGTAAAAACGTGGTGCAATACGATAACGTAATTAACCGCCACCGCAAGGTTGTATATTTAATTCGTCGTAAGATTTTAGAAGGCGATGATATCACCCCAGAAATTAAGCGCTTGATTCGTGAAGAGGCCGAGACTTTGACGCAATTCTCGTCACGTGTTAATAAAAATTTCGACGAAGAATTTAAGGCTGTATTTGATTTTGATGACAAAAAGATTCACGAAATCGGCTTAATTCGCAAAGAGAAAGACCGCACGAAGGCTGCGCAAAAAGCCATAGAGGAAGCCTATGCCGCAAAGGAAGCTGAATTTGGTGCCGAAACTATGCGCAAAATCGAGCGAGAAGTTTATTTGAAAGTATTAGATACGCTTTGGATGCAACATTTGGAAAATATGCAACATTTGCGCGAAGGTATTCACTGGCGTAGTGTGGGGCAGCGCGACCCTTTAGTGGAATATCGTAGTGAATCGCAAAAATTGTTCGATGGACTTCAGCGTAATTTACGCGAAGAAGTTTTGAAGATTTTGCTGACAATTACGCCGTCCGAAGCTGCAGCGGATAATGTAACTGATGGTGAGGAATACGAGTCCGAATTGACCAAGATGGCAGGAGCTCAGACCGAAAAGGGCGTAAACGAGATTTCTAAGGGCGAGAAAAATTTGGATAGCGAGTTCAAGAAAAAGACTGGAAATTCCAATAAAAAAGGTGGTTCCGGCGTTAAGAAAACTGCCAAAAAAAATATGAGCCAAAAAAATAAGAAAAAGGCTCGCAAAAAAGGGAAGAAATAATCTTAAAGCATAAAAAGTTTATTTTGTCAAGATAATGAAGCATTCGGTAGAAGAAATTACTCTAAAAAATGGCGCAAAAGGGCTGTTAATTGACGTCCCTGGGGCAAGCGTGATGGCGACGCGAATTCAATTTCGCGCCGGTATGCTTTATGCCAAAAATAAGGATGTTTATGAAATTCCTCACGTAGTGGAGCATTTGGCCTTTGGGGCAAACGCGAAGTTCAAGGACGAGCAAGCTTTTGAGGCGGAGTTTACCAAAAATGGCGCTTATCATAACGCTTGGACGAGCGACATTTCAGTTTGCTACGAGACGGAGTGTGCAGACTTTGAGTGGGAACGAATTATGGAATTGCAACGATTGTCGATTTGCGAACCGCGCTTCAATGAAGAAGAATTAAAAAGTGAAAAAGCCAACATCAAGACCGAATTAACAGGTTATATGAACGATTATTATCGGCTTTTGTGGCCACGCGTTCAGCAGGCGGTGGGTGAGGACATTTTAGATTTACCGGAGCGTATCAAGACTATTTCGAATATTGAGCTTAAGGACATTCGCGAGCACTATCGTAGAACTCACACGGCGAAAAATATGCGTTTTATTATTGCTGGCAAGATTAAGGGGCGCAAGCGCAAAATTATCAGAATGCTTAATGGCTGGGACTTGAAAGAAGGCGAAGAATTCGAGATGCCTTTGGCAGACTTGCATTCGTCCGAGGCAATTTCAATCAGGCGCAAGGATGCCTCGAATATTACTTTTGGTTTTTCTTTGGTGACACCAAGACATTTGGACCCTAGTGAAGTTTTTGCGATGAGTTGTTTAAATCATATCTTGAACGGTACAACAAATTCGAAAATTTTTGGGGCGGCTCGCAAGCGTGGTTTGGTTTACGGAATGGGGAGTTCGGTGGCGGCGAATGCTTACAACACATATTGGGATTTTGATGGTGAGGTGAACATTGAAAATGCCGAAGAATTATTTGAATTGATTCAGACAGAACTGATGAAAACTTTAAACGGTGAGATTTTAGATATGGACTTTTTGGCGGCAAAATCGTATGCGTTGGGCAGATTCCAGATGGGTGCGCAAACGGTGGGGCAGATTTCAGATTACTATGCGGATGGGTTTTTCACCAATGGCACAATTGAAAAATATGACGATATGCCAAATCTTATCAAGGCTATTGATAAAAATCGGATGATTGAATTGGCACGTGAGTTTGCGGGGTCGGGCATCAAAGGTTTTGCGGCGGTTTCTTCGACCGAAAAGGCCTTTATTTCCAAGCTTGAAACTAGACTAAATTTTTAACGATATTCTGGAACCGTGCGCCTCGGTCGTAGACGTTTTCGAACATATCGAATGAGGCGGCGGAGGGGGACATGATGAGGACGGATGGGGCTATTTCTTCGGCTGTTTTGCGCGCTAAATCTACGGCTTGCTCTAAAGATTTAGCTAAGACAAAACGTGGGTCTTGGTATTTTTTGCTTAATTCATGACCAGATTCGCCCATTAAAATGACTTTTTTAACGTTTGGCGCGGAGATAACTTCGTAGATTTCTGGTAAATCGGCGTTTTCGGTTTTGTCGCGACCACCGATAATAACTATGACATTGTCACTTGGGAAAGAGTTGATGGCAACGCGAGTTGAGGATGGGTTGGTGGAAAAATTGTCGTCGTAATATTTGACGCCATTAAACTCGCGCAAGAATTCTAAACGATGTGGCAAGCCATGGAAGTTGGACAAACCGGCGATAATTTCATCTGTAAATTGGGTTAAATATTCATCTGGTGATATATTTTTATAGCACGCTACGGCGGCGATGGCGGCGATGGCGTTGTTTAAATTGTGCTCACCCGGCAAGCGGACGGCGTTTGCGACTGAAGCTGGAATTTTAAATGGGTAAGAGATTTTTTGGGCCTTGGAGGTATCGGCAATACGAACGGAATCTGGGTTGTTCTTGAAATAAATTAGAAAATCGCTGGCGGCCTGATGCTTGGCGATGTTAGCTTTGGCATTAAGATAATCTTCGAAGCCATTATGAACGTTGAGGTGATCTGGTTCGATAATGCCTACAACAGAGATGTGCGGCGATTTTTCCAAATCCCAAAGCTGGAAACTGCTCATTTCATAAACAACGACGGAATCTGGCGTTAATTTATCTAGAACTTCGATGGCTGGTATGCCGATATTGCCGATTAAGTAAGCATCGGCATGGTGGGCGTCTAGTAAGGATTTAATAAATGAGCAGGTAGTGCCTTTGCCTTTGGTGGCGGTGACGCCGATAATTGGGCAAGGGCAATGTTCGAAGAAAAATTTAGTCACACTAGATTCATGAGGTATGCCTAAAGGCGGTACGGACGGGCTGCGAAAAATTATATCATATGGTGAATAATCTCTCTGTTTAATTTCTTCGGGAGTGAAATTTTCGAAGACGTCGATTTCGGCTTGGTTTTTGAAATAAGCTTCTACGGCCTTGCCTTCTTTGCCGTAACCTAATAATGCGATTTTCATATCACTATTATACCACAGGGGTTTATTTTTTGGATAAAGTGTGGTAGGGTTAACTAATGGAGTTGAACTGTTAAAAATTCGCGCAAAAGAAAGGAGGTTTATGGATGTTGAAATTAAAAACATAAAGTTAGCGATTAAACCAAAAATTTCTCCTCGCAAACGCGAAGAGAAAGAACCAGAAACTGATTTGATTTTAGTGTACCAATTAAGAAAAAGTCAACCCCATAACTCGAAGAAAAGATGATTTGGGATGAATTAAAAAAACCATTTTTGATTTTGGCGCCGATGGAGGGCGTGACGGATATTGCTTTTCGGCAAGTAGTTGCTAAGGCTGGCAGGCCGGATTTGTTTTTCACGGAATTTACTAATGTTTCGAGCTATGCTTCGGAGAAGGGGCGCAGCAATGCTTTGGAGCGTTTAGAAATTGCGGAATCTGATAAACCAATTATCGCACAGATTTGGGGTAAAGAGCCGGAACATTTTGCGGAGCTGGCTGGCGCTTTGGAAAATTTAGGGTTTTCGGGGGTAGATTTGAATTTTGGCTGCCCAGATAAGCATGTAAATAAGGCTGGTGGCGGAGCGGCGATGATAAAAACGCCAGATTTAGCGGTAGAATGTTATCAAAATGCCAAAAAAACTACCAATTTGCCGATTTCAATCAAAACACGACTGGGGTGGGGCGACGTAGAAGAATATAAGGTTTGGCTGGCTACTTTGCTGGGTCAGCATCCAGCTGCTTTGACGGTCCATTTGCGCACTAAAAAAGAAATGAGTAAAGTGCCGGCGCATTATGAATTGATTCCGGAAATTATTAAATTAAGGGCGGAAATTTCGCCAGAAACTAAGTTGATTATTAATGGCGATATCAGGGACAAAGCGCATGCTTTGAAATTATACGAGCAATTCCCAGAGGTAGATGGCTTTATGATCGGGCGCGGGGTTTTTGCAAATCTGTATTGCTTTACCGACTACAAACCTATGCAAGGAGAATTATTTGAGCTTTTAAATTATCATCTAGATTTATATGAAATTCAGACGGAAAAATATTATAAGGCGCATATAGGTAAAGAATTATCTTACGAGCCGCTCAAACATTATTTTAAAATTTATATCAATAATTTCCCTGGCGCGAGCGAACTAAGGGCTAAACTTATGAATACGCATTCTATCCCAGAGGCACGCGAAATTTTAAAGAAAAATTTCCATAATAATTATTCAACAGCCACAACGATATAAGCAAAAGCGAAAAAAAGTGATATAATAAAAGTACTCTCGCCATACTTCGGTCACTGGCGCAGAGAAAAGTTTAAAGCTGTCGGTATCGTCATTTATGCCGGTAGCCAGGAGCCAATAAATCGGGCTCACATAAATGACTCTATTAAATAATTTAAGGAGTCTTTATGAAAAACTTTAACAAAAACAAAACAGAACGTGTCGAGGTGATGGCACTTTTCGGTTACGAAATGACGCCTTGTCAGCCGCTTTCTTACAGGCGCGATGGCAAGAACGATACCGAAGTGACTGAACTTTTACGAACTCAAATTAAGTTCGTAGGAGGTGCGGCCATTCACATTTTCGAAGTTCTGGTTGGTCGAGAGAAGGCGTGCCTAGAATTCAATTCACACGACTTGTCTTGGCACCTCACACAATAATTGCGGCTTTCTTGAAGGAGGAGGGTTGCAATGTTAAAAATTGAGCCTAAGGGCTCAATTTTTAATGTATAATAGGTGTATGAACGAGATTGAAAAGAGATTGACGGAGCTTTTAAAAGATTTTCTACAGGTTTACGAAAAACTGAAAATTGCAGAGAAATTAGCAGAGTTAGAAAAGTTAGAAACAGAGGTGGCGGAGCCAGAAATTTGGAACAATGTAAAGGTGGCGACGGAAAAAACGCAGGCGGTGGCGCGTTTGACGGAAGAAACCCACAACTGGGTGCTGTTAGACACACAGATTCGCGATTTGAAAGAACTTTTGGAATTGGCGGATGAAAATTTACAGGAAGAAATTGCCGCACAAGTTACGGCGATGGAGGAAAAGCTTTTGGAGCTCAAAAAAGAGTTAAGATTTAGGGGCAAATACGATGGCAATAATGCAATTCTTAGAATTACCTCTGGAGCTGGCGGCGTGGAGGCAATGGACTGGGCGAGTATGCTGGAACGGATGTATCTGCGATTTTGTGAGCATAAAAAGTTTAAAATGACGCTAATTGAGCGCGCAACAGGGGAGGAGGCCGGTATTAAAACCGCGGTTTACGAGGTGAGCGGGTCGCACGCTTATGGCGTTTTAAAGAGTGAGCATGGCGTACACCGCCTGCGTTT
>CAZEYN010000015.1:3995-12950 GCA_964516075.1 uncultured Candidatus Saccharibacteria bacterium | reverse complement strand
CAGTCTTCGTCGTCGGCAAAGTTATTAGCCCCAGCGCGGTTAGTGGATGAATCATCAGCTCCACCGCCAGCGTTAATTCCGTCGTCCGAACTAGTAACGCTAATTTGGCCGCCGTTGATTGTGACCACTTGCGCCTCTAGCCCCTCGTAACTTTTGGTGACATTAACTTTGCCGCCATCGATAATCAACTCCCTGTCCGCGTGAATGGCATCGTCGCCGGCGCTAATGTTGAAGTCGCCGCCTATGATGCCGACATAATTATTGGCATGAATTGAATCGTCAAAAGAGGTAATATTTATATTACCATCGTAGAAAAGCAAGTTTTTGACGCTTTTGAAACCTTTTTGACCAGCGGAAATACTAAATTCGCCGCCCTCAACCAAAATAAAACCTTTGCCGTAGTCGGTTTCGTTGGTGGTTTCTATTGCATTTTCTACCGCACTAATAGTGAATTTTCCATCTACAAAATAAACGGAATTTTTGCCGTGAATAGCATCTTTAGGTGCGCTAATGTTGTAATTGCCGCCAGAGAATTTAACATCGTCTTTGCCCTTGATGGCGGTTTGGTTTTTGGCGTTTATCGTTAGGCTACCCTCGCCACCAATAAACAAGTCGGCTTTGGAATAAATGGCGCCAGTAATATCCTCGTCGTAATTTTCGTAGGAACTGCCATCTTGCAGCGAATTATCGCCAACCAACTCGATAACTAAATCACTGGCATTATTGCAGAGAATAGCAGGGCCGGTTGAGTTGTCAACCGTGACATTATCTAAAATCAATCGCACCTCGCCAGCCTCGCTATCCACCATAATTGGAGCGCCTGTCAAATTGCCGGTTAAATGATAAGTGCCAGATTTGGTGATGGTAGAAATTTCTGGCAAAGTGATTTCCGTGGTTTGATATTTGTCCCAGTTAATTTTTTGGTCGCTGTTGTCGATATCGATAGCCGAAAGAATTTTAGTGGCGGAATGGTCGGCGGAATTAAAATTCAAACATACCGCAATAATAATAGTCGCAAGAAAAACTACACCAAAGATTAGCCACGGCCAGTTTATTTTGCGAATGTTTTTAGCATTGCTTTTCACTTACATATCCTTGTCTAGACTTGGTTGAGAAAGTAGTACTTTTAAATTGCAATTTTTAACACGAATTTCGTCTAAAAATTCTTTTTCTTTAACGCCGCGTTGCATAGTCACGTTGTAAGTCAATTTATAAAGGCTACCCATATTCATAGTTTTAGTCTTGATAAGTTCATGACGAGTGGTGTATTTTTTGAAAATATCATCGAAGACTTCGTCGTAATCTAAATCTTCCGGGATAACAATTTTAAGGACGCGGTTGTTGGCGTTTGGTTCCAAAAAGTGAGTATAAGAGAATACAAAAATCGCAATTACAGCGATGACAGTGACAACTACCGCGAATAGCACATGACCCATGCCAAGCGCTAAACCAATCATCATCACAAAAAATACGCTTAAAAGTTCTTTGGCATCGCCCTGAATAGAGCGAAAACGAATTAATGAAAAGGCGCCCAAAATTGCAATAGAAGTGCCGAGGTTGCCATTAATCATAATCATGACCGCCATCACTAAAAGTGGTAAAGTAGCGAGCGTAATCAAAAAGCCCTTACTAGTTTGAGAGGTTTTCATATGTATGAACGCCACCACGACGCCCAAAACTAAGGCCACCGCCGCACAGATTAAAACGGTCGTAAAATCTAACCCCGTAGCAGTGCTATCAAAAATACTATTAAACATTTGTCTCCTTTCTTATTGTTTGATAAATTTTGCCAACTTTTGAAAATTGCTGTGGAAAAATCTTTTCCTGAGATAGCGCTTGAACTAACCACAGCGGTAAATAGCCATGCGCCTTGATTTCTAATATAATATTCTTGTCGTCCTTAAAATATTCTTTGTCTAGTTTGTCAGTATTAAAATTGATGTTTTTCGTGCGATATTTAAGATGCTCGTCAAAAGTAATACGCAAGTTTTGCTCGCCCTGATAACTTTGGCGTTCGTAAAAAACTAGAATTTGAGGTTTCAAATTAAAATGAGCGACCAAATAGTCTAATTCTTTGGCAATTTGAATATCGCGCGAACTTTTAGCCTTTTTCGAAACTGCGTCGACTAAGGTTAAGTCACCCTTCAAAAACTTTCCGTAATCTCTTTTCGAAATACAAATACGACGCTTGTAGCCTACGTTATTTTCTTTACCGCAGAGTTTAGTCTTGAGCTCTATATAAACATTATCGTAGCCACCATATGAACGCGCGCGTACTTTTTCCTTAAAAATTGGCTGCTCGATCGACTGGATAATCAAGTCAAAATTGTCGGTATCAAGATACGTATTAAAAACCTGGGACTCAAAATACTCATCCTTTTGCATGTGTTTTTTAATAACCGCCAGAATATGTTGCTTCTGCTTTTTGGTAATCAGGTACTTCTTTTCTATACGGTCAAAAACTTTGATATTCATATTAGATATTTTACTACGAAGCTTTTAAAATAAATTTAAAATTAGGCAGCTAACTTTTTCTTTTTATGGTGCTTAATAATACGATAGATAATAAAGAATAACAAAACAAAGAAGGCAATAACGGATGTCAGTAGGAGCCAAAGCGGACAAATAAAGACAGCTTGCTCGTTGGTAGATGTTTGGTCTTCGAAATTGACAGTTTGAGAAATATAAACTACGCCAACCATTGGTAAATCGCTGATTTCGCGAGTGGCATAATAAGTAGTTTCTGGCATTACGACTTCAGAAAAGAGGCTGGCTGGTTCTTCGTCTTTGGGAAAGATGATGTTGCCGGTGAAAGCATCTTTTACTTGGATATCGAAAGAAGCGATGGAATGAACGTTGCCGGTATTCTGTAAGAGTGTGCCAATAGTGACTGGGGTGCTCATGGCGAAATTCGGAATGTTGTTCTCCAAAATTGAGCCCTCGCGGACGACTTCGCCATTAATATTGGCATAAACAATACTGGCAATTTGCAAAACATTTTGAACTTGCGTAGTACCAGACTGAAGTTCGTCTGGATCTTGGCTGACAGCCAAAGTAAAATATTGACCGCCGCCGGCTGCGTCGGCAGGCACGTTGATGGTAAATTTAATCTCGGCCACCTCATTAGGGTTGAGTGTGCCGGTCGGATTCTCAATAGTAACCCAGTCCAAGATTTTGGAATATACACCTTTAGTCAAAAGATCGGCAGAATAATCTTCGCCGGAAACGCTATAAGGCGTCGTGGTTACCTCGTACGAGAATGATGTTTTGGCGTCCGAAGGGTTGGCTACTTTTATACTCCCAGAGTAAGTTTCTCCTGGATTTAGAGAAATACTTTGGCTCATTGGTGAGACGGTAAACATTTTTTCTTCCATATTAATTCTATAATATCAAATTTTTGTATTTTTTCAAAAACTTTTTCAAGAAAGCCGGTAAGATTTTAAGCCTTTTTTAACGCCTATATAATATAATGTGATTATGAGAATATTATATGTTGAAGACGAAAAATTTTTAGCCGAAGCCGTAATTCATCTTTTGAAAAAAGAAAAGATAAATGTAGATTGGGCGAACGACGGCGATGAAGGGCTAAAACTAGCACTAACGCCAAATTATGACGTGATAGTTTTGGATATTATGTTGCCGAGTATTTCTGGCTTAGAAATTCTCCAAACTATCCGAGAACAGGGAATAAAAACGCCGGTAATTATGCTATCCGCGCTAAACGATGTGGACGACAAAATCAAGGGTTTAAACTATGGTGCCGATGATTACTTAGCTAAACCGTTCAAGACTGCCGAGCTGATCGCTAGACTTAGGGCACTTTGTAGGCGGCCAATTTTACAGGAAGAAAAAACCCTTAAATACGGAGATTTGGAATTTAACCTAACAAATAGAACCCTGAACGGAATCGAACTAACTGACAAAGAGGCTGAAATTTTTGAAATGTTAATCAGGAATCCAAAAGTCGCCATACCAAAGAAGCAATTTTTGGCGCACGTGTGGGGACTAGATTCCGATTTTGACGAAAACTACGTAGAAGTCTACATGTCATATCTACGCAAGAAGTTAAAAAGCCTAAAATCCTGTGTTAAAATTAAAACTATACGCAATTTGGGCTATAAATTATGTTCAGAAAGTTAAGGAATCGACTAATTCTAATAAATTTGGGCGTCACTACATTGGTGATTGTGGTAGTTTTTGCGGCAATTTATATTTTTTCAACGCAATCGGCCAATGGGCGGCCACCAGTGCTTAATCAAGATGCCAGTTACTATGCTAACGACTTTAATAATATTTTGGAGATTTCTTTAAAACAGGAAAAGCAGGCAGCGGCGCAAAATTTGCTGACAACTTTGATTGTTTCTGGCGTGGCGATTGAAATTTTGGTGGCGATAATTTCGTATTATTTAGCCGAGGAGGCAATCAAACCGATTCGCGAGACTTATGAATCGCAAAAAGTTTTCATAGCGAATGCCTCACACGAAATCAAAACGCCACTGGCGGCGATTTCGGCAAATTTGGAAGCGGCGGATATTCATAATAATAAATGGATTTCGAACGTCGAAGAGGAAACCGAAAAATTAACAAAATTAAATCGAGAGTTATTGAATTTGACACGCGCCGACTTGCGCGAAAAGTCCGAAAAGACGGAGGTGGACGTAGATGAATTGGTTAAAAAACTGCTAAATGGCTTTGAGCCGCGCATGGAAAAAGTTCAGCTAACAAAATCGATTTCAACGAACGGAAAAATTATGTTAGCAAAGTCGGATTTTGAGCAAATTTTTGGCATTTTGATGGACAACGCGATAAAGTATTCGGACCAAAAAATCACGTTAAAATTAAAAAATCATGAACTCAAAATCGCCAATGACGGCACCAAAATTGATGCTAAAAATTTACCACATATTTTTGAGAGATTTTATCAGGCGGATAAAAACACGGAGGGTGTAGGGCTAGGGCTTTCAATTGCCAAAACGTTGGCGGAGCAAAATGGCTGGGAACTAACCGCTAATCCCACTAAAACTATGACGGAATTTTGCCTAAAGTTCTAGTGAGTCGTAAAGATTCTAGTGAACGGATGACGAACTTTTAGGGGTCCCCAAAAATCTTTGTTTACAAAATTTGAGGGGGGGGAGGAAAGTCTGGCAGGACCCGTTCAGTCTGAAAAGTTTAGCGACAGGACCCGTTCAGTGTGATATAATGAAGAAATAGATGTTAAAATTACTTAAGTTTTTAAAGCCATATTGGTGGCAGGTTTTGGTTTTACTCGCGGCAACTGGTGGGCAAGTTTATGCTACTTTGCGTTTGCCAGCCTTGATGGCAGATATTATCAACAGTGGCATCGTGAAGTCCGATACTAACTCCATCTGGATGGCCGGCGTGCAAATGTTGATGTTGGCAATTATTTCTGCGCTGTGCGCCTTGATTGCGAATTATTTTTCGGCGCGAATTGGCACGAATTTCTCGCGCGATGTTAGGGCAAGCGTTTTCGCCAAAGTGCTAAACTTTAGCATTTCCGACACTAAAGAATTCAGCACTGCTTCACTAATGACTCGCACCACCAACGACGTGGACCAAGTCCAACGAGCTGTAGTAATGATGTTGTCGCTAATGCTAAGGGCGCCGCTTTTCTGCATTATCGCAATTATTATGGCAATTCAAACCGCGCCAGATATGCTATGGATAATTGCGCTGTCGGTAGTGGCGATTTTAGGTTCGGTGATTTTGATTATGTCGCTAGTGATCCCAAAGTTTAAAGTTTTCCAAAAGTTAATTGACCGAATCACCTTGCTAACGCGCGAAAATCTAACTGGTCTTAGGGTGATTCGTGCCTTCAACAACGAAAAAATCGAAAAAGAAAAATTCAGCAAAACCAACGACAAACTGACGCGACTTTTGATTTTTATCGATAAAATTATGGAGCTGCAGAACCCTTTAATAAATATGATTTTTAACGGTTCGACGCTTTTGTGTTATTGGGTAGGAATCTCGCTTTTAAATACCGACTATGCCTACCTGGGGAATATGGCGGCATTTGCGCAGTATGTGACTTATGTGATGATGGCATTTTTGATGCTGTCGATTTTATTTGTGATGTTGCCTAGGGCAAACGTGTCGGCTGAACGTATTAACGAAGTCTTAAAAACGACATCCGGAATCTACTGGAAAGATTCTACCAGCGGCATACCGAACAATCGTGCTTCGGTGGAATTTAAGAATGTAGATTTTAGTTATCCAGATGCCGATGACAAAATGCTCGCTGATATTTCATTTATGGCGCGTGCTGGCGAAACTACGGCGTTTATCGGCTCGACTGGTTCCGGCAAATCTACTTTAATTAGTTTGGTGCCTAGGTTTTACGATGCCACGGCTGGCGAAATTTTAATTAATGGCGTAAACATTAAAGAATACAGCCAAGACGATTTGATGAAAAAAATTGGTTTTGTGCCGCAGCGTGGCGTGCTATTTTCTGGGACCGTAAAATCTAATATTATGTTTGGCGCACCCAATGCAGGCATGGCGGACGTCGAGCAAGCAGCTGAAATTTCACAATCCAAGGAATTTATTGAAAAAATGCCAGAAAAATATAATTCGCATATTTCGCAAGGTGGCACCAATGTTTCTGGCGGGCAAAAACAGCGCTTATCTATTGCACGCGCAATTTGCAAAAAGCCGGATATTTATGTTTTTGACGATTCATTCTCGGCGCTCGACATGGAAACCGACAAGAATCTACGCAACGCACTAAAAACAATCACCCAGGATGCGGTTGTTTTGATTGTAGCTCAGCGCATCAGTACTATTAAAAACGCCGGACAAATTATAGTTTTGGATAACGGCAAAATTGTGGGCAAGGGCACACATCTTGAGCTTTTGAAAAAATGTAAAACCTACCAAGACATCGCTAAATCGCAATTTTCGGAAAAAGAATACGCGCTTGAATTAGCCGCTGCTAAGGCTATAAAAACTGCCAAATCGGCTAAACAAAAGCAAAAATCCCCAGAGGGCAATACAAAATCATCCACAAAGGAGGCCTATGCCTAAAATTGGTAAGTCGGACAAGCCAAAAAACACCAAAATGGCGCTGATGGGCCTACTCGGCTCTTTGAAACGTTACCGAATTTGGATAATTTTCGCGGTTATTTTAAGTATCATCTCGGCTATATTGGGAATTTTTATTCCGAAAATATTAGGTGATATGACCACGATCGCCGTAAATTCTTATCCTGATTTAGATTGGCCGGCTTTAGCCGGAAAGGCCATTTTGGCGATTGTGCTATTCGTGCTATCGGCAGTGCTTAGTTATGTTGAAAACTACATTTTAGTAGTGGTTTCTGCTAAATATATGCGAGATTTACGCAATAATATTCTCGACAAAATTGCCAAGTTGCCAATTTCGTATTTTGATAAACACAAATTTGGCGACACATTGTCGCGCATGACTAATGATATCGAGATTTTGGATACTTCGATGGCGCAAGCGATTGCCGACATTTCGATTAGTTTAACAACTTTGATTGGCGTAATGATTATTATGCTGACGATTTCGGTGCAATTATCTTTAGTAGTGTTTATCGTGGTGCCGGTTTCAATTTTCGTTGTGGGTAAAATTACCAGTTTTGCGCAAAAGTTTTTCTATAAGCAGCAAGAAACTTTGGGCGTTCTAAATAGTAAAATCGAAGAAGATTACGCTGGGCAAACGGTCATTAAAACTAATTCTTACGTGGCACGCGCGATTCAAGATTTTAACGAAACCAACCAGAAATTAGCCGATACCGCACGCAAGGCGCAAGTTTTCTCTTCGCTGTCGATGCCAGTGACGCATATTTTTACCAATCTTGGCTATGCAGCAGTTTGTATTTTGGGTGGCTTTTTCGTGATACAGGGCAAAATGAACATCGGCGATATTCAGGCGTTCGTGCAATATGTTTCGCGTTTTAACCGCCCAATTACGGAAATCGCCTCTATTACCGCCACTTTGCAGTCTATTTTGGCGGCTAGCGAGCGCATTTTCGAGTTTTTAAATGAAACGAAAGAAACGCCAGATATGATTCCGGCGCAAACCATTAAAAAAGTCAAAGGCGCCGTAGAATTTAAAGATGTAAACTTTAGTTACGACAAGAAAAATCCGATTATTAAAAACTTTTCAGTGAAAATTGAGCCTGGTATGAAGGTGGCGATTGTGGGGCCGACCGGCGCTGGCAAAACTACCTTGATTAATCTTTTGATGCGTTTTTACGACCCAGACTCTGGTTATATCACTATTGACGGCGTTCCGACCAGGGAAATGAAGCGCGCCGACGTGCGCAAGCTGTTTGGTATGGTTTTGCAGGACACATGGCTGTTTTCGGGGAGCATTATGGAAAATTTGCGTTATGGCAAGCCTGATGCTACCGACGAAGAAGTCTTTAAAGCTGCTAAAGCTAGCGACATCGACCACGTCATTCGCTCTTTACCAAAAGGTTATAAAACACAGATTTCGGAAGATTCCGATAATATTTCTGCCGGCGAAAAACAACTTTTGACTATCGCGCGGGCGATGGTGGCGTCTCCGCCGATGATGATTTTAGACGAGGCAACTTCAAACGTCGATACACGCACCGAGCAAATGATTCAAACGGCGTTCGAAAAATTGACCAAAAATCGCACTTCGTTCGTAATTGCGCACCGCTTGTCGACTATTCGCAATTCAGATTTAATTTTGGTAATGAAAGATGGCAATATCGTTGAGCAAGGTGACCATAAAACACTCTTAAAATTAAATGGATTCTATGCCGAACTTTACAATTCTCAATTCAGCGAAGATTAGATTCGTGCTATAATAAAAATATGTTGGAGCTTAGAGGTGTAACAAAGGTCTACAGAACTGGCGGCGTGACGAAAAAAGCCCTCGATAACGTGAGTGTTAATTTTCGAGCGAATGAGTTTGCGGCAATTTTGGGGCCAAGCGGCTCT
>CAZEYN010000015.1:572-3985 GCA_964516075.1 uncultured Candidatus Saccharibacteria bacterium | reverse complement strand
AAAACTACGTTACTAAATATTATCGGTGGGTTAGATAAATACGACTCTGGTGATTTGACCATCAACGAAAAGTCGACCAAAAAATTTCGCGACAAAGATTGGGATAGTTACCGCAATCACCGCGTGGGGTTCGTTTTTCAAAGTTATAATTTAATTCCGCACCAAACCGTTTTAGAAAACGTGCGTTTGGCGTTGGTTTTATCTGGTATTTCCAAGAAAGAGTCTATTGAACGCGCCAAAAAGGCCCTAAACGAAGTCGGTTTAAAAGAACATATCAACAAGCGCCCTAGCCAACTTTCTGGCGGGCAAATGCAGCGCGTGGCAATTGCGCGTGCAATCGTAAACGATCCGGATATTTTACTGGCAGACGAGCCAACTGGCGCGCTAGATTCTAATACTAGTATCCAAATTATGGATTTGCTGGCGAAAATAGCAAAAAATAAGTTAGTAATTATGGTGACGCACAACCCAGAATTGGCGGATGAATATGCCACGCGTATTATCAAACTAAAAGATGGCAAAATTATTTCCGATTCAGATAAATACGATGGCAAAGTCAAGACCGATTTAGCTCTAGCGGATTCCGAAAACAAGAGCAAAAAGACCAAAATGTCGTTCATTACGGCTTTAAAATTATCTTTGAAAAATTTGCTCACCAAAAAAGCGCGCACGATTTTGGTGGCCATTGCTGGGTCGATTGGTATTATTGGTATCGCGCTGATTTCGGCAGTCTCAACTGGCTTTCAAAATTATATCGATTCAATCGAAAATGACACCCTAACTTCGTATCCGTTAACCTTACAAAAGGAATCTTCAGATTTAACCGGCGCACTTTTAAGCATTACAGAGGGCAATTCCGGCGAGCCGGACGGTAAAGTCCACGAAAAACAAATCGTCACCTCGATGCTTGGCAATGTTTCAACCAACGATCTAAAGAGTTTCCGCGAATATTTAGATCATAATTATGATGAGGTGAGCGATGATTTGCGCCTAATCGAGAATGAATACAGTGTCGACCCACCGATTTACACAATTGACGCCACTGGCGAGCTAGCCAAACTAAATCCTAACAACTTATTCACCTCTGTAATGGGCGGTTCGTCGCTACTCAGTTCGTATTCATTAATTACCTCGATTTACACGCAATACGATCCAGAAAATCTCCAAAACGACATGGAGGTGGTGGCTGGGCGTTACCCAGAAAATTACAATGAAATGGTAGTCTATTTGTCTGACCCTAGTCAGATTTCAGACCTTTTAACTTATTCTTTGGGCTTTCACGACACCAGCGAATTAACAGATACGGTAACTAAGATTTTGAGTGGCGAAAAAGTGGAGTTAAATAATGAACCACTAGAATTAACTTACGATGATTTAATGGGTGTAGATTTGCGGATGATTCCGTCGACCAGCACTTACCGATACAATGCATCTTACGATATTTACGAGGATATGAGCGGCAATGCCGATTTTATGAAAAATCTATACGAAAATAGTTCGGAACAGCTGAAAATCGTGGGTATCGTAACGCCTAAAAATTCAACTTTGTCGGCCGGTAGCGGGGTTATATATTTGCCGTCGCTAATTACGCACATTATCGAGGAGTCGGCAAAAACCGAGGTAACACAAAAACAACTGCAAAATCCGGGAATCAATGTCTTTTCGAACACTGCTTTTGGCGAAGAAAACAACGATTTTAACTTTGAATTTTCCGATTTGATTTCAGTAGATAACGCGGCCTTAGAAAAGGCGTTTAATATTACAATTGATGAAAATGCCATCAAAACCAAAACCAACGAATATATGACACAAATTAGTAATGACATCACAGCGGACACTACGCCGGTTAAAAATGCTCTGATTAACAGATATAAAAACATGTCGAATGAGTTTTTGAATGAACTGGTTGCGATGGGCGAAATTTCCTACAGCAATGCCGACGTGCTAGTGGCAGATTTTATCAATAGACAAGATTTTAGCGATTTAGAAGTTTCATACTTGGTTCCAAAAGATAATTTCAAAACTATGAACCAGGGAATTATGAAGTCCACTTTTGATGCGTTTTTGCAATTCTACATTACAAGTTTTAGTGTTGACCCTAATACTATCGATACAACAAGCCCGGGCTTCGCGACAGCTTACACTAGTTTTACAGAAACCTCTTTAAGCACCATGGAACTCAACGCGGTTTTTGAGCAGATAGCAATACCAATTACGGAGGCCGGCATGCAAAAGTCGATTCTTAGCGCAGTGGGGAATTTAACAACTTACTTGTCGCAAACTTTTGCCGGCGCGTTTAATGCAGACCAAGAGACACTTGCCAGTGCGTTCCATCTAAAGTTTACCGAGGATGAATTGGCACGCGTGGTCACGGCGATGTTTACAGAGGAGGAATCTACCCTCAGCACAAATCTGTCGGCGTTAGGTTACCAAGATTTGAGCAAGCCAACTTTTATGTCGTTCTATTTTACCTCTTTTGATGGCAAAACGCACTTTATGAAATTTTTGGATAATTACAACGATTTGATGTACTCATATGGTAGCGATGATAAGATTATCGAATATACCGATACGACTGGGCTTTTGCTCTCCTCGGTTAAAACCATCGTTGATGCGGTTTCGTATGTATTGATTGCCTTTGTTTCGATTTCCTTAATTGTAAGCTCGATTATGATTGGAGTAATCACGTATATCTCTGTTTACGAGCGCAAAAAGGAAATCGGTATTTTGCGCGCGATGGGGGCGTCTAAGTACAATATTTCGTCAATTTTCAACGCTGAGACCTTCATCATTGGGCTACTTTCCGGCTTATTCGGTGTAGGATTTTCTTACTTGGCCATCCCTATAATTAATGCTATTTTGCATAATTTTATCGGTGACATACCGCTTTACGCATCGCTCAGTTCGAATACGGCGGCTGTATTGATAGTTTTGAGCGTGATTTTGACAATTATCGGCGGACTAATTCCGGCAAAATCAGCCAGCAAAAAAGACCCAGTAGAAGCATTGCGAAGCGAATAACACCTCTGTTTTTTTAATCCCTTCATTGACTATTTTTGATTTTTATGTTACAATGGGCTTATTCATGGGGAAAAGTCCTGTGTGTAGTTTAGAAATTTGGCACTGAGGATTTTTCATTTTTCTTAAGGAGGTACTACAATGTTAGAAGCAGATTTAAGAGGATGTCCGGAAAGTTTCGTAATCGCCACCGACTTTTGGTGTGATAAGTTGCGCCACCCAGAATTCACCGCTGAATCAGAGTGGTTCGATGAGATGACCGATAGCTGGGACTGCGGCTGTTGTCGCGTGCAAGAAGAATACGCCTTCTCGGAAGAAGACGAAAGCTCATTTAAGCTGGCGCTCATAGACAAATTGGAGTGCGAACTCAGCAAACAGGACGAAGTCGAGCTTTA
>CAZEYN010000015.1:0-562 GCA_964516075.1 uncultured Candidatus Saccharibacteria bacterium | reverse complement strand
ATGCCGACTTTTATCCGATGGGCATTCTAGACGAAATATGTAAGGACATCGGACTCAATGAAGGGTTTATTTTCCCTTCAGACACCACAATGCTGGTAACCAAAGACGAGGTGATTGTGAAACAATCATCAACTGGTAGAGAAATCCTTTGGAGCCGGTAAACATCCCTCATACCCCCAGGCTTTGAAAAGCCTGGGGCATTTTTTATAAAGCAACCACAGAAAAAGCCGAACGATTTGTTCGGCGCTTTCTGTGGCTGGGGCGGTAGGATTCGAACCCACGCATGCCGGGACCAGAACCCGGTGCCTTACCGCTTGGCGACGCCCCAATGCTTTTTTATTTTACCACAAACCTGCAAAAAATGCTATAATGGTTTTACTATGCCTGGAAATAAAAAAATTTTTACCAAAACTGAGCTCAAGACTATTTCGGCAGAGGAAATTATTGAAAAAATCAAAAAAGAAAATTGCTCGCTCTTAACTTCTTTGGGCGGGGAAAAATTACGCAAAGAAATGGTGCCGGTGGGTAAAATTTGCAACTTGGCACTCAATTATTTTTTAGG
>CAZEYN010000014.1:11528-14014 GCA_964516075.1 uncultured Candidatus Saccharibacteria bacterium | reverse complement strand
GACGCGAAAATGGCAAATTGATATACCAGTCAGAGATAGCTAAAGTTTCTTGGATGAGCGAGAGACTGGCACCACCGCCACAAAGCAGAATATTCCTAGGCAGGCTGTTAAGGTTGCCGAAATCGTCGAGCGCAACTTCTACCCCTGTAATCCATACCGAAATATTACGCGAAATGGCAGATTCTACTTTGGCTTTGAGACAATCATCTAATTTGCCGGTGTCGAAATCTAGTTTATATTGTTCGGCGGTGTCGAAATCTACACCTAAGAAATTGGCGATTTGCCTAGTAAAGCTGCGACCGCCAATAGAGAACATTTTGGTGCCTTCCACGCCGCCGTCTTCCATAACGGCAATGTCTGTTGTGCCGCCACCGATATCCATTACGATGCTAGAAAGGCTAGAGTTGACGTCGTCGCCTAAACAGGCGCGACAAACCGCGAACGGCTCCACCGCAACGGTGAGTAAATCTAGACTGAGCTCTGCGCAGACCTTTTCGATGGCCGCTACATGAATTAATGGCGCAAACGCGGTATAGAACTGAATAACCAGCTCGGACCCCTTAAAACCAATTGGGTTGGAAATTTTATAACCATCTATAGACAGGGAAACAATGGCTGAGTTAATGAGGCGGACTTCTACGTTGTCGTTGTCGGTTTCGATGGCGACGGTTTTCTTGGCAATTTCACCAGATTTTTGCTGGACCTTTTTAATAATGTTCTCCATCTCGGACTCGGAAATTGGCTTGTTAGCATCTTTACGACGATAATTAACCGTGGTGGTATTGCCCTTAATTAGTTCGCCAGCGATGCCAACCACCGTTAAACTGGCGCGCTCGCCGGCCTGTTCCTCGGCCTGCATGAGAGCCTCCTCGCAAACATTTACAACAGCCGGAATATCTGCCACGGCACCGGCATGCATATTGCCCTCAAATTGTTTTGCTTTGCCCACTCCTAAAATTTCGATATTGCCTTTTTTGTTAGGGTGCGCTAAAACAGCCTTTACAAATTCCGTGCCGATATCTAAGCCAAGGATAGTATTCATGCTTTAATTATATCATATTTTCCAGATTCAAGCCCACCAAGTTGATATTTGCCAAATTGGGTGCGATGAAGCTTAACCACAGTATAACCCAAAGCTGCGAAAGTACGGCGAATCTGGCGATTGCGCCCCTCGGAAAGGATGACGGTGTACGAAGGCGAATTGGATGATTCGAGAGCGTTTGCGACAACGGGAGCAATCGACGAAGCGAGCCCCGTAACGACCGAACAACGAGGCGAGGAAAGATCAAATTTATTTGATATTTCGAGCGAGGTAGTTTGGTCTTTCGAAGAAAAGACGGGCGCGAGCGAGGAGGCTTGAGAATCATCTAACTCGTCTTCGGTCGTCCGCAACACTACGAATTTCGAAGAGCCATCCGCCAGCATTACGCCGTAATCGGAGATCATTTGTTGGTGCAGTGGTTGCAATGGTTTATCTAACACGACTTGGTAGATTTTTTCTTTGCGGAATTTAGGATGCGTCATTTGATAGGCAAAATCGCCATCGTTGGTAAGTAAAATTAGGCCGGAGCTGTCTTTGTCTAAGCGGCCAACGGTTTTTAAATTTTGGTATTTGGTAGGCAAAAGTTCGTATAAAGTTGGCGCATCGCCCTGCGCACGACGCGAGCAAACATAGCCAACCGGTTTATTGAAAGCGAGATATAAAAAATCTACCTCGAAAGGTATGATTTTTTTATTATAGCACACTTTACTGTTTTTGTCAATTTTCGCCCCTGTTACGGCCGGTTTATCATCGACCAAAATTTTGCCAGCCGAAATCAAAGCGTCGGCTTCACGGCGCGAAACGCCCAGACGCTCAGCTAAAAATTTATTGAGCCTGATTTGGGTTGGTGGCATAATTGGTTCCTGAATTAGGTAGTGAGGCTGAAAAATTTTGAGAAGCCGAAGCGTCGGTTGGCTGGGTTGCAGGTGCGCCGACTGGTTGCGGTGCTGGAGTGCTGGCTGGCGCTGGGGCTTTATCGCCCAAAACTTCATGAATAGTATTAATAACATCTTCGATGCCGACCTGCGACTTAACCAAATATCGCTCTGCACCCAAACGCTCGCCACGCGCGCGTTGATCATCGGCCGAAAGCGCGGTCATCATAACAACTTTGATTTTGGAAGTTTCTGGCGTGGAGCGCAGAATATCTAGCATGTCGAACCCAGAGATTTTTGGCATCATCACGTCGGCCAAAATTAAATCTGGCTTTTCGCGCACAGCCATGGCCAGACCTTCTTCGCCGTCGCCGGCAGAAATTACATCGTAACCCTCGGCCGTGATGCGAATACTGTAAATTTCGCGTAGGCCGGCATCGTCTTCTACTACCATTATTTTGCTCATTTGATTTCTCCGTTTAAGTTGTTAGTGTTTGGTATTTGATTTGTAATTTGCGGTTGAGGAACCGGGGGTGCCGGAGGCTGTGCGGCTGGATGCGGTGCTGGAG
>CAZEYN010000014.1:0-11518 GCA_964516075.1 uncultured Candidatus Saccharibacteria bacterium | reverse complement strand
AGCGTGGTTGGTTGTGACTGTGGCACGGCTTGTGGTTGCGGTATAGTAGGCTGCAGTTGCGACGCGACTTGTGGTCTCGGCGCCAACATTTGATTATTGATGGCGATCATACGTTTGTTGTATTCATCCTCAGAAAGGCGTGGTAAAGAAACATAGAAAGTTGAGCCTTCGCCAAAAGCCGATTCGGCCCAAATTTTGCCGCCCATCGCTTCAACACGTTGCTTAACCAAATAAAGCCCTAAGCCGGTTCCGCCAACTTCGCGCGTGTCAGAATTGTCGGCACGATAGAATTTTTGGAAAATATGGCTTAAATCATCGCTAGAAATGCCAATTCCAGTATCTGTAACATTGATTAAAACCTTATCGCCGTCACCACGCACATTAACGTAAATTGAACCGCCGGCTGGAGTATATTTGAAGGCATTTTCGATTAAATTATCCATGATTTCACGCATAAAATTAACATCCACAAAGCCATAAACAAGTTGCGACAAACGGCGGTTTTCACCCAATGTAGGCGTGCTCGAGCCGAAACTAAAATTGATATTATTGGTTTTGGCCCTTGGGTAATAATCGTTGGTGATATTCCTAATTAATTCCGTCATTTCGGCCGGTGTAAACTGTGGACGAATTTTGCCATCATCAAGCTTAGTGACGTCTAATAAATCTTGGAAAAGTTTACCTAAATGCTTGGAGGCGTTTTGGGCGGCCGTTAGATAACCGCGTGCGCGCTCGTCGATGGCAGCGGTTTGAGGGTTAAGACAGAGAGAAATGTATCCATCGATGGTAGCAACCGGAGTGCGCATTTCGTGCGAGGCCGTAGAAACGAATTCAGCTTGCTCGCCTTCCTCAATTAATTCCTTAGTAATATCACGAAAAACAATGATACGATTTTGCGCCATACCATCAACGGGGTGCATTGAAATTGCAATAGGAATACGCTTGCCAGACTGGAGAGAAATTAACGCGACTTGGCAAGATTCTAGAGGTTGATTGGTTTGCATCGCCTGGATAAGGGGATTCTCGTTTTCGGATAATTCGCGCCCCTCTTTGGACTCTAATTTTATGATAAGACCGTAATCAAGCCCCAAGGCCTTATTTTCGGAGCCACATTCAGTCATGCGCACGGCAGCAGAATTGATAAAGTTAATGACGCCAGTTTTGTCGGTCATAATGACGCCGTCATGGATGCTACGCAGAACAACGTCGGCCAAAGACGACTTGGTCTTATCGTTTGATTCAGTGGTTTTTTTAAATTTAAATAATTCCATTTATACTTATTTTAACACAACCGCAAAAAATGTGGTAAAATAAGTTTATGAATAAGGATGTCATTTATGTCGAGCCAGAGGATGATATCACCGATATCATCTTAAAGATTGAAAAAGCTAACGAAAGAATCGTAGCGCTGGTTCCACCAAAAAAGGCTGGGGTTTTCCGCAGTATCGTGAATATTAAGTTAATGTCAAAGGCTGCCATTGGCGCCGAGAAAACTATTGTTCTTGTGACGATTGACCCTTCGATTGTAAAATTGGCAGCTGCTACAAAAATCCCTGTGGCTAAAAATCTACAAACCGCGCCAGTAATTCCAGTTTTGGATGACGAACCACAAAATGAAACTACCGAGGAACTATCCGACGATTCAAATGATGATTCATTAAAAAGTTCCGAAGATTCCAAGTCGGGCAAAAACGATTCAAAAAAACCTAAAGGTCAAGACGAAGCCGAAAAAGAAGAAGACGAAGAGGGAATTGTCGAGGAAGAAAAGCCTAAAAAAGAGAAAAAACCAAGCAATAACAAATTCATAAATTGGATAAAAAATCACAAAAAATTGACTATTTTTGGCACAGTTTTCTTGGTGATTTTAATTGGCGTTTTGATTTGGATGTTTGTAATTGCGCCAGCCGTGACTATGAAGGTGGAAATCCAAACTACCTCTAAAAACTTCTCCGAAAATGTCAAATTCACTACAACCGAAAGCGAAGAAGACGCCATCAAGGGTATATTCTACCTAGAGGAAAAAACCGTCAAGGCCGAAGATACTGTAAACTTTACCGCAACCGGCAAGAAAAACAAGGGCGAAAAGGCTAGCGGCGAATTGGTGGTTTATAAGTACTATCCGATTAACGGCGAAGGCGGCACAACTGTGGTAAGCAACGGGTTAACATTTACTGTAAACGGGCTGACTTATACTTCAACTAATGCTGTGTCCTTAGCTTGGAGCGGTAATTTAGCTAAAATGGAAAGCGAATGCGAAAACTGGGGTGAAGCTAGCTTAAGGAACTCCGGTTGCCAAATTTCTGCTAGAGTTAGCGTAGTCGCAAACGAACCTGGCACTAAATACAATATTTCCGCCACGCAATCTGGCTGGGTAACCGTAGCAAATGTGAGCGGAGTCTATTCTGATTCAGCCATGAGCGGCGGCACAGATAACGAAGTGACCGTGGTTCAGCAGTCCGATGTGAATACCGCCAAAGCCTCATTAACAGAGAGCAAAGAAACCGAAAACAAACTAAAGCTTTACGAAAGTATCGACGACGACAAAATCATCATCGAATCTAGCTACAAACAAACTGCTGGCGATGCTGTGATTTCACCAAATGTAGGTGAAGAAGTAAGCAGTGGCACTCAGCCATCGATTAAAGTCACGACTACTTATTCTGTTTACGTGATTAGTGCGTCCAAAGTGAAAGAATTTATCGAGAATAAAGCCAATTTAGGCGACGACCAAAAAGTCTACGAAATGGACGATCCATACATCGAAAACTTTGCGCAAACCGACAAAACTTACTCTGGTAAACTAAAAACCGTTTATTACTCCGGTCCGAAAATTACCGAGAACGAAATTATGGACAAAGTTAAGGGCAAGGGCTTGGGCGATGCTCAGCACACGCTTAAAGAAATTAACGGTATTACCTCTGTAACAATTGATAAATCATACCCATGGGTCAACAGCGTACCAAACGATACTAATAAAATTACGGTGAATTTTGAAATCAAAGACCAAAACGGAAACTCAGCCAAAAAAGATAAAAACAACACCGAAGATAGCTCAACAGAAGAAACAGAGAAGACTGACTCTAAAGAATAGGTAAAACGTGCGTATAATTGGGTTAGATGTAGGAGAAAAACGAATTGGCGTAGCGAGGGCAGATTCCAGTACTCGCATCGCCGTGCCTTTGGGTTTTATAGAGGTCAACGGTGGCGAATGGGAGCAAATTGCGCGCTTGGCGCGCGTAAATGGCACCAATTTGTTTGTACTAGGGCTGCCCAGAAGCAACGAAGGCAAAGAGACCGCGCAATCTTTGTATGTGCGCAATTTTGCTAAAATCTTGGTTCAAAAAATTCCTGAGGCCAGAATTAAGTTCCAAGATGAATCGCTAACCTCTGTTTTGGCCGAAGATAGATTAAAAAAGCGTCGCAAAAACTATCAAAAAGGCGACATCGACGCCGAAGCGGCCTCAATAATCTTGCAAGATTTTGTGGAAAATTTCAAAATAGAAAACACACTAACAGGGGAAGGAAATACAAATTTAACCAAAAAGGAAGCCGAAAAAATGAAAATTAAAACCAAGAAAGCCAAGCAGAAGGTAAAAAAAACTACTAAATGGCTGACCTCTGGTATCATCGTGGCGGTCCTAATAATTGTGGCGGCGGGCGCTGTCCTCTGGTATAAAGATTATCGTGCAAGGAAAAAGCAAAATATTTGGGTGGGCAAGAGGCGATTCTAGAGAACGCAAGTTTTGATTTTATGATAAAGGCAGGGGAAACGATTTTCGATATTCAGGATAATCTAATCGCTTTGGGCTATTCCGAAACAGAGGTAGAGAGCGCTTTTAACGCTAATTATGACTTTGATTTTCTGAAAAACCGGCCGAGTGGAGCAACCTTAGAGGGCTACCTATACGGCGAAACGCATACTTTTTATAAAAATACCCCTGTAACAGAGATTCTGGAGGCTTTTCTCTCTGATATGAGCGATGTGATTACCGAAAATGACTTGGAGACGAGATACCAAAATCAGGGGCTGACCCTGCACGAGGGTATTACTTTGGCCTCGGTGATCCAAAAAGAGGCTAAGTCGGCAGAACAGGCAACGGTGGCACAGGTGTTTTTGACCAGATTAAACAATGGTATCTCATTAGGGAGCGACGTTACTGCCTCTTATGCGGCCGATGTAATCGACCCAGAACGCCAAATTTACACAACAAATTCAGAGGTGCTAACCATAGATTCTTGTTATAATACCCGTCTGTATCAGGGGTTGCCGTGTGGTCCTATCTCTAACCCGGGGCTTTCAGCGCTGCTAGCCGTGGCCGAACCAAGCGAAACTTCTTATCTCTATTTCTTGACAGGAGACGATGGAATGATGTATTATAGTTATACAGAGGATGAGCACGTCCAGAATATTTACAGTCATTGTCAAAACCTCTGTAACGCATCACTATGAAAAAACGCAAAAAAGAACAATTCATAAACAATTTAAGGCAGGCATTGCCCTATATTTTGGTGGGCGCGTTGACGCTGACCTTGGTTTTTGTGGGGTCTTTAGACAAGCAGGACAGGGATACTAACTTAAATATCGAGGCCTTTTCTACGGATGAGTCAGATGTTTCGGTGGATCAAATGTCTGAGCTTTATGTAGTGGCAGACCTTTCCAACGCCTTAAGATTGGCAAGCGCCCCAGATACGGCCTCGAACTACGTAATTGCCACTACGATGTATGACGCTGGGCAAATTTCCTCTACCGGCAAGCTGGAAAAACCAAATTTGACCGATATTTCGGCCTCTAGGGGAATTATTGAGTATACCGTGGGCGATGGCGAAACATTGGATAGCATTGCGTCTAAATACGGCGTGACCACCGACCAAATTAGGTGGTCTAATGGGCTTAAAAACAACAATGTCTCTGCTGGGACGCTGCTCTATATCCCAAGCACATCTGGTATTGTCTACACGGTTAAAGATGGCGATACCGCAGATTCGATTGCCTCAAAATACGGCTCTACCGCAGAGGAAATCATAGCTTTAAACGATTTAGAGGTTTCTGGCTTAACGAGTGGCACTAAAATCGTCATCAAAAACGGCTCCTTGCCGACTACCGAACGCCCAGAATACGTAGCGCCGACCTACACGCGCAGCATCACTTATACTTATACCTATTTGGGTAGTTCCTCTGAACGCCAAAATATGGAAGTTGTGGGGTATTATTACGGCTTGGGCGGGCCATACGCCGCTGGGCAATGTACCCAGTGGGCTTGGTATAAGCGCCAAGATTTGCCTTCGATGCTCGGCAACGCCAGCTCTTGGGCTTATAGTGCTGCCGCGGCCGGTTATGTAGTCAACAGAACACCTTCGGCTGGGGCGATCTTCCAGACTGGGTCTGGATGGTATGGTCACGTTGGTTATGTGGAGTCTGTTAACAGCGATGGCTCGATTATCGTTTCAGAGATGAACTACGGCATTCCATATCGCGTGGTCCGCTCAACTATTCCAGCAAACTACGTTGGTAATTTCAATTATATTCACTAATAATCTTCGACTAACGTAAATTCTTTGCCGGCAATCGAAATGATTGAGTCTGGCTGAGCGCCCTGCGAGGTTAATTCTGCTCGGATACCGAGCTTTTTAAAGATGTCGCGCAAGCGGTTGACGCTGGCGTAGTTGTTTAAATCTGTGCGGCGAGCGAATTTTTCGATTTTTTCGCCTGTTACCACGAAGACTCCTTCTTCGGTTTTTTCTACTTTCCAGGCGTCCTTAAGGACATTTGGGTTTAGAGAAATAGTTGGAATATCTGCATTGCCGTGGTCGACATCAATGCACTCTCGAGACGCTCCCTCGAGCCCGTCGTTACGGGTCTCGGTCGCTCTTTGTGCTCCCCGTTGGTCGCACACGCTCTGCGAATGCATTGATTGCCTCCTGACCTCTACGCAGTTTTTCAGCTCTCTTAACAGGGGTTGGATGCCTTGGTGGGCTTGGGAGGAGATTGTGAAAATTTTAGCTTTGGGGTTCTTCTCTAGAATTGCGGATTTTTGCAAGTCTATGATGTCTTGGTCTAGGCCTTCGCATTTGGTTAAGGCTACTACCTCTGGGCGGTCTTTCAGATCAGAGTATTTTTCTAGCTCGTGACGAATGGTGGCGTAGGCCTCGCCGGCGTCGTTGTTATAGATATCTACCAGATGCAAAAGCACCGCTGTACGGTCGACGTGACGCAAAAAGTCGTGGCCTAGCCCCTTGCCCTCGGAGGCACCTTCAATCAGGCCTGGTATGTCGGCGATTAGCAAATCTTGTTTGTCGATAGTGGCTACGCCCAGATTAGGGGTAATCGTGGTAAATGGATAGTTGGCGATTTCTGGTTTAGCATTAGAGACAACAGAGAGAAAGGTAGATTTTCCGGCGTTAGGCAAGCCCACCAAACCTACATCGGCCATAGATTTAAGCTCGAGTTCGGCCTCGAATTCTTCGCCCGGTTCGCCAACCTCGGCGACTACAGGGGTCTGGCGCGTGGAACTCTTGAAATGCGCATTACCAAAACCGCCATCGCCACCTTTGGCGATGACCACCTCTTGACCATCTTTGGTCAAATCGGCGATAATTTCACCATCTTTTTTAACCACTGTGCCAATTGGTACTTCTACAACTAAGTTTTTGCCGCTACGACCAGCCGAGCGTTGCCCAGAACCATTTTTGCCGTCTTCGGCAGTTAGAATAGGGGTAAAACGAAAGTCTATCAGGGTGTTTGTGCCTTCGTCGGCACGAAAAATAATGCTACCGCCTTTGCCTCCGTCGCCACCATCTGGACCACCCTTAGGGATGTAGATTTCGTGGCGAAACGACACGGCACCATCACCGCCTTTACCGGCTTTCAAACTGACTTTCGCTGTATCTGTAAACATACTTATATTATAACATATTTTTGAAATAATAACACTACTGAATGTTCTAATATTGTCGGGTATTTTTGCAAGCCATAAACATTATGTCGCCATTGACATTTTCGACAAAGTTGATATAATACGAGTTATTCGTATAGCACATCAAGAATTAGGGGGCTGGCATGAAAAAGATTTTTTCCGTATACCTAATAAAAAACTATCCTCTAAACCCCAGCCTGACTGGGTTCTTTTTTTAAAAAAGTGCTTGACGGGCTTATGCTTATGCTTTATAATGAGATTAAGCTGAAACGCTTCACAGGGGTTCCGCTAAGTAATTAGTGGAGTGTGGAGACTACATTAAAAACAAAAACGGATCAAAACAAACCAATGTGCCCCAAGGGTGGGCGCGCTTCAGCGCGGGTAGCTGCCAATTTGGCAGCTATTTTTGTGGTATAATAGGGGTATGATTAAATTTACGATTATTACGCTGTTTCGGGAGGCGATTGAGCCCTATTTAAAGACCTCGATGATGTGGAAGGCCACAGAGAAGGGTTTGGCTGAGTTTGATTTTGTGAATTTGCGAGAATTTGGTTTAGGACCGCATAAGTCGGTGGATGATACTCCTTATGGGGGTGGAGATGGGATGCTTTTACGTTGCGAGCCGGTTTTTAATGCTATCGAATCTGTTAAATCTAAGGATCCAAACGCCAAAGTGATTCTTCCTACTCCTGTTGGTAAAATTTGGAATCAGGAAATGGCACAAGGGGCGGCCCTGGGACGGCTGCAAATACTCTTTCGAGGGGCTTCTGGAGGTTACGACCGAGAAATGAGAGGTCCAAGCCCCGTAACGACGGACGTGAGGAATCCCGTCCCCTCGGGAGACGTTTTTGAGCCGTCCCATGGTCCACACTATGTTATTCTTTGTCCGCACTACGAGGGGTATGACGAGCGAATTTTGTCGATTGTGGATTATAAGGTTTCGCTGGGAAAGTATGTTTTGACTGGTGGGGAATTGCCGGCTTTGATTATTATTGACTCTGTAGTGCGGCTGATTCCGGGGGTTTTGGGCGGTGAAAATTCCGCCAAGATTGAGAGTTTTTCGGATGGCGACAACTTGGAATATCCGCAATATACCAAGCCTTATGATTTTCGCGGCATGACGGTGCCGGATGTTTTGCTCTCTGGTAATCACGGCGAGATCGCCAAGTGGCGCGAGGAGCACTCTGGTAAGGCATGAATTTAGGCGATTCGGTGAAAAATTTAAGGGGAATCGGGCCAAAAACGGCGGAGATTTTGGCGCGCTCTGGTATCAGGACCTTGCGCGATTTTTTCTATAATTTGCCGCGTGATTACGAAAATTACACTGCGCCGACCTCTATTGCTGAAATTCGCCCCGGTAAGGTAGTGGTGCGGGGTAAAATCGACAGTTTATCTACCCGGCGCGCGCGGCGGCGTAATATGTCTATCACCGAGGGTGTGATTAGGGATAATACAGGGGCGATTAAGGTGGTGTGGTTTAACCAGAATTATCGCGCCAAGCAGTTTTCGCCAGAGAAGGAATACTATTTTACAGGGAATTTTGAATTTAAAAATGGCAAATATAGCTTGATTTCGCCGGCGGCGGCAGAGGTGAAGGATGTACAGAATACCGGTGGTTTGACGCCAATTTATGTGGCGCACGGCAGCCTCAAATCTAACGATTTTAAGAGGTTATTCGATAAATCACGCGAGGTTTTTAATGAAATACCAGATTTGCTGCCAACCGTCAAGGCCGGCACGCGTAAAAATGCGCTTTTTGCAGCGCATTTTCCAGATTCTATACAGGCGGTGGCGCCGGCGCGCGAATATTTGGCTTATGAGGAGCTTTTTGAGCTGATTTTAGCCTCTAAATTGAATAAGCAAGAGAACGAGAAATTAAAAGCACAGGAAATTCCGTTTAATGCAGAGAAAATTCGTGATTTTGTGGGGAGTTTGCCGTTTAAATTGACCAACGCGCAGCGTTTGGCAGCGTGGGAGATTTTCCAAGATATGGAGAAAAATACGCCGATGAACCGGCTTTTACAGGGGGACGTGGGGTCTGGCAAAACGATGGTGGCGGCGATGACAGCCAAAGAGGCGGTTTTTGCTGGCGCGCAAGGGGCCCTTTTGGCGCCGGCGGCGATTTTGGCTACACAACATTACGAGAATTTGCGCAAATATTTTAAGAATATCGCGCTTTTAACAGGGGCGACTAAGAAGAAGGCGGAGCTGAAAAAACAGATTAAAAATGGCGAGATTGATTTGGTGATAGGAACGCATGCGCTGCTGACCGATGATACGGAATTTGCGAATTTGGGGCTAGTGATTATTGACGAGCAGCATCGTTTCGGGGTGGAACAGAGACAAAAATTGCTTTTGAAATCACCGAAGAACTTGGCGCCGCACTTGCTGACAATGACAGCCACCCCAATTCCACGCTCTTTACAGCTGACGGTTTTTGGCGATTTGGATGTGTCGATTTTGAATGAGTTGCCAAAGGGGCGGCAGCCAATTAAAACCGAGATTTTGCCGGAAATTTTGCAGCGTGAAAAATTGTATCCTAAAATTGTAGAAACGGTTAAAAGTGGGCAGCAGGTTTATTGGATTTGCAAGGCAATCGAAGATAAATCGCCAGGAATGGCGTTTGCTCGGGGACTTTCGGAGGTTACGACCGAGAATGAGAGCGTGAACCCCGTGACGACGGGCGCGAGCGACCCGTCCCCCAACAAATGCCATCCTAGCGATTTATCTTCGGGAGCCGCATCTGTCAAAGAGCGTGCTAAATCACTTGAAAAACTGTTTCCAAATTTTAAGATTGGAATTTTGCACGGCAAAATGAGGCCGGCGGAAAAAGATGAGATTATGGCGAGATTTGCTAGTGGCGAGATTCAAATTTTGGTCTCTACTACGGTAGTAGAAGTGGGCGTGGATGTGCCGAACGCTACGCTGATGGTGATAGAAAATGCCGAAAATTACGGTTTGGCGCAGCTACATCAGTTGCGCGGGCGCGTGGGACGCGGAAGCAAGGCTTCGCATTGCTATCTGCTCATCTCTGGCGAGGCTCGGCCTTCGCGACGATTGATGGAATTAGAAAAATCCAACAACGGGTTCCATTTGGCAGAAGTGGACTTAAAATTGCGTGGTCCGGGCGAAATTTACGGTTCATTACAACACGGCGCGCTAGATTTACGAATCGCCACGCTAACAGATACAAAATTGATTCATCGCGCACAAAAAGACGTGGGGGAATTTTTGCAAAACCCAGAAAATATGGTAAAATATGAGGAATTAGCGGCGGGAATTAAAAAATATCAACAATTAACTACGTTAAATTAAATGAGAATTACAGCTGGAAAATATAAGGGGAGAACGGTCAAATCGCCAGAGGCGGCAGGCACGCATCCGATGGGTGAGCGCGAGAAATTGGCGCTTTTTAACATGGTTGGCAATGATTTTGGTGGCTTGGCGGTTTTGGATGCTTATTCCGGGAGCGGAGCTTTGGGGCTGGAAGCGCTTTCGCGTGGGGCAAAAAAAGTAGTTTTTGTAGAAAAATCGCCCAAAGTGGCACGCGTGATTAAAAGTAATTTACAGGGAATTGGAGAAATTTCTCCAGATAGTTATACCGTGATTTGTGGGGATGTGAAAAACTTAGATTTAACAGAGAGATTCGATATGGTTATCGCCGACCCGCCGTATGATAATTTTAAGGTGGAAGATATTGCAAATTTGGCGGAATTTTTGAACAATGATGGCGTTTTTGTGCTATCCCACCCTGGCGAGGCACCAGAAATAACCAATTTATCCTTGGAAAAAACCAAAAAATACGCTGGGGCGCGCTTATCCGTTTATGCCAAAAAACTTTAAAATTGCTATTTTGGCAAATGTATGGTATAGTAGTAAAAAGGAGTTGAAATGTATCAAAACGAGGTTGAGAAAAAAGAGAAACGCAAGATTATCGCAACCGTAACGGTGGCAACGGCGGTGATTTTGATTTTGATTGCGGCAATTATTGTGGTAGCGACAGAGAAGGCGCACACAAATACCAGCCAGCAAGCAGAAACGTCGCAGACGGTGACCGAGCCAGCAAATGATGCCGAGGTTACGGAGAGCGCCGAAGCTGCCGAATCTACAGAATCTGCCGAAAATGCTGGCGAAAATACAGAGAACAGTGCCGTGGTAGGCACTTTGACCACCGAGGAATACGTTTTTGACGAAACCACCGGTGTATCTGTTACAGCAGAGACATCTGCCGAGATGCCAACCACCGGCGCCGAAGATTTGTTGCCGCTAGGCCTAGTGGCCGGTATGCTGGTGGCGTATTTGGTTTCTCGCAAGATTACAAAAGAGGATTAATTTGCCCGCAAAGTGTGGTATAATGTTGTTAGGCCCGGGTGGTGGAACTGGTAGACACGTATGCCTTAGGAGCATATGCCACACGGTGTGCAAGTTCAAGTCTTGTCCCGGGCACCATGGGCTTTGAGGCTAGGGCCTCTTTTTTGTTGTGAGGCTTTGGATATTTTTTTAGAGAACTTACCGTAGAAATTGCGCCGTCTGCTTTTTGGGGTGCGGCTAGGGTGGCTAGGTGGTCTTACATATTGCAAAGGTCCAAGGGAAAGGCAAGAAAA
>CAZEYN010000013.1:0-14121 GCA_964516075.1 uncultured Candidatus Saccharibacteria bacterium | reverse complement strand
GATCACGGAACGGATGGCTTAGTTACGGAAGCGACTAGCAGCGATTCTAAATTGGTAGCGGCGTTTGATCTGAACATGTACGATCGCAATGATAACATCGTAAAAGTGTCTGATTCTGAAATGAAAGTCAAAATCGCTTTGACCGAAGAACAATATAACGAATTGAAACAATACGATTCGGTAGTAGCGGTTTATTTCGACGAAAATGGCAATGAAACCGAAGAACGAATCGCAGCAGAATTAGTAGCAGACGAAAATGGCAATTACTATGTAGTCTTTACGGTGACACATTTCTCGACCTACGGCATTATCGGTATGAACGAGGAAACTGCTACGGCGACAACGCCAGAAACCGGAACGGTGACTGCGGCGGGAGCATCGGCAACGAATGCGGGAATCTTGGCGGCAGCTACGGCAGCAGTGATTTCAGCCATTATCGGTATCGCAGCGATTATTAGGAGAAAATAAACACCTAATAATCAAACCAGAAGGGTCCGCGAGAGCGGGCCTTTTTGGTGTGATGGTCTGTTCGCAAGGACTTTTGCTTTAGGGTTTAATTATAGGTGAATAGAGCGAACGTGTCGCCCTTATCTTCAACGGTATTCTCGTTATTGACAGTCTTTACCCATTCTTCGTCCGGTCCAGCATCTTCTTTGCTTTTGTAAAATAATTCTGGAACTATAGTATACTTTTTGATTTTTTGTGAAAAAATAGGAATAAATCTACTTTAAAGATAATTCCGCGCTTTGGAAAAATATGTTATAATTGACTTAGTCGGTGCTTTGGCGGAGTGGTTACGCAGCGGTCTGCAAAACCGCGTACACCGGTTCAATTCCGGTAGGCACCTCCAGAATCCCTTTGGGGATTTTTTGTTAGCAAAAAAATGGTGCCCACTAAGAGATTTGAACTCTTACGCCAGTGAAGGTACTAGCACCTGAAGCTAGCGCGTCTACCAGTTCCGCCAAGTGGGCACTACTTAATTATATCATGATTTGGTGATAATGGTGCCAGACTCGCCCTTTAAGGCAGAGGAAAGATGTTCGATGTCGGTGATGATGCCGATTTTGTTACCGTGGCTGGCGAATTCGATGGCGGCTTGGACTTTTGGCAACATAGAACCTGGTTTAAAATAGCCAAATTTGATAAGATTTTTGATTTCTTTGGCGGTGATTTTATGAAGTGGCTGCTCGTTAGGTAAGCCAAAATTAATATAGGCGTTGGGAACGGCTGTGACCGAGATGAAAATATCGGCGTCGGTGAGCTCGGCGAGTTTTTCGGCGGCGAAATCTTTATCTATAACGGCGTCGATGCCCTTGAGCTTTTTGAGAATTTTGGTGCGGTAGACCGGAATTCCGCCACCGCCGGCGGCAATGACTATGGTGCCGTTTGCGGCGAGCTGTTTGATGATATTCTTTTCGATGATGTCGATTGGTTTGGGCGAGGCGACCACACGACGCCAGCCGCGACCGGCATCTTCTTTGACGGTCCAGCCTTTTTCCTTGGCTAGGGCTTTGGCGTCTTTTTCGGAATAGAATGTGCCGATGGGTTTAGTGGGGTTTTGGAAGGCTGGGTCGTTTTTGTCGACGACGACTTGCGAAACTACGGTGGCGACTTTTTTGCGCTGATTGTTTTTGATAAAAGCGTTGTCGGTGGCTTGAGAGATCCAGTAGCCGATTTGGCCTTGGCTCATGGCGACGGCGGTTTCTAGTGGCATGGCTGGAGCTTTTTCGCTGGCGGCAGATTCTTCGTGAATTAAGATATTACCAACTTGAGGACCGTTGCCGTGTGCGACGATGATATCATAATTTTCGGAAAGTTTGGCAATGGTTTTGCCAACCGATTCGGCGATTTTTTTCTGGGCCTCGGCTGTGGCTTCGCCATTTTTTTGCAAAGCGTTGCCACCCAGGGCGATGACGATTCGTTTTTTCATAAGCTCATTATAGCATAAACTTGTCATATGATTAATATGGAAACGGGTCCTGCCAGACTTTCTTCCCCCAAAATTTTGTAAACAAAGATTTTGGGGGTCCCCCTAAAAGTCCGTCACCCGTTTCTGTTTTATAGCATAAAATTCTTGTGCTTAAATTAAACTTAATGTATAATGTAGTTATAAAGAAAGGGAATAAATGGAATTTTATGGGCGAGATTTCTTGCAGATTCTAGATTACAGCGAATCTGAGTTAAGATATATGCTTAATATGTCAAAAAGACTCAAAGAAATGAAAAAGGCTGGCCAGAATCACAAAGTTTTTCCAAACAAAAATATTGCAATAATTTTTGAAAAAACTTCAACTAGGACGCGTTGCGCTTTTGAGGTGGCGGCGTATGATTTAGGGATGGGGTGCACTTATTTGGATCCGACTGGGTCGCAGATGGGACACAAGGAATCCATTGCCGATACGGCGCGAGTTTTGTCGCGATTTTATGATGGCATTGAATTCCGTGGTTTCAAGCAGGAAACCGTTCAAGAGCTGGCTGATTATTCGTCGGTGCCGGTTTGGAATGGTTTGACGGATTATTGTCATCCAACGCAAGTTTTGGCAGATTTTTTGACCATAGAAGAACATTTTGGGCAGCTAAAAGGGCTAACTTTAGCGTTCGTAGGGGACACACATAATAACATTGCGAATTCCTTGATGGCGATGTGCGCTAAGATGGGTGTGAATTTTATTTCTTGCGGACCGAAGGAGTTGGCGCCGTCTCAAGAATTGGTAGAAAAATGTATGCCAATTGCCGAACAAAATGGTTGCACCATTACAGTAACCGATGATATACATGCATTAGAAGGTAAGGTTGATGTAATTTATGCCGATGTGTGGTTGTCGTTAGGCGAACCGCAGGAAAAATGGGGCGAACGAATTAATTTGCTTAAACCTTATCAAATTACCATGGATGTAATGAACATGGCAAAGCCGACGGCGATTTTTATGCATGCTTTGCCGTCGTTCCACGACCAAAATACTTCAATCGCACGCGATGTAAATGAGAAATTTGGCATTAGCGAGATGGAAGTAACAAACGAAGTGTTTGAATCTGAACGTTCGGTAGTATTTGACGAGGCCGAGAATCGTATGCATACAATTAAAGCGGTAATGTTTTTAACGTTAAATAATAATAAAGGAGGACAACAATAAATGAAAAATAGTATTTGCAATTTTAGTGAAATTGCGCCGTTAAAGAAGATTTTGCTTCACCGCCCTGGGGATGAGTTTTTGAATTTAACGCCGAATACTTTGGAAAGATTATTGTTTGACGATATTCCGTATTTGAAGATTGCGCAGCAAGAACATGACGCTTTTGTGAATGCTTTGCGTGCAGAAGGTGTAGAAGTAGTTTATTTGACGGATTTAGTGGGCGAAGCTTTGGATAATGGCGGCTCTGGCGTGCGAAAGCAATTTATTCAACAATTTATCGCTGAAGGTGGCGTGACTTCACCAAAGGTTGCAAAGGCTTGCTATGATTTATTAAACGGAATTAAACGGAATAACGAATTGGTTGCCAAATGTATTGCCGGTATAGATATTACCGAGTTGAAAAAAGTCGGCAAAACCAGTAGCTTTTATGCAACGCGCGATTTGGGTAGAATGATTTTGGACCCGTTACCAAACATTTATGCTCCGCGCGATCCGCTTGCAACGGTTGGTCATGGCGTAACTTTGCATAAAATGTGGTCAGTGACCAGAAGTCGTGAAACAATTTTCATTGAATATGTTTTGAAATATCATCCATTTTATGATGATGTTAAAATGTATTATGATCGCACCGAACCATATTCAATGGAAGGCGGCGATATCCAAGTTTTGTCGGACGAGGTGATTGCGATTGGGATTTCGCAACGAACTGAGCCTGATGCAATTGCGAAATTTGCTACAAATTTGTTTAAGGACAAAAATAATAAGTTTAAATATATTTTAGCAATTGATATCCCGGACGAAAGAAGTTTTATGCATCTAGACACCGTAATGACTCGTGTGGATGTAGAAAAATTTGCCGTACAAGATGCAATTATGGACATCTCGACGGTTTACGAAATTACCGATGGCGGACATGGCGAACTTGAAATTGTAGAGATTCACCAAAGCTTGCAGAAGATTTTGGAAAAATATTTACACTTGAATAAGGCCGAGTTGATTAAATGCGGTAATGGTCGCAGAATCGATGCCGAACGTGAGCAATGGTCTGATGGCGTAAACTTTCTTTGCATTCGCCCGGGCGTGGTGATTGGCTATGATCGCAATTTTGTGACTAACGAAACTATGCGAAAACATGGCGTAAAAGTAATTGAAATACCAAGCTCTGAGTTGTCACGTGGTCGTGGTGGCACACATTGTATGAGCATGGCTTTGGTGCGCGAAAAAGAACTATAAACATTAACAAAAAGGAAGGAGAATGATGTTTAAGAAGAATAAAAATCGCAAAAAACGCGTGCGAGCAATGCTTTCGGCTTACTCGATAATCATGATTTTGGTGATTATTTTGGGTATTTGCTCGCATGTTTTGCCGAAAGCACAATATATCGCAATACCAACTGATGAGACAGTGGAGGCTGCTGCTGTAGAAACGACTGATTCTAATACCGAGGAGCTGACTGGCGAAGCTTTGGTTTCGGCTGAAGTAGCTACCGATAGTTTGGATGTCGTTGACATAAATGTAGCGGAGGACAATGTTGCCTCTGAAGCTGAGCAAATTCAAAGTGAGCAAAATACTATCACGTCGGAAGAAGTTGAAGATTCGTTAGAAAGTGAGTCTGAAGTGACTTATGATTCGTTGTCTGCTTGCGAAGAAGTAAACGGCGAAGAGGGTTGTATGGTACTTGAAGGGTCGGGCGTAATTGGTGCCGAATTTTATCAAGTGTTGATGGCCCCGTTTAATGGCTTTGCGGATGCCTTGGATGTTTGTGTATTCGTGATGGTGTTAGGTGGTTTCTTGAAGATTGTTACAAAAACTAAAGCTTTGGAAAATGGTATTAAAATATTGGTGCAAAAGCTCAAGGGTAAAGAATATCTATTAATTTTGCTTTTGATGTTTATATTCTCTTTGCTAGGTACAACCTATGGTTTCCTCGAGGAAAGCGTGGCATTCTATGCGCTGTTAGCGGCAACAATGTTTGCAGCTGGCATGGACCCATTGGTGGGCGTAGCTACCATTCTTCTTGGTGCTGGTTCTGGCGTATTGGGTTCAACAATTAACCCATTTGCAACTGGCGTTGCGGTTTCGGCCATGAAGGACGCTGGCATAGAATATAATCAAGGAATGGTGATTCTAATAGCCGCAGTTTTGTGGTTGACCACTTTGGCGGTTTCAGCTTTCTTCGTGATTCGTTATGCGAAAAAAGTTCAACGCGATAAGGGTTCAACGTTCTTGTCGTTAAGGGAGCAGGCAATTGCTGAAAAGAAATACAGTGGTTTTGCTAATGATACGAATGCAATAGAACAAAAATTGACTGGTAAACAAAAAGTAACATTAGTGCTGTTTGCAATGACTTTCTTGGTAATGGTGGTCGGGTTCGTGCCATGGGGAGAATTTGGCATTACGTTCTTTGATAGCTGGACTGGTTGGCTGACTGGTGCATCGTTAGGTAACTGGTGGTTCTATGAGTCTGCTCTTTGGTTCGTGATTATGGCGATTATCATTTCCATCATAAACCGTTTTGGCGAAAAAGGTTTCGTCGATACATTTATTGATGGTGCGGATGACATGATTGGCGTAGTCTTTGTAGTGGCGATTGCCCGTGGCGTATCGGTATTGATGAGTCAAACCCATATGGACACATATATTGTTATTAGCGCTGTGACGGCTCTTGCTAATTTGCCGGAATTGCTATTTGTGCCATTAAATTATGTATTGCACTCGTTCTTGTCGATACTTATTCCGTCATCGTCTGGTCTTGCGACTATGTCGACGCCAATTGTGGCTCCAATCGCGGCTGGGCTTGGCTATAGTACCGATGTAGCCGCTATGACTATAGTTTCTGCCAATGGCTTGGTCAACTTAATTACTCCAACTTGTGGTGCGATTATGGGTGGTCTTGCGCTTGCTAAGGTTGACTATACGACTTGGTTTAGGTGGGCATTTAAAGTGGTTGCGGTAATCGCCGTTGTGAACATTCTAGTTCTTTGCTTATTCTCACTTTAGAGTAGAAATATAGCACGAAAAAGTTCCAGTCCTCGTTCTGGAACTTTTTTGAGCTTTTATGGTATAATGAGTTTATGGTTAAAAAGTCTTCAGCAAAGAAAGCACAGCCGAAAAAGACTTCTGTAAAGAAGGCTCCTCAAAAATCTTTTCCGTGGGCGGAGGTGATTATAGTTGGTTTGATTGTGGCTATCTGCGGTTTTAGTCTTTTTGTGTTAGTTAATAACGCGCAAAAAACTGATTATGTCGTGGAAACAAACGCCTTTTTTGCGCCGTTTGAATTTTATGACAATAATAAAATTGTGGGGGTCGATGTGGAGATTATCGACAGAGTGGCGGAAAAACTTAATAAAACCATTGCGATTAAAGATGTGGAATTTGATGTGATTATCGATAATGTTGAAGCCGGCAGAATTGCTGATGCTGGGGCTGCAGGACTAACGATTACCGATGCGCGCAAGGCCAAGGTTGATTTTAGTACGCCGTATTATACATCGGTTCAATATGCTATTTTTGATAAAAATTCTGGGTTGGCTGGAAAAAGTTATGTGACTTGGAATGATTTGTCTGGTGCGATTTTGGGTTCTCAGACTGGTAGTACTGGGTATCTTTTTACGCAAGGCGAGATTAAAGATGGGGTTTTGATGGACACCGGAACAATGATTAAAGGTTTCGAGACACATCAATTGGCTGCGGATGCAATAGGCTCGCAAATGATAGATTTTGCGATTGCTGATGAATTGGTGGCAAAAATGATTGTTGCGAAAAATGCGAATTTGGTTGCGCTACCACTGTATTATATGGGTGAAAATGGTGCGGCAGATTATCCGGTGGAGGAATCTTATGCGATTGCCGTTAACAAAAATCAGCCAGAACTATTAAACGCGTTTAATGAAGTTTTGGCAGAGATGCTGGTGGAGGACGCAAACGGTGAGTCCGAAATCGATCGTTTGGTTTTGAAATATACAGGATTTTGATGGACGAATTTTTTACAAAAATTGTTGAATTGTTTAGCACTCCGGAATACATCGAGGCGTTGTGGCGAGGCTTTTTGCTGACGCTTGAAATTGCGTTTTTTGCGATTGTCATTGGGCTTGCGTTGGGGCTAATAATTGCTTTAATTGAAATCGCTAAGCCTTCGCCTTGGATGAAAATTCCAAAAGCGATTTGTAAAATTTATGTTACGATTATTCGTGGGACGCCGATGGCTCTGCAACTTTTTATAATGTTTTTTATCATTTTTGCAATTCGCGGTTTTCCAGAGGTAATTATTGCGATTTTGGCTTTTGGTTTTAATTCGGCGGCCTATTCATCGGAAATTTTCCGTTCTGGAATTTTGTCGGTAGATAAGGGGCAGACTGAGGCTGGACTGTCGCTTGGGTTATCACAAAAAACAGTGTTTTATCGAATTGTTTTTCCGCAAGCTTTAAAAAATTCTATTCCGCCACTGGGTAGCGAAATCGTGACGGTGATTAAGGAAACGGCAATTGTGGGTATGGTAGGGATGTATGATTTGAATATGGCGGCGAAAGATATTGGTTCTGGGCAAAATATGGCCAGTTATATTGTGCCAATGTTTGTGGCGGCGTTGTTTTATTTGGCGATTGTGTATTTGATTGTGCTAATCGTGGGATTAATTGAGAAAAGGTTGAGAAAAAGTGATCTCCGTTAAAAATTTACGAATTCAATTTAAAGACAACCATGTGCTAAAGGGAATTGATTTTGAGCTAAATCAAGGGGAGCGAGTGGTGATTATTGGGCCGTCCGGTTCTGGAAAGTCGACATTTTTAAGATGTATAAATCGCCTTGAGGAACCAACTTCTGGGGAAATTTATTTTGACGGCCAACTGATTACGGATACTAATATCCGCCAGATACGCCAAAAAGTAGGTATGGTTTTTCAGCATTTTAATTTGATTAAAAATATGACCGTGATGGAAAATTTGGTTTTGGCGCCGGTGGAATTGGGTTTAATGGATAAAAAATCGGCCGAAAGTAAGGCGTTAAAATTGCTAAAAGAGATTGATTTGATAGACAAAAAAGATGCTTTTCCTGTTAATTTATCTGGTGGTCAGCAGCAACGCGTGGCGATAATTCGTTCGATTATGTTGGACCCAGAAGTTTTGCTGTTTGATGAGCCGACTTCTGCTTTGGATCCGGAGTCGATTAGTGATGTTTTAGATTTGATTCGAAAAATTGCCGATGACGGTATGACAATTATGATTGTGACGCACGAAATTGGTTTTGCTAAAGAGATTGCTACCAGAGTGGTTTTTATTGACGAAGGTAAAATTGTCGAAGAGAATACGCCAAAAGAATTTTTCGAAAAGCCAAAGACTGCGCGCGTGAAAGAATTTTTAGGGAAAGTGCTATAATAAGGTTATGGATAAATTGCAGTATGATGGGCCGGTGGTGTTGGCGATTTTGGATGGCGTGGGCCTGGCGCCGGACGCGCCTGGCAATGCCGTAAGCAAGGCCAACACGCCATTTTTAGGGCAAGCCTCGCAAAAATATAAGCATTTGGCATTGGAAGCTTCTGGTGAAGCAGTAGGGCTAATGAAGGGGCAAATGGGAAATTCCGAAGTGGGGCACAACATAATTGGCTCTGGGCAGATAATTAAGCAAGGGGTGGCGCGAATTAACGAGGCTTTTTCTACTGGCGAAGTTTTCGATAATGATATTTGGCGTGAGGCCGTGAAGCATCAAACTTTGCATTTTGCTGGAATTTTTTCGGATGGCGGAGTTCATAGTCATAATGACCATTTGAAACAAATGATTGAACGAGCCTATGTTGATGGCGTGCGCAAAATGCGCATACATGCGATTTTGGATGGGCGTGATGTGGAGCCACAGTCGGCAGAAAAATACATTCAAGATTTTGAGGAGTTTGTGAAGCAATTTGGTGATGCTGATATAAAAATTGCTTCGGTTGGTGGACGGATGACAACGGTGGCGGATCGTTACGAAAAAGATTGGCAGATGGTGAAACGCGGATTTGATATGATGGTTTACGGTAAGGCCGAGAGGCAATTTAGATCGGCAATGGAGGGCGTTTTGACGCTAAGGAATGAACATCCTGAAATCCAAGACCAAGATTTGCCGGCGTTTGTAGTTGTTGATGAAAATGGGCCAGTGGGGAAAATTGCGCGCGGCGATACGTTGATTTATTATAATTTTCGCAAGGACCGAGCAATTGAGATTGCAAAAGTTTTTGTGTTGAAAGATTTCCCATATTTTGACAGGGGTGACTATGCGCCAGAAAATGTATATTTTGTAGGGATGACGGAATATGATGTGGATGCACATGTGCCGGAACATTATTTGGTGGAGCTGGTGGCGCCGAAAAATACTTTGCATGAGTTTTTGGGCGAGCGAGGTATTTCGCAATTGGCGATTTCGGAAACGGTGAAATTTGGGCATATCACTTATTATTTTGACGGAAATAGTTACGAGGCTGCGCCGCTCGAGGATTTTATAGAAATTGAATCTTATGACCAGCCATTTAATGACCATCCGGAGATGAGAACCGCGGAAATTACAGAGGCAGTTTTGAAGAAAATGAACCAGTATAAGTTTGTACGAATAAATTATCCTGGTGGTGATATGGTGGGGCATACGGCGGACATGGAAGCCACGATTAAAGCGCTCGAGGCGATTGATGTGAGTTTGGCGCAAATTTATGCTAAAGTTAAAGAGCTAAACGGGGCTTTGGTGGTGGTGGCAGACCATGGGAATGCCGAGGAAATTCGAGGAGCCGATGATGAGCCAAAAACCGCACATACAACAAATTTGGTGCCATGTATTTTTTGCGACGATACTTTAAATAATGATAAATATAGATTATCCGACATTGAAAAGCTTGGTTTGGCGAATTTGGCTGCGACAATAGCAGTGATGCTGGGGCAAAATGATTATCCTGTGACTTGGGAAAAACCGTTGTTAACTGTGGTATAATAAGTTTATATGTTTAATTTTATTCGTAATCACAAAATAATTAGTGGGGTGATTTTGGTTAATGTGGTTGCGGTAATTTGTTTAATTATAGCAATTATAATATATAATAGTAAAACTGCTACGGTGGATATTTTGGTAGCACCGAATGATGCGCAAATTTTGATAAACGGTACAAAATATGATAATAATACATCGGTGAATTTGACGCCTGGCGATTACGTGGCGGAAATTTCGATGGGCGAAATGCAATCAAAAACGGTGAATTTTAGCTTGGACAGTGACGAGTTTTATCATTTATACACATATTTATTGAGCGAGGACGGAAGTTTTAAATATTATGATACGCATATGGATGACGAAGCTACTCTTGGTAGAATCGTGGAATTTGGCTTGGATGATTCGGCGCTGGTTGCTTATACGACTAATTTTGACCATGTTTATAGTATTGTAAATGTTTTGCCGCTATATCGGAGTGGAACGGATGGCGCATATATTGATAGAGACGGAATCAGTTTTGATGGCGATGGTAATAAAATCGTGGACACATCTAATTGTGAAGCGATAGTTTGCTTGAGGGCTTATGGCGGAGGGCAGAATAAGGAGCTTATAAATAAATTAATTGCGGATGCCGGTTATAGCCCCAGTGATTATCCGATAAATTTTGGAGATGATGAATAATGAAAGTAAAGAAACGTAACTATGCTGAGATGTTTGCCTTTGTGGCGTTTGTGGTGGCCGGGTTTTTCTTGCATTTTTGTAATTACGATAATTCGGTTTTTGCGTTGGATGAATATACCGAGAACTTTTTTGCGCAAAATAACATTTATTTTTATGAGCCCTGTGAAACTACAGAGAGTAGCGATAGTAGTATAAAGATATCTGGTAGCAGTGCCGAGGAAAAAGTCTGGAGTGGGCTAACTAGTTTCTTGTCTGAAGAACAAGCGGCTGGCGTGATGGGAAACTTAAATCATGAAAGTGGCTTGAACCCAATACGTAGACAAGGGGATAATACTGGTTTTGATATATGGTCTAATAATGCCAGTAATGGATGGGCACTTGGTTTAGCGCAATGGGATGGAACGCGCAGACCGACGATGTTGAATTATGTAAAAGGTAGAGACGCATCACTAATAAGTCTTTTCGATGTAAGTAATTATGCGTCTTCCGCCGAAGATTTTATCGCTAAAGCTGGGCATGAAAAAGCAAATAAGCTTTATGCATATGAAATTGAGTTTTTAAAAAATGAAATAGATAAAAGTTATCAGGGACTTTACAATATAAGTGGAGTGAGCGAAGCTGCAAATTGGTTCTGCGAGAATGTAGAACGTCCGGCGGCGTGCGCAAGTTCGCGTGCTACAAAAGCGCAAGAATATTATGATAAATATGCTGGGAAGACTATTGTAGGTGATGGTGTAAATTCGGCGGGGTCTGGCGTTTCTAGTACAACTTTGACTTCTAGCGTTCATGACAAGGCTTGGGAATTAGCCAACCAAACTAGAGCTGAGTCTATGAATGGTTCTACGGCGGCGTATACGGCAGCAATAAAATCGGTGGGAGGTGATAAGAGTTCAGATGCTTGTGCTGCGGCAGGCGAGAGTTGTGATATGTTTGTGGCGACCGTGCTTAGATCATCTGGTGTAGACACTGAAGTGCCATTTGGTTCAGTTTCTACGCAGGCTGAGTGGTTTGCTAATCATCCGGAAATATACACGGAAGTGTCTGGCGACCCATCCAATGTAAGTACTTATCAACCGGGTGATATCAGAATTAGAGATGGTCACGTAGAAATATTTGGCGAGAAAGATGGAAAAGCCTATATATTGTCTGCGTCACATTGTGAGCGTGGAGCTGGTTATCAAGATTTCTTTGTAGAAAGTGGGTATAGCTATAAAATTTATCGAACTTCTGGCAAATCTTCTTGCTATTCTTCTTGTTCGCAAGGCAATATGAATATAAATGCTACAGCTGTATGTTTGGCTTGGCCGTTAGGTACGGACTCGTTTCAATATAGTTGTAACGGTGAATATGGTTCGCATGGATGTACTGGCGGTAGCCCTACAGAAAAATTCCAGACCGCTCTTGATACGGTGTTCCCGAATCGTGGATGGAGCGCTTGCCCGAAAGTTGGAGCTTCTTGTGATGTGGGCGTGGCTACTGTGGTTAGGTATTCTGGAGTTGATACGAATTTCCCAAGGGGGTTGGGCGATAGTGCCGGCGGGCAACGTGGTTGGGCAAAGGAGCATAGTGATATTTGGGAGATTTTACCTTTCAATAAAGATGATTTGCAACCTGGCGATATAATGTATAGAAGTGGTCACGTGGCATTGTATGTAGAGGATGAAAATGGCGTGGGTTATACTGCTGAATCTGGTCTTTGTAGCGTGTTTTTCCATATTAAAGAGGGTGTGAGTTCTAATTTTGAAAACATTTTGAGAGCAAAGAACGCAAAAAATTCTACTGCTGGCGTGAATGTAACAAGTGGAGTTGGCGATATGATTAGTGGGCCCCACAGTTCTTATGATGAGAAAACTGCCAAGTCTGATGATTGTGATGCGTGCGCGCAAGATGAAGATAATGGAACTGGGTTAAAAGAGGGTGGCATGACATTAGAAGAAGCCAAAGCTTGGATGGAATCATATGCGAATGAAGCTTCTAAAAAGAAAAGAGGTAGTTATAGCTTTGACGGGGCCTTGGTGAGTGATGCTGGTTGTTTCGGTGGAACACTAAATAACTGTGTGGCGTTTTCTCAATGGTTCTTGAATAAATATACATCTATTGGCCCAGATTGGGGTAACACTACAAATGGTGAATTTATGGTGCAAAAACTTGGTAGCACTAAAGGCTTAAAAACCGGAAGTGAGCCTCGTCCGTATGCGGTATTCAGTACTGGCACTTATAATCATACTGGCGTGGTGTTGGGTGTGACGAGCGATTCTGTAATTGTGGGCGAAGCGGGTTGTAATGTTGGCTTCGTAAAAGGCGAATGGCCTGGCGTAAGGGAATGGTCGCTTGAAGAAGCGAAATCTAAGAAAATGACTTATGCCTATACGGATGACATAATAAATATAAATGGGTTGTAGGAGTAGGATGAACGAACTTGTAACTAATTTAAAAAACAATTTAACAAGGAACCAAAAGATTGCTATTCTTGTGGGGCTTCAAATTGTTGTAATTATTATATTGGCGGCGGTGATTAACGGGGTTTTTGGCGATAGGTTGCACGTTGATATAAAAAATAGTGGGGAACTCAGTTCGATTCCTACTGAATACACAGATGATTTTAAAAATGTTTTATGGAATGTCGTAAGTAGTAATTATGATAATGTAGAAAAGTCGGTAATAGACGATGTTGTGGTACGGGAAAATTCTTACACCGAGAGCAAGAGCGGCAGCATTGCTGAGGCGAATTTTTTGGTAGATATTGATTCGTTGAAGCAAACTTATAACGTATCGATTCAGTGGTCCGACGAAGAGGTCTTGCCTGATGGAATATCGGTTGAGTGCCCGCCAGTTTCACAAATGAAATACAAAGAAACATTTTGTAAGGGGATGTATAACAATACGAATTCTTTTAGCTTGTATTTTCCGTATTATGTCTATAAGAATGAATACGGAGAGGAATGCACTATCAATGAATGTGGTGATGGCGATAAGAGCTTAGTTTATGCCATAGAGTGCGATGAAAACACGAACGTAATAAATATCGAGAGCTCGATATGTGATGTAGAAAAATACAATCGCGAAGCTTTAGATTATATTAAAAATGATACGCCGTTTTATGGCGACAGTGCTTATACGATAAAATATACGACTAATGGCGTGGATGTAAATTGTTAAGGAAGATATGGAACAGGGTCAATCATAAGGATGATAGCACCTCGACAAATAATACGGACGACAATAGTTCTGTTGAGGAAAGCGATGCAAATAAGGCTTATGTTGATCTGTGATTTCTGTAATTTATTCAAATTGCGATAGCGCAGCAAAAGCCTTGGCGGATGAGCGTTGTGAAGTCCTGCTCGCAATTCTCGTATA
>CAZEYN010000012.1:0-14186 GCA_964516075.1 uncultured Candidatus Saccharibacteria bacterium | reverse complement strand
ACTCGTTCTTTAATTTGAGTATTTTTAATAACTTCGTGTGGGCGAATTTTATTTTTATTGGCGGTTTGAATTTCAAAATCGATATTTTTTACATTAATATTATTATTTTTTAAAGCCGAGGAAATAATATCTAAATAACGATTTTTAAGTTGTTTTATAAAAAATGAATTCTTAACACCAATACAAACATCCCCATTTTCCGTTGAGATAAGGGAAGTATCTTGAAACCAAGTGGAAAAATTACCTGGTGAAATTTGTTGCTCAATTTCAGCTAGGGCGTTTTTCCATACATCATACATTATTTAACCTCCTTCTTGTTTAAATTATAACACAGAAAAAGAGTTTTCCACAGGTTTTTATGTGAAAAAAATATGTTGTAATATTGTTTTTTGAAAACAGATACGAATTTTTCCACAATTTTAAATTTTTACCTAAAAAGGCTGTGGAAAACTACTTGAAAAATGTGGAAAAATGCGGTATACTATAATAAGAATTTGAAATAAATTAAAGTTTAAGGAATAATATGCCAAAGAGAACATATCAGCCGCATAAAAAACAACGTAAGGTTGAGCACGGTTTCATGAAAAGAAACGCAAATAAGAATGGTCGAAAAGTTTTAGCTAGAAGAAGATTAAAAGGTCGCGCAAGATTAACGGCTTAAATAGATAAGTTCCTGATTGGGAACTTATTTTAAAGATGATATAATAGTAATATGCTTTGTAAAAAATACCGATTTCATTCGCGTGGTGGAGTGCGATATGTTTATCAAAAAGGGAAGACTATTCGAACATCAAAGATGTCTTTGATTTTTATGAAGAATACACGAGATTACACAAGAATAGCTGTGGTTGTATCTAAAAAGGTTGACAAAACAGCTGTTGGGAGAAATCGGATTAGGCGTAGAATTTATGAAGCGTTGCGTAAAAATTTTGAATATATTCCTAAAAAAACTGATTATATTTTTGTGGTGTATTCAAAAGATGTGGCGAAAATGTCATTTTCTGATTTAGAGAAATTATTAGGTGGATTAGTTGAAGAAAGTAAAGTGTGTTATAATAAATAAAATGGATAAGAAGAGTGTGCGAAAAGGAATCTATTGGGCGATATTTATTTTGTTTATAATCGGTTCAATGATAACGGGTGGACCTTTTAATTTAATCGATGCAATTATCGTGCGTCCAATTGTAAATATTTTGTTTATAATTTTTAACTTGGTACATGATTTTGGTCTAGCTATAATAATATTAACTATTTTAGTTAAGTTGGCGATGTGGCCCATCACAAAAAAACAACTTAACCAGTCTAAATTAATTCGTAAAATTCAACCTGAATTGACTAAAATAAAAAAGAATTGTAAAGGAAATAAACAGCTAGAATCTTTACAGACAATGGACCTTTATAAGAGGTATAATGTAAAACCGTTTTCATCTATTTTGATTTTAATAATTCAACTGCCAATTTTTATTGCAATTTTTTCAGCTATTAAAGTAATAGCCACTCCGTTACCAATCGATAATTTAAGTAATAGGGCATATGAGATTGTAGCCTATGAAGGTTCAGAAATAAAAATACTAGAAGAAAAACAGCAAGGATATTTGGCTGATTTGGCGAATGATGAAATTCCAGCCGAAGAAAAAACTCAATATGATTTTGATCCTAAATTATTTGGGACAATCAGCTTAAATACGAAGGCGAGCGATGTATTTACTGGTAAATTTAGTCTTAGCGCCTTATTTATTTTACTATGCGCCCTAGCGGCTTCATTGATACAATATTTTGCTACGAGACAACAAATGCCTTCTAGTAAGTCTGAGAAAAAGAAGAAATTCCGTGATTTAATGAATGAGGCTAAAGAGGGTAAAGAGCTCGACCAGTCAGACATTAGTAATATGACAACTGGTCAGATGGCTTATATGATGCCAGTAATGATGTTTATTATTATGTTTAATTTAAATGGTGCATTGGCGTTTTATTATTTCTTAAGTAATTTAATAACCTTACTTCAGCAGAAAATAATTTTAAAAAAGGTTGATGATGAAATAGATGAGGTTACCGATAAGGCAGTACTTAAAGAACTTAATAAAATTCAAGAAGCTGAAGTTATTGAAAATAAAAAAACAGGAACAAAAATTACAAAAATCTCCGCTCGTGATATTAAAAAGAAAAGGAGAAAATAAATGAATAAAGATGAATCAATTAGATTTGCGGCACGTTATTTAGAAGATTTATTGAGTTTTTTTGGAATTAATGTGGCGGTGACTTCAACTATTGATGACGAAGTAATACAGCTTTCCGTGCCTTCCACATCGTTAAATTCGCTTTTGATTGGTAGGAATGCAGATAATTTACGAGCTTTGCAGCATATAGTTTCAATGGCTTTGGTTTCTAAAAATGCTGAGGTGGTGCGTGTGAATGTGGATGTAGCTAATTATAAAAAGCAGAGAGCGGATAGAATTGCGGAAAAAGCTGAGGGTTGGATAAGTAAAGTTCGTCGCAGTGGCGAGCCTATGGAAGTTAATTTGAATGCGGCTGATAGGCGAGTTGTTCATAAATTAGCTCAAGATTATTCCGATATTGAGACTCACTCTGAGGGGGAAGGTAAAGAGCGAAAACTTATAATCTCCAAGAAATAGTTTGAAAGCTTATTTTATTCTGATTCAGTTTGGGTGCCGCCGAGTATTATTATGAAATCACATGTTGTTGATATTCCATCTGGGAGTTCTTCTGCGGTTTTGGCGGTGGTGTTGTACTTTTGCTCTAGGAGGGCTTTGGTTTTTGGTGCTGTATCTGTAAGTGCGTAGATAGTGTATGATTCTGTGGAATTGGCTGGTGCATCATCGACGTAAATATTCTTGTACCCCTCTTCCTCGAGAGTAGCTTGTTCGGTTGAGGCTAATCCTGGTGTATCTGTGCCGTTTAGGACGAGGATTGAGGTATCTTCGTAAACACGAGGATCATTGCTGAACATTTTAGCGATAAATAACTGAATATCGTTATAATTACCAGCTCCAGCTGAAGGTAATACGTAAGAAATACCATTAATAGTGTCGGTGGTCATTAATTTTTCTGGTTCCAAGAGTGAGATTTGACGCATGGAATTTAGGTCTAGATCAGTTAAAATATGCGCACAGGTTTTTAATTCTTCTACTGAGAAATTAGTGCGAACATTGTCACCTAATGTGCTAGCTAAGCTAATGAGGTCCGTAAGAGATAAATTATTTTGGACGATTTTATCTTTAATACCGATAAGAATTTTCTGTTGAGAGGCACCGCGAGAGAAATCACCACTCGTGGTGCCATGTCTGGCACGAGCTAAACCAAGAGCTTCTTCACCATTTAATACATATTCTACGCCGGCTTGATAGACTGCTCCAGTATAATAATAATCATCAATATCTTCATCCAATGTAATATTAACACCACCTAATATATCTACGATTTGAACTAATGAACCCCAGTTTAGGTGAACGTAATATTGGAAATCTATACCGAGAATACCACTAACTTCGGTCATGAGTGCTGTAGCTCCAGATTGTTCGTCAGTTCCGTCTTGATTATTACACCAGTAAACTTCATTAATTTTACCTGTGGCAGTACAGGTAGGGGAAGCTTTGAGATCGCGAGGCAGGGAAACCATGGCGATATCGCCAGTTTCTTGGTTTAAACTAATAACCATAATAGAATCGGTAAGTTGAGCACCGTCATGTGTGCCATCGCCTTCTGTGCCATCCATGTCGTAACCACTGGTGCCAAAAGCTAAGATATTAGTGCGGCTATTAGCGTCGGTTTGTAGTGGCTCATAAGTTTCTGTAAATAAATCAAAAACGCTACCTTGACCATCAGTAATTTTAGAAAGAATATCGCAACCCCAAATAATAAACCAAATTACGACCCCGATTAAAATGGTAATCATAGCAAGAATAATACCGATGATTATCTTGCGTTTTTTACTCATTGGTTTTTTTTCTTTTTTCTTTTTAGGTTTTTCGACTAGCTTCTTTGAAGATGTGAGTTCGCCACTTTGTTCATCGAAATCAAAAACTTGGACTGGTTTTAAAAAGTCTTCGGTTGTGGTTTGAATAGTCTTTGGCCGTGATTCTGATTTTGGCTTAGATTTAGATTCAGTAACATTGATTTTCTTTTGTGTATTGGTTGATTGTCTGGTGGTATATTTAGGGGTGCTACTTTCTGGTTTTTTTGCATTATGAATAGTGGTCGCTGGTTTTTTGGCGCGACGAACTACTAACCCATCAATTGATTTATTTTTGTCCATTGTTTATAATTATAGCATGAAGGCTAAGAAAATTACAAAAAAACAATTAGCGGTTTTGAATTTTTTAGAAGATTTCACAGAGGAAAATGGCTATTCTCCATCTTATAGGGAAATTATGTCTGGTCTTGGATTATCATCAGTGTCGGTGGTGGCGGAGCATATTGATAATTTGGTTTCTAAGGGGGTTTTAAAAAAGGTACCTGGCGCGGCAAGGTCTTTGGAAATTTTAGATTATAAACACGAAGAAACAGTGAAGTTGTTTAATATAAAAATGCTTGATTGTAGTGATGAAGAAAAAAATATATTAAAGAGGGCCGCTGAAATTTTAGAAATAGAGATAGATTAGGGATTTACAAAAAAAATAAAAAAGCTATAATTATTGTAGGACATTACGTTTATGGCTAAAAATAAAAAAAAATTTCTATGGTTATTAATATTAGTGATACTAGTATTGACTAGTGTCGGTAGTTATTTTGTGTTTAGTTTTATAAATAATACAAAAAATGAAACCGATGCTTCCGAGCAAGTTGAACAAAGTGATGATTTAGTAAAAAATGAAGATATTGCGGAAAAAGTGGTGGAAGAGAAAAAAGTGATACAGTATGAAGGTGAGGATGCAAACGATTACGAATCTTTAACTGGAGTTGTAACATATGCCTCTGTAAATGATGATAAATTAATGATAAGGGTTAGTATTGATCAATATTTAACAAATGGAATTTGTGAGTTGAATTTATTAAACGATGGTGCTACTATTTATAGTAGTATAGCTAATATAATCGGTAATGTATCCAATTCTACTTGTGAGGGTTTTGATATACCGATGACGGAACTTGTCGGTGGAGCGATGGAAATCAATATTAACTTAAATGACGGAGAACGTAGTGGTTTGATCCGTGGAGAGGTAAATATTTGATGAGAAAACAGCGAAATCAAAGAAAATGGTTAATGTGTTTAGGTGCTTGTGTGGCTTTAGTATTTTTTGGGTTTTTAGTTTGTAATTTTGGCGATATAGAAGAAGACGTAATGGCTGCAGATTTATCAAAGTTTGATGCGGGGTATATTATTTCGGACTACCAGATGGGGAATTATACTTCGATGACGGAGGCGGAGATTCAGGCGTTTTTAACTTTAAAAAATTCTTGCACGAACACGAATTATAATTATTATGTGGCGTTGTCTAGGAACACGAATTATACGTGGCACTGGGATAATGGGCATTTTGTGTGTTTGTCTGAGGAAAGATTTGGGGATGGTGAGGTAATTGGCTCTGGCGAGACGGCGGCGCACATTATTTGGCAGGCGGCGCAGGATTATAAGATTAATCCGAAGGTGTTAATTGCGCTGCTACAAAAAGAGACGGGACTAATTACGGATCTGATTCCGAACAATGGCGATTATCGCAAGGCGACGGGGTATGGTTGCCCGGATACGGCGGCGTGTTCGGAAAAATATTATGGGTTTAAAAATCAGGTGCGAAACGCGGCGTTGCTGTTTAGGACGGTGCTGGACGGGGGCTGGACGAACTATCCGCTGGGAAACAACTATATTCAATATAATCCGAACGCGGCGTGTGGGGGAGCGGTTGTTAATGTGAAAAATTTGGCGACGAGCGCGTTGTATCGCTATACGCCGTATCAGCCGAACGCGGGGACTCTCGCCGCGGGCTACGGCACGGCGAGTTGTGGGGCGTATGGAAACAGGAATTTTTATTTGTATTTTGAGGATTGGTTTGGGGGGGTGACAGATGATGGGGTACCGGAATCTGATTATATCGTAGAAGGGGAATATACTATAAAAACGATATTAGATACAGAAAAAGTATTAAATATAAACGAAAATACTGACAATAGCGCAATTAATATACAAACACAGAATAATAATATCTCAAGTGTCCAACGTTGGAGAATAAAAAATAATAACGATGGCTCTTACACCATTATCAACCCAGCAACAGGAAAGGCTTTGGATGTAGAGGGGGCGGGCACTACTAAAGGAACAAAAGTACAACTATATGCGTCAAACAATACTTGCGCGCAGAAATGGCAAATCGTAAAAAACGATGATGGAACATATTCAATTTATTCCTCATGTTCCGGATTGATTTTAGATGTAAGCGGCGGAGTCGCTAATAATGGTGCAAACATAAACATCTGGAATGTTAATAATACAAATGCGCAAAAATGGAAATTAGTTCCAGAAAAAACTGTTGAGAATGGTAATTATAGTATTTCTTCAAAAATTTTAAGTACTATGGTGCTAAACATAGATGGCGGAGTCGCTGCCGCCCAGAATGGCACGAGAATTCAAATCTACAATGCTAATTACACTCAGGCACAGGAATGGTCTGTTCAATATGACAATAACGATGGCTCTTACACCATTATCAACCCAGCAACAGGAAAGGCTTTGGATGTAGAGGGGGCGGGCACTACTAAAGGAACAAAAGTACAACTATATGCGTCAAACAATACTTGCGCGCAGAAATGGCAAATCGTAAAAAACGATGATGGAACATATTCAATTTATTCCTCATGTTCCGGATTGATTTTAGATGTAAGCGGCGGAGTCGCTAATAATGGTGCAAACATAAACATCTGGAATGTTAATAATACAAATGCGCAAAAATGGAAATTTTATGATTATGGAAACGAAAGTGATAAAAAACTCGTTGAGGGGACCTACACAGTATTGTCAGCCACTAATTTTAAGAAAGCGATAGATATTTCTGGCGGGACAGAGGCGGCTTCTAACGGAACTAACCTCCAATTATGGAATGACAACAACACTGCGGCGCAAGATTGGTATTTGCGTTATAATGAAGAAGACAGAACATATACTTTTATAAATCCAACTACAAAAAAGGCGCTTGATGTAGAAAATGGGAGCTCGCAAAAAGGGGCGAACGTGCGGCTTTGGCGAGATAACTTGACTTGTGCTCAAAAATGGTATATTTTAGAAGAGGGAGAATATTATAAATTTAAGTCGGCGTGTTCTGATTTGGTATTAGATGTGAGCGGTGGATTAGGAATTAACGGTGCTAATATTAATCTTTGGAAAGATAATAGCACAAACGCACAAAAATGGAAGTTAAGAAAAAAATAAAATGCAGAAAGTTTTTATAGAAGAATTGATAAAAAAAGCCTATAGTTTGGGTGATAATACTTTGATTGGTATTGGTCCAATGTCTGAAAATGTAATAGAATCCTGTATGGAGCTAGCAAAAGAAAATAATTTCCCGCTAATGTTTATTGCCAGTCGTAATCAAATTGATTTAAAACGATACGGCGGTGGATACGTGAATGGTTGGGATCAATTTGATTTTGTAAATAATTTAAGCATTATTGCAAACAAAATAGGTTTTTGGGATTATTACGTTTGTCGCGATCACGGTGGTCCATGGCAAAGGGATGAAGAAAGAAATGCACATTTGCCAGTTGAAGAAGCCATGAAAATAGCGAAGGAGTCCTATAAAGCGGATATTGAAGCTGGATTTGATTTATTGATGATTGATCCGACGAAGGATCCATTCGTAAAAGGAAAAGCCGTTGATATGGATTTTGTAATAGAAAAGACTGTAGAGCTAATTGAATTTTGCGAAATATATCGTAAAAAGATAAAAAAAGAAAGAATAGCCTATGAAGTAGGGACAGAAGAAACAAATGGAGGATTGACGGAAATTAATAGTTATCAGGATTTTTTGCTTAGATTGGGGCAAACTCTAGAATCAAAAAGATTGCCAAAACCGATTTTTGCGGTTGGGCAAACAGGCACATTAGTAAAATCCACGATTCAGGCGGGGCATTTTGATTTTAATATGGCTAAAGATTTATCGAATATGGCAGTAAAATATGATGTATATTTAAAAGAGCATAATGCCGATTATTTAACAGAATCTTCCTTGTTAGAACATATACCGGCGCGAGTGTCTGCAGCAAATGTGGCTCCAGAATTTGGCACGACGGAAACTAGGGGCTACCTAAAATTATGTAAAGTTGAAGAAAAACTATATGACAATGGAACAATAATTGAAAAAGCCAGATTAAAAGACGTGTTATTAAAAAACACTATAAAAACTGGTCGCTGGAAAAAATGGGTATCCACTGAAAAAAATGAGTTGGCTTATGACAAAATATTAGAAAATGAAAAGCTTGCCGAAGAAATCCTAGATATTGCGGGGCACTATGTTTTGGACAATGAAGCTGTAAAAAAAGAGAGAGATAAACTATTCAATAATTTAAAAAGCGTGAACATAGACGGTAAGGAATTTATCAAAAAACAAATTAAAGGTGCAATAATGAGATATGTGGACTGCTTTAACCTAAAAGATTTAAATGAAAAAATTAATTATCGATAAGTTTGTCTTGTAAAAGTTTGCGAATCAAAGTGGAAGAAGTGGTTTTAGTATATGGAAAAAATAGAATTTTACCACTATTAGAATTTTGTTTCAATTTTGCAAGCTCCTGCCACTCTGGATGGTTAATACATTCGTCGGAGGCAATGACAATATCAGCCTTGAGACGAGTATCCCAATCATCGGCTTTAGAATTTGGTTTTAAACATTCAACTTTTATAACTTTGTCAACGTAACGGATTGCTTCAAGAATTTGTTTTCTCTCATTAAAAGGAATAACTGGCAGTTTGTTTTTACATCTTAGCATGGTTTCGTCTGAATTCAAACCTACTATGAGATAGTCGCAATTTTCTTTAGCGCGTTTGAGAATATTGAGGTGACCTATGTGAAATAAGTCAAAAGAGCCGCAAGTATACCCAATGGTTTTGTGATTATTCATTTGAAATATTATATCATAAAAATTGTCAAGCTCCAATTTTGCCACGCACTTTGTCTATTCTTTTAAGCGCAAACGGGAAAGCCTTGTTGTTTGGAGTAGAGAGCTTTTTCGCATATTCATCAGGAGTCATTTTGAGCGCCGTATGGATGCGCTCACAATTATAATAATGGACCCACTGGGCAATCATTTCGTTTAGTTCTGCCTCGTTATTAGCGGTGCAAAATTTATCTCTCATTTCGTTTTTAAATGTAGAAAAGAAGCTCTCCATAAAACCATTTTGCCATGGTGAGCCAGGAGCGGATGCGCTCATTTTGATATGAGCTAATTTACAAAGTTGATAGTGTTTTTCACTCATATATTCCGAACCTTTATCATTATGTAAAATATTCGGCCCAGCATGTTTTTCCAGGGCATCAAACAGTGAATTGCAAACCAAATCGGCAGTATGATAATAACCGAAGCTTCAACCCATAACTTGTCTCGTGGCAATACTATTGGTAGCGGCAAAATAATAAAATCTGCCCTTAAACAAAATGTAAGTAAAATCCTGTATCCAGATATTAAGCTCTGGATTAGTTAGTCTAGCGAAAGTGTAGCCTTTGTGCGGGTAGGCTTTGTCCTTTAGCTGCTAATAATCTTGAAGTAGGTTTGGCGGAGTAGTTATTTCAGATTTGTCCCTGTTATTTCTGGCTTTCTTAGCCTTTCTGGCAGTAATATTAGCAAGATGGCAAAGCCTTCTAGTTTTACCTTCGCTCCACTTCAATTTAATGGCTAGTCGTCTAACGCCATAATACGGATTGGCTTCGTGTACGTTTCTAAGCAGCTCAACATCATATTCATTTCTGGTGGCTAATTTTTCGTATTCTTGATACAGACTGGAACGGGATAGATAAAGGATTTTGGCGAATTCACTTTTGCATCCTGAATCCACCTCGGTTTCCAGGATGCTCAGCCTTTTGGGCGATTAACTTCCGTCGTAAGTTTCCCGATGACACGATAAGCATTGTCCAATTTCTTTTTGAGTTGGTTATTGTTCACTAGCTGCGGAAACACTTAGTCCTTCGTCTTTGATTTTGCTGGAAAAATTCTGCCTTCAGGGCAGGATCTGTGGGGACACCTTTTGCCATAAAAATAGCTCCTTTTGGTTAATTAATATAACATATAGTCGTTATTCTAGCAAATATGGTCATGCCTATCTGTTAGAAAATAAAATGGACTAAGTGATCATTATAGTTGAAGCCCAACAGATGGATTTTTTGAGGAAAATAAGATATAATAAAATTACAATGAGAAAAAAGATAGCGGTCCAAATACAGAGTGAAGTACAATTTTTTTCTATAGCACCGGTGTTAGAAGAATTGAAAAAATTTCCTTATAACTTTACGGTGATAGTTGATGACTGCAATTGGGATAAAAATGGTTATAAAGAAATGATGAAAGCTTTAATTACTTTCATTGAAAATAGAGGGTATAAAATAAAAACTGTAACGGAATGTAAAAACGATATTTTTGATTTATGCTTAGCACCGTATATGTATAGAGACATAAAAGCTAAGTGTTATTTAAAATATGAATATGGGACTTTGAATGTGAAACCGAACTTAACTTATATTCCAGAGGTTTTAGAAGGGTTTCATGGATTTTTATGTCAAAGCACTGTTACGGCGGATTTGCTAGCAGTATACGGTAAGACTTTTTTGGTGGATAATTTGAGATTTTTTGGCAAGGACAAGAAGAAAAGGTTAAAACGAGATAAAAAAGTAGTTTTGTTCGCTCCGACTTACAACGATAAGGAAGAAACAGAAGAGTTGGCGCAAATGGTCAAAAAAATGAAAGAGAAATATTGGGTGATTATTAAGGGGCATCACGGAACGGAATATTTAAAAAATAATTCAAAACAGAAAGACGTGCTTATTAGCGTTGCCGATGAATATTTTGGATCAGAAACAAATCTTGCGGATTTGCTAGTGAGTGCTGATGTGTTTGTATCCGGAAATTCATCTTCAATAGCGGAGGCGATTTATGCAGTGGTGCCTTGCTTAATTTTTGCAAAAGAATTGGACTATTTTAAGTTGGAGGATATTCATACTACTCAATTTGAACTTGTAAGAGACGGTTTTGTCCCTTATTGTGATAATGTGAATGAAATAAATGAAAAAATAGTAGAAGCATTATCTACTGATGTGATAAATAAGCAAAAAAAGTTAGCGAATCGGTTTTTTCCTCAAAAAGCGAGCGGCACGAAAGGGTATATGGAAACAATTAGATATTTTTTGGAAGACGAAACTGCACAGGACTATGTCAAGTTGCATGATTTTATAATAAACGATAGACAAAAGAAAATTGATGGATATATAAAAAAGATTGAAGATATAGATAATAAATATAATGTATGTTTGACGGAATTGGCGACGAAAAACTCTATATTAGAAAATAATTCAAAAAAGAAACTGTACAAAGTTGCGGATAAAATTTATAAAGCTAAAAATAAGGTTTCTAATGGTATACAAAAGCGAATTTAAAATATTAAAATTTAAAAGGTGTGCCGTGGATAGATAGGGAAGTGGTTAATTTTATACTATTGATTATATCATATTAATGCGTTTGGCTCCAATAATGGGGATACTGCTTTGTCACCTCATTCTTAATGAAGGCTGTTTCAGATTGATTTTTTGGAATCATTTTCTTATTATAAATTAATAGAATTTTAATAACGTTTTCTTCTATGTCCAAAAAAGCAATCAGCCTATTTCCAGAGGATTTTGTAGATTCCTTTGTGCCCGCGACACGAAAATCATATTTAAAAATCCAATATTGATTCTTGTGCCACAATTGGTCAACTTGCATCGATTGCTGCAATATTGAATCCGTCGTTCGTATACGAGATAAATCCTGCTTGATGGAGTCAATTGTCAAATCCCAGCTTTTAGTTGAATATTTTTTAGATAAATCTTTTAAAAAATGTTTTTTTGCACATTCTTCAAATTCTACTCTAAAAAGTACTAAATCATTATAAGGTAGCCGGTGCGAAAACATGATCTGGGTCTTCCTGAATTATTAAACTGTACGGTATCTCCTCGCCATCCCTACATTCTTGCCATGGTTTTTGCGAGTGCGTAAAAATTCTGCCTTCAGGGCAGGATCTGTGGGGACACCTTTTGCCATAAAAATAGCTCCTTTTGGTTAATTAATATAACATATAGTCGTTATTCTAGCAAATATGGTCATGCCTATCTGTTAGAAAATAAAATGGACTAAGTGATCATCATAGTTGAAGCCCCACACAATGTGTGTTAAAATGAAAATATGGTAGATAAGATATCAGAAGAAGACATTGCTGATTTATACAGGGACGTTCAAAGAATAAAAAAAGAAAAAAAGTATTTAGAAAAAGAAAATAAACAACTAAAAGAGCAGTTAACTGCCAAAAGATATAAATTAATAGATACAATAGTGAATTCTGTCTATAAGGTTACACATTTAGGTAGGAAGAATTCTGTAGAACTACCAGTTATTGAAGATGATTCTGCGGAAGAACAAAAAATAGAAGTGCGCACAGATAAAAAAGTAAAGAGAAAAGTATCTCATGGTAGAGTAGATTTAATAAATGTAACTTTTTTTGACTGGGATGGCAATGTTGTGTGTAGGGGGGGGCTGAGCGCTACATTTATGATTTAGCATGTTTATTAAAAGAAATGGGTTATAAGCCAAGAATTTTACAATGTTCGAATGTGTGTTTTGAAAAGAAATTTAAAGGAATAACTGTTATTGGGATAGGTACTGGCAGCAAATATGATATGGAAAAAAGATCTGAATGTTTTAAAGAATGGTGCAATGACTGTGAAATGATTATTGCCTCGCCGCTAGAATTAGCTTGCAAAATAAGCAATATACCTATTATAGGAATAAATCATGGCGTAAATTTTGATGGTGATTGGAACCGTTTAAATACCAGCGGTGAAGATACCGACTTGTATGACAGTTATTTTGATGCTTTAATCAATGTGAAAAAATGTGTCTGTGTAGATACGAATTTTATTAACTGGACTAGAACACGAGATTATAGATTGTCTTCGAAAGAAGAGTATATTCCGAATTATTGCGATTTAGGACAATTTGAAAATATAAAGAACAAAAAACAAAATAAAAATAAAAATAAAATTGTTTTTGTATATGCTCGGCGAATCTATTCAGCGAGAGGATATGATTTAACTATTGAAGCTTTTAGAGAAGTATTTAAGAAATATAAAGACAAAGTAGAGATCCATTTTGTTGGGCAAATCGATAATGACAGGGCTGGAAAAGACTTAAAGGCTTTTATGAATGATTTTCCGAAAAATGTATTTCATTATGAATATGATATGGAAGATATGGCTAATGCATACAAGGATGCGGATGTGGTTTTGATTCCTACAAGATATTGTGAGGGGACATCGCTGTCATGTATTGAAGGGATGTTGTCTGGCGCAGCTATTATTGTGACAAATGTGGGTGGATTACCTAATTTAGTAATAGATGGCTTTAACGGAAGAATTGTTTCTCCAGATGTAAATAGTTTGACTAATTCTATAATTGAGATGATTGAAAATGAAGATTTGAGGATAAAATTTGCGAAAAATGGTATACAAGTAGCAAAAACGGCTTTCAATAAAGAAAAATGGCAAAAGAGCTGGAAAAAAGAAATAGAAAGCGTATTAGAGGAAAAATAAATATTTTTATAACCTGCAATTTTTCTAATAAAATTATGTTACAATGGTTATATGAAGAGAGTTTTATCAGTATTCGGGACACGTCCGGAAGCTATTAAGATGGCTCCAGTAGTAAAGGAGTTGGAAAAAAGAAAAGATATTGAATCTATTGTGTGTGTTACAGCACAACATAGGGATATGCTAGATCAGGTTTTGGAAATTTTCAAAATAAAACCAGATTATGATTTGAATATTATGAAGCCGGGGCAAACTTTGTCTTATATTACGGCGGAAGTAATAAAAGAATTAGAAAAAGTGATTATCGAGGTGAAGCCGGATATTGTTTTGGTTCATGGCGATACTACTACTTCTATGGCGGCGGCTTTGGCAGCTTTTTACCAACATGTTGACGTTGGGCATGTTGAGGCTGGT
>CAZEYN010000011.1:0-14350 GCA_964516075.1 uncultured Candidatus Saccharibacteria bacterium | reverse complement strand
AAAAATCAACCGCGGAAAACCGAACAAAGCGCCCACCGGTGGTAGCGATCGTCGGTTCGCGCCACAATACCATTTATGGCCAAGAGATTGCCTATCAAATCGCCTTTGAAACTGCCAAGCGTGGTGCTATCGTGGTGTCCGGTTTAGCATATGGCATTGATAAAATTGCTCATCAGGGTGCTCTGGCTGCCGGCGGCAAAACCGTGGCGGTTCTAGGGAATCCTATCGATAAAGTTCATCCAGCCGCACATACTAAATTAGCGCGCGAAATTATTCAAAAGGGTGGCGCAATTATTTCTGAATACGCCCCTTGTACCTCAGAATTTAAAGATTCGCCATTAGTTCCAGGCGAATTCTATAATAAACTTTGTCGTAAGCAGATGAACTATCAAACCTCGTTCCTTTATCGTAATCGTATTATCTCTGGCCTATCCGATGTGGTAATAGTGGTGGAGGCAGCTGAAAAATCTGGTTCACTCAATACTGCGGCACACGCCATCGAACAAGGCAAAGAAGTTTTTGCCGTGCCCGGCAATATTACAAATCCATATTCACAGGGGTGTAATAAATTAATTAAACAAGGCGCCAACCCCTATACTGAAATTCAAGACATTTTGCGGCTATTATTTCCAGAGGAATTCATCAAAAAAGGTCACAAAATGCGGCAAGCTAAAATATTGGGAGATAACGATAACGAAACCGCAATTTTGGCCGCATTGGTCCAAGGCCTAAGAAGTGGTGAAGAAATCATGCAATTCGCCAATCTCGCCCCTGATGAATTCAACGAAACTACCACAATTCTAGAGATCAAAGGCCGCATTCGCGCCCTTGGCGCCAATAATTGGAGTTTATATTGATTCGTTAATTTTTGCTACCAAATTGCGCAAAATGGCAGGCAATTCGGCCTTTTCATCAGGGGTAAATTTGGATAGCACAAAATCCACATCGCCAATTTTTTGACGCAATTCGTCATTCCTAGTCCCCACTCTAATACGTGGAAAACCATCGGTGCCAGCTTCAGTGATAATTGATTTTAGACCATTATTGCCACCGGCTGTTCCCTTTTCGCGATATCTTAGCGTGCCAAAACTCAAATTAAAATCATCGCAAATCACTAAAATATCAGAGGCCGGAATCTTGTAATAATGCATAAAAGCTTGGACGGACTTGCCCGAATCATTATAAAAATCTTGCGGCTTGACAAAAATGATATCGTCTTTGCGTCCATAAATTGCGCCTAGAAATGGTTTGGTCTGCCACTTTAAAACGTTCACTTTAAAATAAAAATCTAACCCCAAAAACCCCGCATTGTGGCGCGTAAAATTATACTTATCACCGGGGTTTCCCAAACCTACAACTAATTTCATTTCTCAATTATACCATAAAATGAAAATACCCCACTGACTGTGGGGTATTTCGAAGAAGGAGTGGATTATGAATGGGTGCTTTCTTTTTGTCTTTTAGCAATCATCTTAACTAATTCATGCCGTACAACTTCATCCTCGGTGAAACAAACTTGCGCTACCATTGGGCTATCCATCAAGATTCTTGATGCGTAGTTTAACCCGCTGCTTGATGAATCGATATACGGAGCATGAATTTGGTCGATGTCGCCAGTGATAATTATTTTTCCGTCGCTGCCAAGTCGCTTAATTAGCGTGTCGGCCTGCGAAACGGTCTGGTCTTGGAATTCGTCAAAGATGGCTATCTCGTGAGAAAAATCTCTGCCACGTGCATGTTCGATTGGGATATTTGAGAACCAATTATCCCAGATTAAATCTACGTGGTCTTTGAGCTGGGCTTTGATGGAGCTTTTTTTGCCAGAGCATTCACAAATTCCAGACTTTTTCCTTGATTTTTCATCTTCTATCAGACTCATACATTCCTCATCGCCGCCAAACTTATGACGGGTTTCTAGCTGTTTGCGGAACTTTTTGTCGCTTTTTAGAAGATAATTTCTTAAAGCATTTTTTAGAGGCTGAACCTCGGGGTCCATTTTTTCATCTAAATCGCCAGGTAAGGCACCTAAGTCGCGTTTTGTGTCGCAAGGCACGACAGTTACGCCAATAAACAGACCTTGTTTACAAGCCTCGTATCCATAGATTGTGGACATGTAGGTTTTTCCGGAGCCAGCCGGGCCAGTACAAACTACGGCCGCTATATCTGGGTCCATTAATGCCTCTGCGTAGATAGCTTGGCCTACATTGCGAATTCCGGTCGGAAAATCTTTACAATATTTCAACTTGTAAATAGTGTCATCACGCGCATCGTAACGCCCGATATTTTGGAAAAAACAATTGTTTCGCGGGTCGAAATCGATTGGATAATCTTTTTCGTCCGCAAGACGCATCACAATAAATTCGTTCGCCAATAGCGGTGGTTGTTCTGACATATATTGACGCCAGATATCTGCATTCATTGCTCTGGAATTGTAAAATTCCGAAAACAACTCTTTTGGCACGATGACTTCACGCCTACCAGTGTAGGCATCGGGGTATTTATACCCATAACGCTCGGTTTTTAAGCCACGCTCGCGCGCCCTGATTGCTAAACCATTGTCATTAGTGACTAGTATGACGTCGTCGAATGTGTCTTTATTTAACTCGTTTGCGTGAACGGTCCCATCGACCGACATTTCGTGTTGACGTATACCGACTGTTAATGCAGTTAGAATGATTTGTCCATCCATATCTGAATCTGACGGATGAAATGGCAGTCCATGCCGAAAATCTTTGTGCACTGGCAAGATTGAGATTTGTTGTTTGCTATTTTGCAGTTCAATGACTCTTTCTGAATCAGGATAATCTTCGATAGAGAAACAATCTTTGACTTGGATAGGCGCATTTAAATTATAAATGTCGCGCATATCATAGACGTTTTTCTCTGCTAGTTCTCTTAAGCGCTTTAAAATCGTCCTGGCTGCTTTTCCACGGTCTGTTTTTTCATTTTTGAACTTGGATAGTTCCCTGATTACGACCGAAGGAATTACGATGTGAGATTCATTTAACGCAATTGTCGGCTCAGCAGGTTGCGAGCCGTCTACGCTTGGAATTATATCCATGTAGTCCACTAAAACATTTGTGTCAAGTACAAAAATAGTTGACATATCTGCATCCCTCCTTTTTAAAGTACCTAAACTACACCCACTTAAAAATATTCTACCATAAAAATAAGGGTTTTAGTCAGATTTTTTGTCGTTTCTAAAAGAAAACATGATTGGCGTGCCCATGAACGGATATTTTTCGCGAATTTTGCGCTCCAAAAAGCGTTTCCAAGACCAATGCAAAAGCTCTAAATCGTGACCATGCACCACGAACCATGGCGGGCAAGTGTCGGTTTGGACGATGTATTTTGGTTTTGGATGCGTGTTTTTGAGGCCCGCCGGCGCGTGGCTAACAATCGCATCTGCCAAGATTTTGTTAAGCTCGGAAGTCTTAACGGTTTGGTGGCGATTCTCGTCGATTTTTAACGCCAATTCAAAAAGCTGTGTCACATTTTCGCCAGTTTCAGAGCTAGTGATTAGGACCGGCGCATATGGTAAAAAGTTAAAGTCGCTTTCTAAACCGTCAATTAGAAAGTCGGCCGCAGTGCGATTTTCGATATTTTCTTCGCCGAAAAAGTTGGTTGGTTCGGAATTTTCTAGCAAGTCTGACTTAGTCACTACCATGATAATTCCCTTACCGGCGTCTACAATTTGCCCAGCCAAAGCCTGATCGAGCTTGGCGTGCGGTTCGGTTGAATCAACCAATAGTGCACAGACATCGGCTTCTTCAATTGCGGCAAGTGTGCGGATAGCGGAAAATTTTTCAATTCCCACTTCGCGTTTGCCTGGTTTTCTAAGACCAGCCGTGTCTAAAATTTCTAATTCCCTACCCTTGTATTTGATATTTACACGGTTGATGTCACGCGTGGTACCCTGTTTGGAACTTACGATGGCTTGTTGCTTTTTAGCCAGTGAATTAAATAGACTAGATTTGCCCACGTTTGGGCGTCCAATCAGAGCAATTTTAAGAGGAGTTTGGAACCTATCCTCTTGAGGACTTCTTGAGGTTACGACCGAGGAATGAGGGGTCCGAGCCCCGTAACGAAAGAGGATAGACTCCAAACCTTCCTTCATCGCCGCGATTCCCTGCCCAGTTGTAGCGGAAACATAAAAAGTGTTTTCTGGCGCAATGCCTAATGCGCGGAACTCAGTAATCGGCAAAGATTCGCCCAAATCGGCCTTGTTTAAAATTAAATAGACCGGCTTCTGGGACTTCAAAGCATCTTTAGCGATTTTGGCATCTTTATGGTCGAAATATTTTGCCGAGTCCAGTGTGACCAAAATCACGTCCGCCGCATCAATTGCATCGGTAATTTGGTCTTGAATTGAGGCTTCAAAATCGTCGGTTGGGTCTTTCAAACCGGCCGTGTCAATCAAAATAAAAGAGTTATCGATGGTAGTCATCACATTGTCGCGCGTGGTGCCAGCTTCGCGTGCCACAATCGCGATATTTTTGTGCGCCATGCGATTCAAAATGCTAGATTTTCCAGCATTTGTCTGACCTATTAATGCTACAATCGGTAATTTTTTCATAAAACTATTATAACATAAAATGCTTAAAAATAAAAATAAGACCCGAAGGTCTGTTTTTTTGGTGACTCCTGCGGGGTTCGAACCCGCGATTTTCTGGATGAGAACCAGATGTCCTAGACCGCTAGACGAAGGAGCCCGATACTAAATGTGGACCCAAGGGGGGTTAGGTCCACATAGTTACTATAGCACAAACAAAATTAAAAAGCAAGGGTTTAAAATTCTACGCTGCCGTAATCTGGCACGGCTGTCACGAAAGTTTGCCCTGGTGCCAACTTGATTTCGTTCCCATCCGTATCAAGGAATTTAATTTGCTCGCCGGCCGAGGCTTTATTCCAAGTTCCTTCAATTGCAATTCCGTTTTGTAAAATGTAGGCTTTGCCGGAACCTATCGCGGTGATGTCTTCGTGGTAGTTATCGGAGGCTTTGGTTTCTTTGACTATCATTGCTACTACTACGGACGGTGAAACTTGCGACAGGCTACATATATCTTCTGGATTTTTTTCGCCTAAATCTTCGCCAGAGCACTGATAAACTTCGTGCGCATTGCCGTTCTCGTAGCTGCGCAAGTAGGTATTCGATTCGGCGTCATAATCGTATCTTACGTTAAAACTACTCCAACCACCGAGGCGCAAATTTACAGAGGTAACTTTAGCGGCCAACTCAGAAGTATTGCCGCCGGTTGGTTTTGTAATTTCGAGTTTATTAACAGCCAAATTATCGGCGCGACTTTTGTTAGATTCGGCCGGAGTCATACGCGTGAAACCTTTGACGTTGGACGTAGTGTAACCTTTATCGCTACTGAATTGCTTTAAATAAGAGGCTGTCGTGAACAAGTTATTCCATAAACGATTTGAATAAGTCCCCCTATACATGTATTGGTAATTTTCTGACAAATCTTTGTATCCGCCGCTTGCGACCGCCGCCAATGCATCATCCGCACCGCCAGCGTGCACAATAGTACAATCAAACGGCGTATCCCATTGTAAGTAATAAATTCGCAAAGAGCGAATTGGGCCAATCACGGCCGAAGTTGGATTTTGATAAATTGCTGCAAAACGCGTGATGCCGGCTTCGGCGATAGCCTCGAACACCACGCCGGCCTCTTTTATGCCGGACTGCGGGCGTGCGCCATCGGTGCCATTTGGGGTTTGGATACAATAAGTTGGCGCTGTTTTTAAGCTAGCATCGGCTAGTTTTTCGCCGGTCAAATCACTGTAAACGTCGCTACTGGAATCGCTAGTTTCTTTATTTCCAAAATTAATTTCCCCTTGCGGTTTATTGAGCACTAGAAAGTTTACAAGCAGCATCGCTACGCCACCGATTAACCCAGCCACGCCAATCAGCGAGAGTGTTAAGTTCTTTTTGCTTCGTTTTGATTTTTTGCTCATCTGTTCTCCTTCGAAAGCAATTCTTAGCTCGTCGTTGTTTATATTGATTTGGTTTTGATCGTTCATAACTTGCTCCGGTTATGGTTTTATTATACACTAAAAACGCCAAAGTTTTTTATAAAAATATCAAAAAAATAGCATAAAAAGTTACAAAAAATAAAAAGCATGTGATATAATGGAATTATGCTTAAGACAAAAACCAAAATAACAATTTGTCTGGCGGGCATGATTTCTCTTATCTCCGCGATTTTGTCGTGCTTGTTTATGCCTAGTATTTCTGCCACTGAATGCGACACTTCCCCTTGTAATGCTAATACTATTTTTCAAGTCGACGTAAAAGAGTCTTTGTCTGTTTCCGTAACCACGCCGTCCTCTTACAAAAGTGGTAGCGTCGGTTCGTTGTTGACCGAGCAAATTACTGTTAGTGTTACGTCTAATAACAGCGCTGGCTTTGTCGCTGGCATTCGTGCTAGCAACGCCGATGCCACATTAGTAGGCGACAACGGCGGAACTTTATCGAATCTTTCCAGCTCTACTGCCGCTGCGAGTTTCCCTACTGGTAGCTGGGGTTATTCGCTAAATACTTCCACCTATAACCCATTGCCAGCTTACAATGGTACGCCAGAGGTTTTATTCAGCAATGAGACCGCAGGCACCACGAGCGCTCCAGTGAATTTTGCCGCTAAAGCAGGCTATGGTAATAATGCGGGCACATATACTGGCACTGTAAATATTAGTGTAGTTTCGGGTAGAACTTCATTTGATCCAGATACTCCGGTTCCAGACCCAGTTGGACCGGATAGTCCTAGTAGCACCCCTACCTATCATAGCACGCAAAACGTAACCACTTATACTACCAAGGCTGAAGATTCTTCCACTTCTACCTCTACCGAGACCACACAAGTATCAAGTGGCAATAATACCTCTCAATACCCATTAGGCGAAACTCAAACCTCTACCGCTAAAAACGGCACTTCCTTACCGGTTATTCTCGCAGTGACATCCGCCGTTTCTGCCGCCGCTGGTTTAGGTTTCTTCATTATCGCTAAGCGTCGCGAAGAAGAAGAGGAAGAGGACGAATAGGCCAACGCCTGTTCCCTCCCCTGAATCGTTAAAATATGATATAATATATTTATGAAAGCTATTACTAGATTTGCCCCCAGTCCAACTGGTTATATTCACATTGGCAATATTCGCGCCGCTATTTATCCATATCTTGTTGCTAAACAAACCGGCGGTGATTTTATCTTGCGCATTGAAGATACCGATCAAACTCGTTTTGTCGATGGTGCCACGGAGCTTATCGAAGATACCTTAAAATGGCTTGGTCTTGACTGGGACGAGGGCCCTATTGTGGGCGGCAATCATGGCCCATACTTCCAGACTGAGCGTAAAAGCATTTACCACGAGTGGGCTCAAAAACTCATCGACTCTGGTCGCGCCTACGCCGACCCAACTTCTGCCGAAACAATTAACGAATATCGCGAGTCCGACAGTAAAAACAAAATTCCTTATTTATATCGTAACCATCGCCCAGATACTAATTTGGAATGGCACGAGGGTATTCCACTTAGGTTTAAGTCCGAACCTAAACCTTATGCTTATCACGACGAAGTTTACGGAGATTTGAGTGTTAGTCCAGAGATTCAAGATGATATCATTTTGATTAAAGCCGATGGCTTGCCAACCTATAATTTTGCCCATATTGTCGACGATGCCATGATGGGGGTTACACATGTCATGCGTGGGCAAGAATATCTTTCTAGCATGGGAAATTATCTAGCGCTTTACGAAGCTCTAGATGTTACTCGGCCAATTTTTGCTCATATGCCACATATTCTTGGCCCAAGTGGTAATAAAAAATTATCCAAGCGCGATGGCGCCAAGTCGGTAGATGATTATCGCAAAATCGGTGTTCTGCCAGAGACAGTCCTTAATTACCTCACGATGCTCGGCTGGAACGAGGGTAACGGGGTGGAAACTGAAGTTTACACCAAGGCCGACTTAATCGAAAAATTCAGCCTAAATCACATTCAAAAATCTGGTGCCAGATTCGACGAAAATAAGTTATTCTGGCTCAACGGTATGTGGATTCGCAAGATTTTCGAAGAGCAAGGCGCAGAGGCTCTCTATAATTATACGGTGGAGTTTTGGCCGGAATCTGCTAAATCTGCCAGTAAAGAATATCGGCTTAAAGTTCTTTCGATTATTTACGACCGTTTGAAGATTCTGTCGGATTTAAATACTATGACGAACTATTTCTTTGCTGACCCACAAATCGATTTAGATTTAATCACAAACAACAAGTTTTTGAAAAAGTTTTCAGAAGCGGAAGTCGAGGAAATGCTTAAATTAGCTATCGCCAAATTTTCCGAGCTCAAAGATTGGCAGGCAGACGGCTTACAGTTTAAGTTGAACGAGTTATTGACAGAAACCGGCAAAAAACCAGCAGAACTCTTTAGCCTAATTCGCATTGCGCTTAGCTTTGCACCATTTAGCCCGGCCCTTAATTTGACTATGGAAGTTTTGGGTCGCGAAGTTACTCTTGCTCGCCTCAATGCTGTCGCCGAAGCGATTTAAAAAAACTCCTAGATCACTAGGAGTTTTTATGAATTATTACATTGATACTGCAATAGATTTTATCTGTTTGTTGGTGAGAGAACCAGATTTTGTATCTAATTTAAATACTACACCGCCGTTGACCCAGGCCGCATCGCTGCCACTAATATAAATAGTTAAACCTTGTTCGCGCACTACGGTGTAATTGTCGCCATATTCATCTTCAACGAAGTTAGACTCCAGTGCGTTAGAATCCCAAGAAGAAGTCTCCTCGGTAATAGCAAATGCATCACCGGTTGTGTAATTTTTAAATTCCAAAGTTACTTTGCCGTCCTCGGATGTGATGCTAGAAGTGCTAAAATCGCGTGGCACATAACTAGGGTAAGATGCGTTAATGCCAGTTTGTAAGGCTGCTACCTGTAATGACATATCTGGCATATTTAAATTTGCGAAGTAAACAATTGCCATAACCGCTGCTGTGGCGCAAGAGATTGCGAGCAATGTGCGGCTAAAACCAAAATGGATATTGCTCTTTTTGCTCTTCTTTTGTTTTTTGGTGGTCTCCTTTGGTGCAGCGGCCGCCTCTAGAGCTTTTTTAATAGCTTTGTCTTTTAATTCTTTAGCCGTTGGCTGGTTGGCCTGCGCGACATTGTTTTGTAACACAGAAGCCGTCTGGGTTTTATTCTGTAAACCGTTTTTGGCGATCGTAGCTTGAAGGTTTTTTACTTGTGCAGAATTAGCGTTGGCTTTTTTAATTACCGAAACCATTATGTCGTTGCTCCTCTGTGGACGGCGAACATATCTACGATTTAGCGTAGTAGAACTCTGCATCTGGCGATGCGCATTCTGTGCCGAGCTGTTATTAGTTTTTTGCATTATTACCTCGCTTATTCTTACTATTTATTATAAGCAGTTTCGGCCAAAAACGCAAGAGCTAAATTTGATATTTTTCAAAAAACTTATGCTTTATAAAAACATCATATATGATATAATATAAGCAAAGTTAATTATGAAAACTGAGCAACAAAAAAAGCGCCAAAGCTTAAAAGTTATTATATCTGAAACTATCATGGTCTTAGCAGTTGTGGCAACTGTTGCTGTTTTAGCTATGCTGGTCTCTGGTTATTGGTTAAATTCCGATCTCGAAGTCGAGCGCCAAGGAATGTTACAAATTTCCTCCACCCCAACTGGCGCCAACATTAACATAGACGGTACCGATTCTTCTTGGTTGGAGCGCACTAACACGTCCAAAGTTGTCGCTAGCGGCGAACATACTATTACTCTTAGCAAAGACGGTTACGACACTTGGTCTAAAACCGTTAACGTGGAAAAGGGTCTTCTTTATCGCCTGCACTACCCTAGACTTTTCTTAAATAATCGCGCGCGCGAGGCCGTCACCAGCACGGCTGGGGCAACTTTCGGCATAATGTCGTCAGATCACAATTCCCTAGTCCTCACCAATAATACCACAGAATGGACCTATATTAAGCTTAATGCCGATACGGTCACTCCGAAGCCTCTTGAGGTTTCCAACTTCTTCTCTGGTGTTAGCCTGGCCTCTGGTGCTACCACGGGCTTATTTACCGGCCAAATTTTAGATGCGGATTGGGACTACGACGCCAACCATCTGTTGTTTAAAGTCAAAAATGGCGAAATCATAGAATGGGTCTTAATCGACGTCAATAGCCCAGATAAAAGTATCAATTTAACCAAAGCGTTCTCTAGTAATTTCAGCGAAGTCGAGATTTTAGACGATTCATCTAATACCCTTCTCGCCATCCAAGATGGCAATTTACACAAAATCGACGTCGGCGGGCGCTCGGCATCTGCCGTCATCGCTAAAAATGTTTTGAATTTTGATCATTATCACAATGAAATCGTTTTCTCTGCTCAAAAAACCGATACTGGCGAGTTCTATATCGGTTATTTCAAGATTGGCGACAACGACATCACGGAACTTTCATATTCGGAGACGCCAGCCCAGGTCGTAATCAGTAAATTTTATGACGAAAAATATATTACTACATTATTAGGGGACCATATTACCGTCTACAAAAAAGATGATTTTGTGGAATTTGCCAAATATAGCACTACTTTCACCCCCGAAAATATTGAGGTCGGTCACGACGGCGAATTTATTACACTCTATTCCGGCAACCAAATTGCCACGCTAGATATGGAAGCCAAGCTGGTGCGCGAATGGCAAACTGATGGCGCGAGTTTCGGCTGGATAGACAACGACATGATTTATTCGGTTAAAGATGGCGAGCTCATCGTTTACGATTTTGACGGGTTAAATCGCCGCACGTTGGCCAGCAACGTTTCGGCTCATTTCCCTGCTGGTATTACAGATAGCAAATGGCTCTATTATTTTAGCGATGACAATTTAATTCGCGAAAGCCTCACTAAAAAAGTGGAATAATTATTTCCCAGTTAACCAATTCCAAATCCCCTCGAAGAAGGATGGCTCGTTGGACGGTAACGATTCAGATTGCTCGGCAGTAATTTCTTGGTCGGCGGTTTCCTTTTTCTCGTAATCTGGTGAAATTTGCTCCGCCGTCACCAGTAAACGATATCTAGAAGTCCCCAGTGGAGTGCAAGTGACCAAAGTCAAAATCGGCTTATTAGTGGCAACTCTTAAGGAGTCTACATTGCTTGGCTCCACCACTTCTTCTTTCGTCACGCTATAAGTATATCTTACAGAATTATAATTTATGTAAATTAAGTCGCCGTTTTCTAAACGCTCTAGTCCAGAGAAAATATATTTGTAAGGGTTTGAGCTATACACATCGCCCGCCGAATGCCCAGTAATCACCGTGTTCCCTACTTCCCCAGGGAATGCGCTCGCCCCAGAGATGCGGTAGTGCGCCACCCCGTTATTCATCGCGGACATCACCTCGTCTAAAGAAATGCCAAAATGAACCGGCACATCTATATTTAGCTTAGGGATAATTAATCGCGGTTCGGCCGAAACGGCCTGCGTATCTGTAGGGTCGATTGCCTCAATTTGATTGGCTGGCGCCTCACCCGGCGACATATATGCCATAATTGGCGTAAAAATCAAGCGGTTGTATTGTAGGAAAAGCACCAAAAGTACCACCGTCAGCCCAGCCAAAATTGGAATAAACTTACGGCGTCGCCTGGACTTTTTGGCATTATCGGTGGCTTTTTTACGAATTTTGCGGCGAAGTTCTTCCTCGATTTCGTCATCCTCGGCCTTTGCGCGCTCTTGTTTTAACTTTTCTTTTGCGATGTAGTTGTGCGCCGCTTTGGAATAGTATTCGTTATAATATTTTTGGTAATAATTTTGCCACTCCGAATGGTATTTTTTCCAATCTTCCGGGCTCATTTTTAAAGATTCTGGCGAATTTTTCAAGTGTGCATCGTCGGCGTTTTGCTCAGATTTTTGCGCCGTGTTAGCATAAGCCGCCAAAACTTTCTTTCTGGCGATTTCTGCCGCAGTTTGCCTCTGTGCGTCCGTCGAAGATTGCCCACTTTTTTCAGAATCCATAATTCTATTATAGCATAAATCAAAAAAGTATGGTATAATCAGACTACGGGCGAGTGGCGGAACTGGTAGACGCGCTAGACTCAAAATCTGGTTCTCGCAAGGGAGTAAGGGTTCAAGTCCCTTCTCGCCCACCATTGACTTTTGCTAAAAATATTTTATAATATGCGCCGCTAAGGGGCGTTTTTTATTATTTTATCTTGTAGATTTTTTGCGATTTTTGGCTTTTAAAACTAGCCAAACAACTAAAGCAATAATAGCAAAGATAATCGTGAAGAGTAACCAAATCGGGCACTTAATCACCATTTTCTCAACTGTGGTAGTCTCCCCTTCAAATTCTACGGTGTATTTTACGTTAAAGATACCAACACTAGGTGTATTTTCCCAAGAACTCACATTCACAAAAGTGCGATCCGGCAAAACGGTCCTAGTCTCTGGCTCCTCTTCATTAGTATAAACTTCCTCATTAGAGAATAATGGGAAAACTTGTAGTTTATAGGTAGCAGCGCTGTGCGTATTGCCAGTATTTTTCACAGACGAAGTTCCGCTAATATTCCCAGACAATAGAAAACTCGGCACATTTACGTCGAAAATTTCACCAGAGTGAGTGGTAGTGCCAGCAATTTCAGCATAGACCAAAAATGCCATAGCCTGTTTAGCTACAATACCAACAGCGGTCCCTTCGCTAGACTCACTAGTAACGTCATCATTGGATATTACTGTAAGAGCCATATATTGTCCACCGGCCGGCGCGTCATATGGAACATTTATAGTGTAGGAAATATCGGTCTGTCCACCAGCTGGCAAAACCCCTTCGCCGTTACCTATTGTGGTCCAGTTTGTCATCTGTGTATAAGAATTTTCCTGGTCAAAAGTATTTGTATAATTCTCGTCCACGTAATACGGTTGAATCTCTGTAGTATAGCCAAATTCTTGCGCCTTAGAGACGTTATTAATACTAAAAGTCCCAGTGTAACTATCGCCAGGGTTCAAGCTAATCTTTTGGCTTAGTGGCGACATGCCAATACCGTAAGTTTCGTTTGTATATTCTACCGCACAAGTGCTTTGCGCCACCGATGCCCCAACAAACAAAAAGCTCATCACCCCTAGAGCCACCCGTTTTAATATTTTGTATTTCATACACCTCCTTTGGTTATTATTTAGTTTGTTTACAAGTAAATCCTTGCGCCTTATAATTATTTTCTAGCGTGGCGACATCAATATCTGCCGCATCAGTATTAATTAGAAAATATTTATAAGTCTTATTGTTGAGCTCTGAGCCGGTAACGTTTAGGCTCATACGCATATTGTCGCTTAATTGCGCGTAGCTAGAATTTAGTCCATCAGATTCTATGCCATTTTTCCCGAAGTCTAGGTTCAATGCAACATGGTTTTGGTTCTCACTATTTTCAATAGATTTAGCGTCGTTATAGTACATGGTATGTGTTAACGAAATCGAGCCTAGTTTATTGTTATCAAAAATGACGATAATTTTAGTGGTTTTTCGCACTGCATTATCATAGGCAAAAACTGGATAAGATAGATTTTCCGCCTCACAAGTTAACGATATACTAGATTCTGGGTCTGGATTCTTGCCGGTCGTAGTGGTAGACCCTTGTAAAAGATATACGACGCCAGCTATAACCGCAGCAGCAATAATGGCAACCAAAATCCATATTATCCAACTTTTAGATTCATTATTCTGTTTTTTAGTATTTTTCATATGTTATATCTAATAGCGTGATTAATTTTGTCATAAAAATTGCCGCCCACACTACTATGAACGGCAATTTTAAATTGCTTAGATTTGGCTAAGATTAAGCACTAGTTTTCTCAGCAAAAGTATAGGTTGCTGTACCAGTGTAGGTGCCTTGTTCTTGGACGTCGTCAGTTGATACCTTGTACTTCGTGGTAAATGTTTCACCAGCTGCTGTAGTGGCTTTGGTTGACGACTTGACTACCGTACCGGTCACCACTGGTGTAGTGCTGTTATCTATGTATGCGCCCCATACGGAGAACCCTGCGGCTGGAGCCGTAGTCGTATAATATGGAATAGTGTCGGTTGTATCAGCGGATGTCATACCTGCAAAAGATGCTGTAACGGTATAACCTTTAGAATTATTGCAGACCGCGGTATAAGTTGAGGAATTATCTTTAAATTCTTCAAGCGCTTCTACGGCCATGTCACTTTTGCTATAGGTGCCAGTTGCAGTTTTGGCAAAAGAACAGTTATCTCCAACAGTGACACTAATTGAATCGCTAGCATCAGCAGCAAAAGCCCCAGCCACTGGCATAGCCACACCTGCAAATGCTGCGACA
>CAZEYN010000010.1:0-16626 GCA_964516075.1 uncultured Candidatus Saccharibacteria bacterium | reverse complement strand
CATCCGTAAAACCACCAATCTAAAAAATATCCCTAACAATGGCCTAAACCAAAAATATACCTTAAGTAATTTTATTATTGGTTCTAATAATGATCTTGCTGTTTCGGCAGCTAAAAGTATTATTGATTCCCCAGGCACACGTTATAATCCGTTTTTCCTTTACGGCGGACCAGGCTTAGGAAAAACTCACTTAGTCCAAGCTATAGGTAATGAATTATTAAGAAAAGATCCTTCCCTTAAAATCTTTTACACTCCTATTTCACATTTCTATTCAGATTTTATTGAATCTATTCAAAACGGCAAAGGTAAAGAGTTTAACCAGAAATTTCAAAAATTAGACGTTCTTATTATTGATGATTTTCAATTCATCGTTAATAAGGAAAAATCTCAAGAGGAATTCTTTAATATATTCAATGATTTATACCAGCTTAATAAACAGATTATTATTACTAGCGACCGCCTACCATCTCAAATTAAAACAGTTGATGAGCGCCTAGCCTCACGCTTAACTTGGGCCGGAGCATTTGACCTACAACTCCCTAAATTCGAAGATAAATGTGCTATTCTGCGTGCTAAAGCTGAATCTATGGGTGCCGAAATTGAACCGGAAGCCATCGAATATATCGCCGAGAATGTAAATACAAATATCCGTGATTTAGAGGGTGAATTTTCTACTATTCTATTAATGTCCGAAGTCCGCGGTCTCACTCCTTTAGAATTAATCAATAACGGCTCAGTTAATATAAATAAAACCTCCAAACTCCGCCCTACCTCACCTAAACAAATCATTGATAAAGTTGCCAAATATTACAATTTATCAACTAAGGAGATGTGTGGTAAATCGCGTGTTTCGAATATTAAAACAGCGCGTCAGGTCTCCATGTTTATTCTCTCCAAAGAATTAAATCTTAGTACTAATAAAATAGCTACAGAAGTAGGAGTAAAAGATCATACCACAGTCATGCATGGTATTAAAAAAATTGAACAAGATTTAAAATTAAATTTCGTTCTACGTGATCAAATCGAAGAAATCAAGGAGAGAATTTATGGTTAAAAATATTACTTATTATGTGGAAATATTGTGTAAAACCATCTGTAAAACCTTGCGAATTTTTTTGGCAAAAATCCGTGTAAAACTTTTATTTAATAAAAATCAGTGTAAAAACTTTATTTATTCACACCTAAAATCACCATTTTCCACCATCTTTTTAACAATAAAATCACCTCTGTTTAGTATTAATTTTTTCCACTATTTCACATACCCTACTATAACAACTACTAATAAATTAATAGGAAGGATTTAAAAATGAAAATAAAAGTTACACAAGATAAATTAAGTAAAGCTTTAAATAATATTAGTCGTATAGCCGTTAATAAAGTCACCTTACCTATTCTTAATAACGTCTTAATTAGAGTGGATGATAAAAAAGTATCACTTACTACCACTAATCTAGATATGGCAATAGTAGATTTTATACCGGTATCAAGCTCTGAGAATGGCGTTATTACTGTCCCAGCTAAACTTCTAGCTGAATTTATCTCTAATCTCCCTAAAAATGAAGTTATCGAAATATCAGATAAAGACACTAAAGTTATTATTAAAGCTGGTGAATATTCATCTACTATAAATGGCGTAGCTGCCGATGATTTTCCGGAGTTACCAGAGATTAACGAAGATAATTCTGTCGTTTACAAACTTAGTGTTAGTGAATTTAAGAAGAGTATTAATCAAGTTGTTGTAGCGAGTTCAAATGACCTCACTAGACCAACCCTTACTGGTGTATATTTTAATACTTACGACAATAAATTAGTTATAGCTTCAACTGATGGTTATAGATTGACCGAAAAAATTCTTATTGATAAAGTAGAAAGTGAAGTTCAAGCTATCGTGCCAGCAACTTCCCTCCAAGAAGTTATTCACTCAATTAGTGACGATGAGGAAGAAATCGAAATTTCATTCAATGAAGATTTAGTACGGTTTAGATTTGGCGAAATCGAAATCATCTCTAAACTCATAGATGATAGTTACCCAGATTATCAAAAACTTATCCCTAAAGATAACCAGGTTAAAATAACTCTAAATCGCGAAGAGTTAATCCGCGTCACTAAACTTGCTGCTCTATTTTCTCGCTCGGTTGGTGGTTCAATTATCTGTGAGGCTAAAACACCAGATACTTTCTCTGTAAAATCTATTATAAACGAATTAGGTGAAAATGATTCCAAAATTAAAACAGAGGTAAAAACCGATGGTAGAGTTAATTTTAATTCACGTTTCTTGATTGATGCGCTTAATTCCCTAGACAGCAACGAAATTGAATTTGAATTCTCTAGCCATACAACCCCAGCAATTTTACGTAATAAAAAAGACAATAAATACATCCACGTCGTAATGCCATTAAATTCATGATTATAAAATCTATTAATCTTATAAACTTCCGCAACCATTCTAATTATCGATTAGATTGTGATTCTAATACTTCGCTTATTTTAGGTGATAATGGGTGGGGTAAAACTTCAGTGTTGGAGGCGATTTACATCTTAACTCGCGGTAAAAGTTTTCGTGCTACGGATTCAGAAATCATTAAACATAATACGAGTTTTTACCGTATCGAATTAGAATATGTAAATGGCGAGAAAAATACCGCCACCTTTGATGGTAAAAATAAAAATTTTATTATTTTAGATAAGAAAACTAAAAGATTACCTAAAAAAAATAAATACCCTGTAATTTTATTTCTACCATCAGATTTAAATTTAATCAGTCATGCGCCCAGTCGTCGACGTAATTATTTTGACCGTATTTTTAGTGAATTTGATGAAAATTACAATAATAGCCTCTTAAAATATGAAAAAGCTTTAAAACAGCGAAACGGGCTACTTAAGAAAGAAAATCTCAACCAAGATGATTTATTCTCTTGGAATCTAATTCTTGCAAAATACGGCACTGATATTTTTCAGGCGCGCAAAAATTTCATCAATGAGATAAATTTAAACCTCACTAAAACCTACCGTTCTATTGCGGGAAATCAAGATAAAATTGATATTTTATATAAATCCGATATAGATTTCCAAAATCAAGATAATTATCTTAAAATTCTCGAAAATAATTTCAAAAAAGATTTTTATCTAGGTCACACGAGCTTTGGAATTCATAGAGATGATTATATTTTTAATTTTAATCAAAATCCGGCCGATAATTCAGCTTCAAGGGGTGAGACTCGTTCAATTATTCTTGCCCTTAAATTTATCGAAGCTAATTTAATTTATCAAAAAACTCACTTAAAACCATTAATTCTTTTAGATGATGTTTTTTCAGAATTAGATAATTCTAGGCGCCAAAGCCTCATTAAAAATTTTAAAGATCATCAAGTGATTATCACTAGTGTAGAATATATTAGTGAATAAGCTATTTTTGTGCCAAATTATAATAATTATCTAAAAACGCAATCACTGGATTAGTGTTACCTTCAAAATAGGTAATATTATTGTAAGCCGTAGAATCTCCGGAATATTGTCTTAAAGCCTCTGTTGCTCTAGCTAAAGAAACATATCTTTGTGCATATTTATAATTCTGCCAATCTGAATTACTACTAGAATTTACAAAGGCTTCGCCAGTGGCTATTTTCTTATCATTATCACTAGCGCCAAAGAATTTCTCACTCAATTCTAAAATATTCGAAATAAAAGAAATAGAACTAGAATTATTTGATAAAGAATCTAGAATTCCACCATCAACTACACCTAATGGTGTGTTTCTTTCATTATTATACAAAATAAATTTTGCCAACACTGAGCCGTTGTTTATACTTCTATTACCAGAAGAATTTAAAGTAGTATTAGATTCCACGAAAGCCACAAAATCTGGATCATTAAAAGTGTCGTTAAGTGTAGATGTATCAAAAGTTGCAATTTCTGAACAATGGGCTGTCCCAGCGGCACCAATCGTGCTGTAAGTCTCACAATCACCAAAAGAAGTTAGATAACTACTAGTCTCATCTGCATATGCGCCAGGCATCAGAGAAGAAATAGCATTACCTGTGCTATTTATCAAAGATGAAAAATTTACTGCCGTTGAATTATTTTTTAGATTATTCGAAATCGCAAAATTATAAATTATCGACCCCAAAAAAGTATTTTTAGAAGTCATATCAAATGGACTCCTATTTTCCCTATCCACTTTTGCATCCATCGCGACGATTTCGGAATTCAACTTTGCGTATTTGGTAACAGACTCTGTATCACCAGCTGTTGCTCCACTCGCTTGCGCTAACATTCTACCAGTGTTAACCGCGCCCTCGGCTAAAAATTCCCCAGCATTCACCCCTTTTATTGTATCGTAAGAATTATCAACTAAAGAGCTAGAGACCGTAGGTGAAACCAAATCAATAATCGCGTCAGATGCCCGCTCAATACCAAAATTAATTATTTTACTAATAGAACCAATCATCTTGCCGCTTGTAGAGGTTACTGTGTTTTTTATAGTCGAGCTTCCACTCTCTCCAAGTTTGTTCTCAACGGTTTTTAGTATTCTATCAGATGAGTAATTCTCAACTTTTTCCGTGTCTACCTTTTCGCCAGATAAAATAGCATATAAACTCGGCGAATCTAATGCTGAACCAGTTGTTTTTATTATTTCGCCAGTTTCCACATCTACAATTTCCGACTCACTTTCTTCATATAGGAAATTCATTTCCTCATTTATTTTAGACTCATTTCCCTCTCCGGCCTTCATTTTACTAATATTTTCCATAAATAAAGTATAAAATAAACTCGAGCGCTGCTCTTTTGAGATAGTATCAGCCACTTTTAAACTATCGGCCGTATTTAAGGTAGATTCATTCACAGTCAATGACGAATTACTATTTTTTACAGAATTTATAAAATCACTCAATTTAGAACTAGCTGTGCCATTCTCTTTTGTGACGGTTTCGCCTTTATTATTTTTCTCTTGTGAAACACTTCCAATATTTATATTACTTCCGGAGCCCATTTTTTCGCTCGTTACCTCATCGAAGTCAGAATCAGATGTGTAGTTATTTCTACTGGTGCCAATTTTATTAAAAACCTTTTCAGCCGAATCGTCATAATAATAAGCTGCGCGAGAATAAGTTGCGTTATTAAAAGCATTATAAAGTTTAGTATCATTACTTACGTTCTCTATAAAATTATCTGCAGTTATAAAATTGTCATTAAATTTTAAAACCAATTCACTGTCACTTTTATTTTTCTCCTTAAAAACACCATTTTCTAAATATCCCACTTCCACCCCATATTTATTTAGGATTTCAACCGTATTATCTGGTAACTCACCGTTTTTCAAAGCCTGTTGAAAAACTAATTTTTTACTTTCTATAGCATCAGCATATTGAACGTCGGTTTCTTCTATTAATCTCTCCGAAATTGCTGTAGGGATTAAATTGCCAGAACTAAATAAAAAAGCAAAAATTACAATCATCACAGTGATAAAACCAGCAGCCGTGATACCTTTTATATTTTTTGCTTTACCAGAAATATGAGTCTTCCCCATCACGCTTGAAATAATCTGATTATTATTAAGCGCTGAATTTTCATTTTCGCGTAGGACCTTTTCTGCGTTCATATTAAAATTATAACATATTTCTGGTATAATATAAAATATGATCAAGATAGAAAAGATAATTCCGGGCGGTATGGCTCTCGGTACAAATTCGGATGGTAAGAAATTTTTTTTCTGGAATGCTTTGCCGGGTGAACAAGTTGAAGAGTTTAAAATTACTAAAAATAAATCAAATTTCACGGAAGCAATCGCCACTAAAATCAGTAGCCCTTCACAGTTTCGTGTGGAACCTAAAGATAGTTGCTTTCTTTCTACTTCCCCTTGGCAAATTATAGATTATAATTATGAATTAAAACTTAAACAAGCTTTAATTATTGAAATTTTTAAAGAGCAAAAAATATCCATCAACGCCCCACCGATTTTTACAGATCATAAAGATTATTTTTATCGCAATAAAATGGAATATGCTCTTTATTGGGATAATGAATTACAAAAAATCTTCCCTGCTTTCCATATGCGCGGTTCGCATTGTAAAAATCCAGTTCAAAATTCATCTATTGAACGTCCAGAAATTTTCACAGCCGCCACTAAAATCATTAATGAATTAAATCAAAATCACGCCGAAGCCAGAAATTATCAATCGTTGATTTTAAGATGTAATCAAAATGGCGAAGTTTCTGGCGGACTCTACGAAAATCATAAATCACACCCAATTTTTAACAATCTAACCGATCAAATTTTGGGCCAAAAATATTCATATTCTCCGAATGGATTTTTTCAGATTAATCTTCCGGTCTACGAAATGGCGCTAGAAAAAATTAAACCCCATATTACCACGGATAAAGTTTTAGATTTATACGCCGGAGTTGGAACCATCGGACTCTCCGTCGCACGTGATAAAAATCTAACCCTAGTCGAAATCGACAAATCCGCCTTTACTGAGCTCTGCAAGAATATTGCTATTTCGGACATTTCGGAATCTAGTAAACCATCAAGCAATCATCTTGCGATTTTGGACAAATCGGAAAACGTCACCAATTATATCGAGCCAGACATAACCGTTATTGTTGACCCACCGCGTGCTGGCTGTGACACCAAATTAATCGGAAAATTAAACGAGGTAAAACCAGAAAAAATCATCTATCTCTCCTGTAATCCAGCCACACAAGCGCGCGATATTAAAAACCTCCTTGAAAATTATCAAATAATAGACATTCAAATTTTTAATTTCTTCCCTCATACTCCACATATCGAAAATCTCGTGATTTTACAAAGAAAACAGTAGTCATTTTTAGTATTTTTATGATAAAATAAGTTTAAGACGGAAGTGTGGCCGAGTGGTTTAAGGCGCACGCTTGGAAAGCGTGTGTGCGGGTAACTGTACCGGAGGTTCGAATCCTCTCGCTTCCGCCATAAATTGATTATGAGCGAAAATATTATCGAATTAAAAAATCTTACCAAAAAATACGGCTATGGCGATGCCGAGTCGTTCGCTCTTAAAGATTTCGATCTCACCATCAAACGTGGTGAATTCATTATGGTTATGGGCCCATCAGGCTGTGGTAAAACTACTCTTTTAAACATCATTGGTCTCCTAGATAAAGCTTCAAGCGGAGAATATTTATTAAATAACGAGGATGTTGCTAATATTCCTGCCAGCCACCAAGCACGCTTACGTGCTAAAAAAATCGGCTTCATTTTTCAGAACTACAATCTTATCGATGGTCTTACTATTATAGAAAATGTAGCGTTGCCACTAGTTTATTCTGGATATTCTAAAACCGCCAGATTAAAAAGCGCTTCAAACGCACTAAAAAGATTCAATTTGAATATTCGTGAATATTATCTTCCTTATCAGTTGTCTGGCGGCCAAAAGCAACGCGCTGCTATTGCTCGTGCTATAGTTTCGGAACCTGAAATTATTTTAGCAGATGAGCCAACCGGCAATTTAGACTCTCGTGCTTCGCGTATCGTAATGGAAGAACTAAAATCTATCCACGAAGAAGGCAACACTATTATCATGGTAACTCATAATCCTGCGCTTATTTCTTATGCCACTCGCGTCATTAATATGTTAGACGGTCACATTGATACAGATATAAAAACCGTCTCAGACGCCAATTTGCCGCAGCCAATTAGTGTTAAAATTAAAAAGAAAAATCAAAAATCAGAAAACATCACTCCTAAAACTACTAACAAAAAGAAAAAATCTAGGAGAAAAAAATAATGACGGTATTAATCAGAACTCATTATAGACTCGCAAAGGACGCTATCAAAAAGAACCGCACACGTTCATTCCTTACCTGTCTCGGTATTGCTATTGGTGTAGCTAGTATTATTTTAATCTTATCTCTAATGGGAAGTATTTCTAATCTAATCAAGGACGAAACTAAGGCTATTGGTGATGATTTGATCGTAGTCCGACCTACATCTACTAAAGATTCCGTTACTAATATTGTAGAAGAACTTACGTCCGCCAACTCATTTCAAACTTCAAATCTTACTCTTAGTGATATTGATACTATTTCTCGGGTAGATAATGTTTCCTGTGCCTCACCTGTTGCTCTTTCTACTAACACTATAATTTCCGAAAAAAATACCATCACATCGGTCCCTGTTCTTGGCACTAACCAAGATTTTACCAATATAGAGCCATTAACCTTAAAGTACGGTACTTTTATTACGGATAATAATAAAACGAATTCTGTCGTTCTTGGTTATACTCTGTCTTTATCTCTTTTTAACACTATAAACAGCACTGTCGGTAAAAGCGTGACTATTATGGGTGAGAAATTCGTAGTTGTAGGTGTTCTTGATAAAATAAATCAGTCTATCAATTTTTATAATACTGATTTAGATAACACTTTAATTATCGATGTGGAAAGTCTAGAAAAAATCACCGGTTCCATACAAATTCAACAAATTAATATTAAAGCTAATAATACAGATAGTTTAGGTGCTATTTCTACCAATATAAATAACGCGTTAACCGAGAATAAGTCCGGCGACAAAAACTTCTTAGTTTCCTATGGTGACGATATTACACATCCGGCCAGCAGTCTATTTACGATAGTTTCTGGGATGTTAGCAATTGTAGCGGCTATTTCCTTAATTGTAGGTGGAATTGGTATTATGAATATCATGCTCGTCTCTGTAGCGGAACGCGACCACGAAATCGGAATTAGAAAGGCCGTCGGCGCATCCTCTAATAATATTTTAGTTCAATTCCTCTTTGAATCTTTAATTCTTTCAATCACCGGCGGTATTTTCGGTCTAATTTTGGGTTATATTTTATCCTTCTTAATATCCATTATTACGCCGTTTGCGCCATTTATTTCTTGGGAAATTATCGCAATCACATTCCTTACTACTATAGCTATCGGTATTGTTTTTGGAATTTACCCAGCTCTTAAAGCCGCTTCTAAAAACCCAATAGATTCATTAAAACATTATAGATAGGAGAAAAATGCTCAAAAAAACTTTAGAAAAAATGCCACATTATAACCAGTTAGTTTTGCCATATCACTATTCACAAGCCGTTATGGCTAGTGTTAAAAATTCATTTCCAGGCAAAAAGCTTCGCGTGATAGCTGTAACTGGCACAAACGGTAAAACCACTACATGTTTTATGATTTGGAATATGTTAAACCAGGCCGGCTATAAAACTGGTCTTATGACGACTGTTGCTTATGGTCTTAATAAATTAAAACCAGAACTTGGTCACATGACTACGGTTGATGCTTTCACCCTTAATAAACGCATCAAACAAATAGCTGACGCTGGCGCTGAATTTTTGGTTTTAGAAGTTACTTCTCACGCTCTCACCGAATATCGCACACTTAATATCCCAGTAGAAATCGCCGTCTTCACCAACCTCACACACGAACATTTAGATTATCACAAAACTTTCGAAAAATATCGCGACGCCAAGGGTAAATTATTCAAAAAAGCTAAATTCAATATCTTGAATGCCGACGACCCAGCCACTAAAACATATCAAAAAATCGCTCAAAATTATACAACATACGGTATTAAAAAAGGTCAAAACCGCCCAGAAAATATCAAATTACAGGCGACAGGTGTTCAATACTCTTTCCACGATATGAATATTAAGACTCAAATTCCCGGCGAGTTCAATGTTTATAATTCCCTAGCTGCAGCAGTTGTTGGTGAAAAGTTAGGCTTAAATAAGCATCAAATTGAGCAAGGTATTTCATCTCTTGAAAGTGTCGAGGGGCGCATGAATGTTATTGATGAAGGTCAAGATTTTACGGTTATTGTCGATTATGCTCACGCTCCAGACGCCATCGAGAAAGTTTTTGAGAGTGTCAAAGGTCACAAAGGTCGTATTATTTCTGTCCATGGTGGTGCTGGTCGTCGCGATCCGTCCACTCGTCCGGTTCGTGGCGAAATTCTAGCCAAAAATTCCGACATAGTCATTATTACAGAAGATGACTCTCGTGATGAGCCCTTAGAACAGATTATGAACGGCTTCATAAAAGGTGCCGAAAAAGCCGGCAAACAACTTGGAAAAAATTTATTCAAAGAACCAAATCGCAAAAAAGCCATCGAATTAGCAATTAAAAACGCCAAAAAAGGTGATTTAGTTTTAATTTTAGGTAAGGGTCACGAAAAAACTATTCTTCGCGCAGATGGTCCACATAATTTTGAAGATATTAAGGTTACTCAGGATTGTATTCGGCAATTCCGTTGATAATATCGTCGTTTTTAATACCTAGAACCGTAGCAATTGCTGCCGCACACGCCATATATAGCACTACTACCTCACCTGTCAAAAATGTAGCCACCGAAATTATATCCGGACTAATTAATAAAGTCGCTTCGGTTCCCTTTGAATATAATTTAGAATTCAAAATTTTCACATCACTACTTGTTCTTCCGTAATCAATCTCGCCATCTTCACCTTTAAAAGACGAAAATTTATCATAATTTATATCATCTTTATTTAAAACTACAAAATTTGGCTTCATGTCGAATAAAGTTTTTTCATTCTCCAAGAATTCTTCCGGAGTTATATCTTTTAACCCAGTGGTAGCAAAATCGGTCATTGCGGCAATATAAACCGGTAAATCGTAAAAAATATTATCCCTTAAACCTTCATTCGGTACGGTCACTATTGCATAATTCGCACCAGCTTTCCATGCATCGGATAAAAATTTATGCAGCGTTCTTAGTTTAAAAGGCTGTTCAGATGCTAATACTGCCACTCGCTCACCGGCGGAACGCAAAATTTCATGAATATAATGTGCCACCGTAGTTTTACCAGTTGTGCCAGTTATGGCTATTAACTTCATGTCATGGATAGGATTACCATAATAGGTTTTTAATAACTTTGCTCTTATTTTTTGCGAGCGAGCCTTTAAACTGGGCTTTTTAGTCTCACTTGTTTTTGCCTCATTTGTTTTTGAGCCCACCGTTTTTGTTTCTTTAATTATTTTTTCCCGCTTTCCCATAATAATTTAATCATATCACTAATCAAATTTTTATTCAAATAAAGAGAGGATAACTAAAGTATCCCCTTCGCTTCCTTCATAAATCTCTGCACGAAATAAATTTTGTCCAAAGATTTGTGGCGGAAGCGAGAGGATTCGAACCTCCGAGACCCGCAAGGGCCCACACGATTTCGAGTCGTGCGCCTTCAACCACTCGGCCACGCTTCCATCTATAATTTTATCATAAAATCGCCCCATCTGTAAATATTAGTATGATATAATCAAAGCATGAATATTCTCGATATCATTATCGGCAGTGTTGTAATTATAACTTTAGGCTGTCTTTTTCATTTTGTTTACAATTTTTGTCACCACGATAAATTTATCGGACTTTTTGTTGCCGTTAATGAAAGCACCTGGGAGCATATCAAAATCGCTATTATTCCATCTGTTATCTGGTGTCTTTACGATGTTCCACTTTTTGGCGATAACCCAAATTATTTCTCTGCCAAATTTTTCAGCCTGCTCTCTTTAATTATTTCTATTCCGTTTCTATTTTATCTGTATAAAATTTTCACCAAAAAAGCCATTCTTCCTATAGATATTTTGATTTTTTGTATCTGTATCATTTTTAGTCAAACTGTTTTCTATTCCCTGCTTTCTGTTAGCCAATTCTCAAATACTCTTAATATTGTCTCTCTATTCGGAATTTTTATTATCGTTATTTGCTGTCCGCTATTTACGATTTTTCCGCCTAAAATTTTTCTTTTCAAAGACCCAGTTACTGGAAAATACGGCTACGTAGATCATAAAAATCATCCCCACGCTCACAAACACGAATAATTTTTTCAAAATTTCAAAAAATATGGTATAATAGAAAAGTCGTCGCAAGATGATGTTCATTTAATTTCTGGGTGGATGTTTCAAACATCCACACGTGTGCCCGTAGCTCAGCTGGATAGAGCGTTTGCTTGCGGAGCAAAAGGTCGTAGGTTCAAATCCTGTCGGGCATACCATTTCGAATTTAATACACCTTTGTAAAGGGTGTATTTTTTATAATATCCTAACAAATAGCCATAAAAATCATTTTTTGTTGTATAATAAAAATATGGATTGGGAACTTATTACAAATATCACATTAGCAATATCAATTTTATCCTTAGCGGTTTTTGCCTTGCTTGGGTTATATCAGTGGATTACGCGCAAATCTCTCAAGAAGGTTGATGCTCGTCTCTTATGCGTGCCGATTCCGCTGTTAATTATGGTTGGAATTTATTTCCTTTTTAACAACGTTTTAATCATTAATACACGCCCGGATGGTTCTGGTGTATCGTCATTCCCTTCTTCCCACGTTATGACTGTCGCTACAATTTTCTTTATTATCACTATTATGCTTCCTAAATATATTAAGTCGCGCGCTACACGTACCATTCTCGATATTATTATGGTTATCTTGATTTCTCTTACTTGTGTTGGCCGCGTTCTTTCCGGTCTTCATTATCCAATCGATGTTATTGGCGCTCTCGCCTTTGCATTTATCTTCTCCGAGATTTATTATTTAATGATTCACAAAATAGAGAAAGGAAAACGCCATGCCAAGCCTGTTTACGAAGATAATTAACGGAGAAATTCCTAGCTATAAAATCTACGAAGACGACAAGACTTGCGCTTTTTTAGATATCAACCCAGAAGCAAAGGGTCATACTTTGGTAGTCCCTAAAAACGAAGTTGACAAAATTTATGATCTTCCAGACGAAGATTACCTAGCTTTAATGGCTACAGCCAAAAAACTAGCTAAAAATATGGAAGATAAGCTGCACACGCGAATTTTTCTCAAGGTTATCGGCACCGATGTCCCCCACGCTCATGTTCATTTAATCCCCTTTGATAAAACTTGGAGCTATGGCCGCACCCTAGAATTAACTCCAAAAGAGTTCGAACAGATTCGCCAAAATCTTGAATATAAAGCGTAATTTTCTTGCTTTTTAAGTTTCTTTTAAATATAATGAAATTAACTTAACTAAAGGAGTTTTTATGGTTGAAGGAAAAACCAAAACCAAAGCAAAACAAATGGGCAAAGGTCTTGGCATCGCGTCAATGGTTTGCGGTATCGTAGCCGTTGTATTTTGCTGGACTATTTATCTCGGTATTATTTGCGGTATCGTTGCTTTAGTACTTGGTATTATTGCACTCGTGAAAAAAGCCGAGGGTAAAGGCATGTCAATTGCTGGCGTAGTTACAGGTGTAATTGGTTTAGTTATCTCTGTAGTTTTTTTAATCCTTGGCATTGTTGCCGCCAATAAAATTGCCGACGCCGTCGAATCAGTAACCACCGACGAAGCTTGGTCCGAACTCGAAGTTGACGCATGTCTCGAGGAAAACGGCGTAGACCCAGGCCTCGATTGGGATGAAATGACCGAAGAAGAACAAGACATCTACTGGGATTGTTTATAAAATTCAAAAATAGGCCCTTTAAGGGTCTATTTTTTATGTAATGCATCGTAGAATCAAGACGGGTGACACCGTATTCGGGGATGGAATACGGTGGCAGGACCCGTCTTTATAATTGCTGTGTAATAAATACTGTTTTTCACTCTTAAATTAAGATAAAATGTAGTATAATGGTCTTATGAAATTTGCGAGTAGTTATGAACCGGGGGAATATAAATCAGATATTTACGTCGCCTGGGAGGCCGACGGAGTTTTCGAACCAACCGTCCCGACTATTCCAGTAGACAATAATAGTGATGGCGTGGACGATAGATTTGAAGGCAAAAATCTCGAAACCTACAGCATAGTTATGCCGCCACCAAACGCCAACGGCAATCTCCACATCGGTCACGGTCTTACTATCGCAATTGAAGATTCTCTTACTCGTTACTATCGCTTAAGAGGTAATTCTACTTGGTATATCCCAGGTGCCGACCATGCCGGTTTTGAAACCTGGGTCGTTTATGAAAAAAATCTCGAGAAACAGGGGCATACTCGTTTTGAATACGACCGTGATGAACTCTACGCTAAAGTTTGGGATTTTGTCGCCGAGCAGCGTGGCAATATGGAGCTCCAACTTCGCGCCCTAGGAGCCTCTTGTTCTTGGTCAGATCTCACCTTTACTCTAGATGAAAACGTCATTGATCGCGTCTATACTACATTTGAAAAAATGTGGAACGACGGTCTAATTTACAGGGGTGAAAAGCTGGTAAACTTCTGCCCAAAGCACCAAACCGCCTTCGCTGATATAGAAGTAGAACACAAAGACGAAAAAGGTACCCTTTGGGATATCGAGTATAGATTAGTGTGTCAAGGAAGTAATATTTCGAAACTTGGCGCGATAATTATCTCCACCACCCGCCCAGAAACCCTCTTCGGCGACACCGCCATAGCGGTAAACCCAGAGGACGAGCGTTATAAAGATTTAATCGGCAAAACCGTCAAACTTCCCCTAACAGATAGAGAAATTCCCATCATCGCCGATGAACATGCCGACCCAACCTACGGCACCGGCGCCGTCAAAATCACCCCGGCTCACGATTTCGACGATTTCGAGGTCGGCGAGCGCCACAACCTAGAGCGCATCCAAGTTATCTCTGAGGATGGTCACATGATAAATGTCCCAGACGAATATCTCGATCTCACTACCAAGGAATGTCGCAAAAAAGTCCTCAAAAACCTCAAAGAACAGGGGTTATTAGTCGGCGAAAAAAGCATCATTCACTCTGTTGCGCACTGTTATAAATGTGACACCGTCATCGAGCCAATGCTTAAAGAACAATGGTTTATCGATGTCAAAAAACTCGCCAGTAATGCCATCAATCACCTTAATAATAACGAAATCAAATTTTACCCAGAAAATAAGCAAAAAGTCCTCATTAATTATCTTGAAAACCTTAAAGATTGGAATATTTCTCGCCAAATTCCATGGGGCATAGCCATTCCAATGTTCAAAAAAGTCGACCCACGTGCCACCGACGAGCCAGATTGGATTTTTGATCGCCGCACCCACCTTAAAGAAATCGAAAAATCAGGGGTCAAATATATTAGGGACGAAGACACCTTCGATACTTGGTTCTCTAGTTCTCATTGGCCAATCGTCTGCACCGACTGGTCCGAAGAAAACCCTACTCCATATTATCCGCTCAACGTCATGGAAACCGGCGCCGATATTCTCTTTGCATGGGTAGCTCGTATGATTATGATGGGTCTCTATGTTACCGGTGAAGTCCCATTCAAAGAAGTTTATCTCCATGGCTTAGTTCTAGATGCGCACGGCAAAAAAATGTCCAAATCCAAGGGCAATGTCATTAGCCCAATGGATTTAGTGGCTCAATATGGCTCCGACGCCTTCAGATTAGGTATTTTAAGGGGTCGTTCCGCCGGCATGAATCAAGCCTTCTCCGAAAACAACGTAATCAGCGGTCGCAATCTATGTAATAAACTTTGGAACATCTCCCGCCTCATTCAATCATTCGTCGACGAATCAGGCGAGCGTGTCGAGAATGAATCGTTTTCAGCTCCTCCGTATAGTACCGACAACACCGGCGAAGACTGGATCTGCCGCGAGCTAAACGATTGCTTAAGGACGGTAGAAGAAAACATCAAATCCTACCGTTTCGCCGAAGCAGTAGAAGTATTATACCAAACCATCTGGGATAAATACGCAGACTGGTTCCTAGAGAGCCAAAAAATCTACAAAAATATTTCATTACTTAAAGCAACTCTAGAGATGGTTCTCAAAATGCTTCATCCATTTGCTCCATTCGTGACAGAGGCAGTCTGGCAAAATCTCTCTTGGACTGAAGGCTATATCATCAACGCAGAATGGCCGAAAGAGCTCAAATTCGACCCTATAACCGCCACCGAATTCGAAAGCTTAATCACTATCGTCTCCGAGGCCAGAGCCACCTTACAAGCCCTTCCAGGCACCAATAACGCCAAAAAATACGCGCTTATGTATGATAATGACAGCACCGTGGAAGACAATCTACTCTTAATTAAAACTTTAACCAAGGTTCCGTCAGTCTCTTCCCTTTCCGGTAGTCCTAGGGGTCTCAGATTAGCATTGGCGAATCATGAACTTTATCTCGACGTCCCTGAAAAAATCGTCAAAGAATACAAAGACGCCCTAACAGAGAAAATCCTCGCCGTAGGTCGCGAGCTAGATGCCTTAAATGCCCGCATGATGAACCCAAATTATGTCGACAAAGCCCCAGCTCATCTAGTCAAGGAAACTCGCGAAGCCATAGAAGAAAAAGAATCTCTAATAAACCGCCTCAAAACCCAGCTAGAACTCATCTAAATAGTTTCGCGGCGATATTTACTTTTTATCGAATTTCTTTAGGTCAAACAAAGGATTTTTGTTGGCATCCATAATTCCCTGCGCCTCGCGCAGTAATTTTTGTAGCCCAGCCTCAGAATTTGCCGACCCCACATGCACAGTTTTTACCACCCTACTTCCCTGTTTATAAATCACCTGCACCCCAGTAGCACCCGAAGTAGTAGTAAATTTTCGAATAAAAGCCATAAAACAATTTTACCACACCACGCAGTCCCTACTGTCAAAAATAACTCGAGTAACTTATCGCACTGAACGGGTCCTGCCGGACTTTCTTTCCCCCAAAATTTTGCAAGCAAAGATTT